>NZ_JBHXNU010000008.1:52192-215760 GCF_042719255.1 Rhodococcus sp. NPDC058532
CGTAGAAAGGGAGGGGGTGAACAGGAAAATCACGAAGCAGAAGGAGACCGAAACACCAAACACCACCGGTCCCTCCCCCACAACAACCCTCCCCCCGCCCCCGGTCCCGTGCGTCCGTCAGAGTGCCAGTGCCGACTCCCGGTATCCCGCGGGCATGCCGCGGCGGCGGAACCATTCGACGCCGAACGCGGCCCGCAGCTGCTCGACGGGCATGCCGAGGAAGGGGCCGAAGTCGCCGACCTGGGTGGCGTGCGCGACCATCGCGGCCCGCTTCGCCTCGATCTGCGCGGACACGTCGACGGTGGTGGTGATCTGCGCCTCGGGCAGACCGAAACTGTCGAGGTCCGGCGGCTGCGCCTCGTCCGACCAGGCCGGGTTCGCGGCGATCATCCGCTTCATGTGGTCCCGGTTGACGGCGGCCTCATACACCCGCTCCACCCCGGCGAGGTCGGTGGCGCGGATCCCGACCCGGTGCACCTGGATGTGGTCGGGATGCCCGTAGCCGCCGTTCGTGTCGTAGATGGTGACAACGTCCGCGGATTCCTCGGTGAGCACGTCCGCGAGCCGCGACGCCGCCGCCTCGACGTCGGCGTTGCAGAAGGCGTCGGGGTGGGTGTTGTCGGCGGTGCCCGCCATGCCGGAGTCCCGGTAGTGCAGCGGCACCACCCGGTGTACCCCGAGCGCGGCGGCGGACACGTCCAGTTCGGCGCGCCGCCGCTGTGCGAGGCTCTCCCCGGTGCCGAGCAGCCCGTCGGGGACCTCCCCGAGCGCGCCGTCGGTCGCGGTGACCAGCACGACGCGGTGCCCCGCATCGGATGCCTGCCGGATCACCCCGCCGGTGACGAACACCTCGTCGTCGGGGTGCGCGTGGAAGCAGACCAGGACACCCATCTCAGTGCGCCGCCGCGTCCCAGCTGCGGCCGACCCCGACCGAGACGTCGAGCGGCACGGACAGTTCGATGGCGCCGGCCATCTTCTCGCGGACCAATGCCTCCACCGCGTCCCGCTCCCCCGACGCGACCTCGAGCACCAGTTCGTCGTGCACCTGCAGCAGCATCCGGGAGCGCAGGCCCGCGTCCGCCAATCCGGCCTGCACGTCGATCATCGCGACCTTGATGATGTCGGCGGCGGTGCCCTGGATCGGCGCGTTGAGCGCGGCACGTTCGGCGACCTCGCGGCGCTGCCGGTTGTCCGAGTTCAGGTCCGGCAGATAGCGGCGGCGACCGAACAGGGTGGAGGTGTAGCCGTCCTTGCGGGCCTGCTCGACCACCTGGTGCAGGTAGTCGCGCACCCCACCGAAGCGGGCGAAGTAGGCGTCCATCTGCTCCTTCGCCTCCTCGGTGGAAATCTTCAGTTGGGCGGCGAGCCCGTATGCGCTCAGCCCGTAGGCCAACCCGTACGACATCGCCTTCACCCGACGCCGCAGCTCCGCGGTGACCTCCTCGATCGGGACCCCGAACGCCCGGGAGCCGACGAAACTGTGCAGGTCCTCCCCGGTGTTGAAGGCCTCGATCAGGCCCTCGTCCTTCGACAGGTGCGCCATGATCCGCATTTCGATCTGGCTGTAATCGGCCGTCATCAGCGACTCACATCCGGCGCCGACGACGAAACCGTCCCGGATCTGCCTGCCCGCGTCGGTGCGGACCGGGATGTTCTGCAGGTTCGGTTCGGTCGAGGACAGGCGCCCGGTCGCGGCGACGGTCTGGTTGAAGGTGGTGTGGATGCGGCCGTCGTCGGCGACGGACTTGAGCAGGCCGTCGACCGTCACCTTGAGCCGGGTGGCGTCCCGATGCGCGAGCAGATGCTCGAGGAACGGGTGCTGGGTCTTCTCGAACAGCGACTCGAGCGCGGCCGCGTCGGTGGTGTACCCGGTCTTCGTCTTCTTCGTCTTCGGCATGTCGAGCTTGTCGAACAGCACGACCTGCAACTGCTTCGGGGACCCGAGATTGATCTGTTCCCCGATCACCTCGTACGCGGCGTTCGCCGCGGCGGCGACCCGGTCCGCGAACGTGGACTGCAGGTCGTGCAGGTGGTCGGTGTCGATGGCGATGCCGGTGGCCTCGACGTCGGCGAGCACCTCGAGCAGCGGGAGTTCGAGATCCGTCAGTAGTCGGGCCGACTCGATGGCGGCGAGTTCGGTGTCGAATGCGTCGGCCAGGTCGGTGACGGCGCGGGCCCGCAGGATCTCGGTCTCCGCGGCCTTCGCGTCGGCGTCGTCCCCGTCGTCGAGCAGCGACAGCTGGGCCTCGCCGGTGTCCTCGACCCGCAGTTCCCGCTTGAGGTACCGCAGCGACAGGTCGTCGAGGTTGAAGCTGCGCTGGCCGGGCCGCACCAGGTAGGCGGCGAGCGCGGTGTCGGAGGTGAGCCCGCGCAGGGTCCAGCCGCGGCCGCGGAGCGCGTGGATGGCGGCCTTCGCCTCGTGCAACGCCTTCGGCGCGGCCGGGTCCGCCAGCCAGGTCGCGAGGGCAGTCTCGTCGTCCTCGGTGACGGTCGCCGCGACGATGTACCCGCCCTCCCCGTCGGCGGCAGCGATCGCGAGGGCGGTGGCGTCGCCGCCGTGGGGGGCACCGCTGCCGACCACGGACACCCCGGCGCGGGTCCCGGCGCCGACATGCTCGCGCAGCCACGCCGCGACCTCGCCCGGCGCGAGGGCACCGCCGCGCACCTCGAACCCCTCCTCCGCCTCGGGTTCGGCGGAGGCGAGCGTGTCGAACAGCCGGTCCCGCAGCACCCGGAACTCGAGGTCGTCGAACAGGGCGTGAATCTTGTCGCGGTCCCAGGGGGCGAGCGCCAGCTGGTCGGGCACGTACGGCAGCGGCACGTCCCGGACCATCTCGGTGAGCTGCCGGTTCATCAGCACCGACGACAGGTTGGCCCGCAGCGCGTCGCCGACCTTGCCGCGCACCTGATCGACCCGGTCCACCAGCTCGGTCAGCGACCCGTACTCGCGGATCCACTTGGCGGCGGTCTTCTCCCCGACGCCCGGGATCCCGGGCAGGTTGTCGGACGGGTCGCCGCGCAGCGCCGCGTAATCCGGGTACTGCCGGGGAGTGAGCCCGTACTTCTCCTCGACGGCCGCCGGGGTGAACCGGGTCAGGTCGGAGACACCCTTGCGCGGATACAGCACCGTCACGTCGTCGGTGACGAGCTGCAGCGCATCGCGGTCGCCGGTGCAGACCAGTACCCGGTAGCCCTGCTCGGCCGCCTGGGTGGTCAGGGTCGCGATGATGTCGTCGGCCTCGAACCCGGCCTCCGCCATCACCGGGATGCCCAGCGCGCCGAGCACCTCCTTGGTGACCTCCACCTGCCCCTTGAATTCGTCGGGGGTCTTGGCGCGGTTCGCCTTGTACTCGGGGAACGCGTCCGCGCGGAACGTCTGCCGGGACACGTCGAACGCGGCGGCGACATGGCTGGGCTGCTCGTCGCGCAGCAGGTTGATCAGCATCGACGTGAACCCGTACACCGCGTTGGTGGTCTGCCCGCTGTGGGTCTTGAAGTTCTCGGCGGGCAGCGCGAAGAACGCGCGGTAGGCCAGCGAATGCCCGTCAAGGAGCAGCAGCGTCGGCTTGTCGCCGGAGTCGGCGGCGGGGAGGGAGGATGCGGGAGACGTTGTCGGGCTCACCGCAGAGAGTCTAGGGACGGACACCGACACGGTGCCAACGGCAGGCCGTCCGCGCAATCGGGGATCGTCGGGGCCCTCCTGCCGCGGAACCGGCCGGGTAGAATTCACCTTTGACTCCGCTATACGTCACCCAGGCATGCCGCCGGGCGGCCCGGTGACCGGAAGCAGGCACGCCGGCCGGGCGAGGAGGGCGCGATGAACGACGCGATGATCGGGGACCGCGCCGTGGTGCTCGGGGGGAGCATGGCCGGGTTGCTGGCGGCCCGGGTCCTGGCGGACGCGTACGCGCAGGTGGTCGTCGTCGAACGGGACGAACTGCCCGACACGGCCGGGCAGCGCCGGGGGGTGCCGCAGGGACACCACATTCACAGCCTGATGGCGCGCGGCCAGCAGGTGTTCGAGGAACTCTTCCCCGGGTTCGCCGCGGACCTCGTCGCGGGCGGTGCGCCGATGCTCGACCAACTCGCCGAGGCACGCCTCTACTTCGGCGGCCACCGGTTCGCGCAGGCCGCCAGCGGGATCGCCGTGATCAGCGTCAGCAGGCCGTGCATCGAGGGGTACGTCCGGGAACGGGTGCGGGCACTTCCCGGCGTCGTCCTCGACGATCACCGCGACGTTCTCGGTCTCGCCGCGAGCCGGGACGGCGGCCGCGTGACCGGTGCGCGGGTGAGCCGCCGGGTCGACGGGAGCGGCGACGTGACCCTCGACGCGGACCTCGTCGTCGACGCGACCGGGCGCGGCTCACGCCTGCCGCGGTGGCTGGAGGCACTCGGCTACCCTCGGCCCGCCGAGGATCGGGTGACGACCGACATCACCTATGCAACGGGGGTGGTCCGGCTCCGCGCCGGTGCGCTGGGAGCGCAACGGGCCGTGATCGTTCCGCCAGGCGGGGGCTGTACCCGCGGTGGCGCCCTTGCCGCGATCGAGGGCGGCAGGCACATCCTGACGCTGGTCGGCATGCTCGGGGAGGTTCCGCCCACCGACGCGAACGCGTTCGTCGAGTACACGCGGTCCCTTCCGATCCCCGACATCCACGATGCCGTCCGCGACGCCGAACTCCTCGACCCGCCGGTCGCGATGCGCTTCCCGGCGAGCATCCGTCACCGGTACGAGCGGCTGCCGCGGTTCCCCGCCGGTCTCCTGGCCGTCGGGGACGTGCTGTGCAGCTTCAACCCCGTCTACGGTCAGGGCATGAGCGTGGCTGCCCTCGAGGCGCGCACCCTGCGAGAGCACCTCGCATCCGAACCGGATCCTCGAAAGGTGTTGCGCGGCATGGCAAAGATCGTCGATCCCCCGTGGGACATCGCGGCGGGCGCCGACCTCGCGTTCCCCGCGGTCCCGGGCCCCCGCCCGCTGCGGGTGCGGATGGCAAACACCTATGTCCCGCTGGTTCAGGCGGCCGCGGCGCGGGACCCCGAGGTCGGGGCCGCCTTCCTGCGGGTGGCGGGCATGCTGGACGACCCGACCGCGCTGATGCGTCCCGCGCTCGTGCGGCGGGTCGCCGCGGCCGGCCTTCGCCGGATCACTTCCCGCCGAGGGTCTCCAGGATCACCTCGGCGACCACCTTCATCGAGGTCCGCCGGTCCATCGCGGCCCGCTGGATCCAGGTGAACGCCTCGGGTTCGGTGAGCGACTGGGAGGACATCAGCACGCTCTTCGCGCGTTCGATCAGCTTGCGGGTCTCGAACCGTTCAGTCAGGTTCGCGACCTCCTTCTCGAGGGCGGCGATCTCGGAGAACCGGCTCGCGGCGAGTTCCACCGCGGGCACCAGGTCGGCCTTCGAGAATGGCTTCACCAGATACGCCATCGCGCCGGCGTCCCTCGCCCGCTCGACCAGCTCCCTCTGGCTGAATGCGGTCAAGATCACCACGGGCGCAATACGTTTCGCGGCGATCTCGGATGCGGCGTCGATCCCGTCGCGGCGCGGCATCTTCACGTCCATGATCACCAGGTCGGGACGCAGTTCCTCGGCGAGTTCGACGGCACGCTGCCCGTCCCCGGCCTCACCGACGACGTCGTACCCCTCCTCGCGGAGCATCTCGACGAGGTCCATTCGGATCAGCACCTCGTCCTCGGCGACCACCACACGGCGTGACGCCGGACGGTTCTCCTGCCCGACCGGGTCGTTCATCGTCGACCTCTCCCTTCCTCGTGAGCCACAGCCGCTCGATCGTTTCAGCCGCCGTACAACCCCCTGCAGGGTACCGGTGCTTGACGTGACGAACGGATCATCTACAGTCGGTATCCGCACCAGCCCTCGTATCCCAATTGGCAGAGGAAACGGATTCAAAACCCGTGCAGTGTGAGTTCGAGTCTCACCGAGGGCACCACGCAAACCCAGGGTTGGATGCCGGCTTCACCCAGGCCCCCTCAGATCCGCCCCGGAAGCGGCAGTCCGCACCTGATCCGCACGAGCCGCAGCAACCGCCTACCCACGCACGCCCAGGACACTCTGCCCCAGCGACACCGGAGTATTCCTCAGCCCTAATCCACCGCCGATGCGACGGCTCGAGCGTACCGCGAAGCGCGAGAGCTCCTGGTGGACAGGAAAACTGGATCTGCCACCGGCCACCGGCGATTCGTCGGCAGGCGGATGACGGGCTGACCCGAGACCTCACCGCCAACGCATCCATACCACTTTGAATCCCACATCGGTATGATAAGGGTATGTCCACCCCATCCACGCAGATCACCGTCCGCATCCCCACCGACCTCGTTGCCTTCCTCGACCAGGAAGTCGCCGACCACCACACCAAGTCTCGTGCCGACCTCGTCACCCGCGCGCTCCGCCGTGAGGTGCGCCGACGCAACGCCGAACGCGACGCCGAGATCCTGGCAGCGTGGAAGGACCGCGAGGACCCAGACAACCTCGACGACGTCGCCGCCCACGCCTCCCGTACCCCACTGGACATCGACTGATGCGCGAGATCCGCCTCGCCCGCCTCGACAAGACCCGCCCGGTCCTGGTCCTCACCCGTGAGGCGGTGATCCCGCACCTGACGAACGTCACGGTCGCCCCGATCACCAGCACCATCAAGGGCCTGTCCACCGAGGTCCCCGTCGACGCCCGAAACGGTCTCGATCACGACTCCGTGGTGTCCTGCGACAACATCGGAACCATCCCGATGGCCGACCTTGGGCGCCTGATCGGGTACCTGCACGACGACCAGGAGGCCTCCCTCGCCTCCGCCATCGCCGTAGCGTTCGACCTCGACACGGACCTCTGATGCCCGGCGGCGACGTTCCGCATCCGCGCCAGCGATGAGCAGCACGGGCCCATGGTGCTCCCGAAGGTCGTCAGGATGTGACTATCTCGCCTCACCGAGGGCACCAGACCAGGGCCGAACTTCGTTCCCGCGCATCGCCACCACCCGCTCACCACCATGTCGCCCCGCGGCGCGCCGCACCGAGGGTTGTGCGACCCGGGGCGAGGGCGCAGTGTTGACGTACACCGCACCGCATCGCACGAAGAAGCTCGCCATGACATCGACACCCCTCCGCTCGGCGCTGGTCGCCGCGGCGGCGACTCCCCTACTCCTCGCCGCGCCGGCCCCGGCGACCGCCGCACCGCTGGCGCCGCCACCCGGCCCGGTCCACCCGGTCGTCCTGATCGGACAGCAGCACGCGGACCCGCTCGCCGCCTTCCTGGCCTGCGCCCCCGCCGGAATCGTCCCGCTGTTCGGGCCGAACGTCATCTTCCCGATCTGCCTCGCCTGATCGCCTGTCACCCTTGCCCTCACCTGGACAGTCGTCTAGATTCCTGTCCAATCGCGGGGTCGATCCGGTGTCGACGCCGAGCGATCCGACACGGCGACAGGGGTGCGGCAGTGGTGGACAGGACCTCCCGACGGACACTGGCCGCCGGAGCGGTGATCGCCGCGACGGTGTCACTCGGCGCATCCGTCGCCGCATCCGCCGCCCCAGCGGTCGAGTACGTCAATCTCGGCGACAGCTTCAGCGCCGGATCCGGCGTGGCACCGATGGTCCCGGGCACGCTGCCGACGTGCTGGCAGTCCGAGCGGAACTTCGCGCACCTGGTTGCCGAGGACCGCGGCTACCGGCTGACCGACGTCAGTTGCGGCGGCGCCAAGACCGACGACTTCTACCGGCCCCAGTTTCCCGGCCTGGCCCCACAACTCGATGCGCTCACCCCGACGACGGACGTGGTGACGATGATGATCGGCGGCAACAACAACGACACCTTCGGCCTCGCGATGGCCAAGTGCATCGGCGCCGCCGCCCTCCGGCCCGCGGCATCGAACCCGTGCCAGCAGCAGTACGGCGACAGTCTCGCCGCCCCGGTCCGGGAGAACACCCAGCCTGCACTGGTCCAGGCCCTGCGTGACGTCCGCGCCCGCGCCCCGCACGCACAGGTCGTGATCGTCGGCTATCCGCGCCTGCTCCCCACCGACGGTGGGTGCGCGCCCGCGATGCCCCTTGCGGCAGGTGACATCCCGTACCTGAACGACCTGCAGGACACCCTCAATGCCGCGGTCGCGGCGGCGGCGGCCGAGACCGGAAGCGTGTACGTCGATATGGCGCAGGCCTCGCTCGGCCGGGACGGCTGCCAACCGGCCGGGCAGCGCTGGGTGGAGCCGATGATCGGGGCGACGCAACCGGTTCCGGTGCACCCGAACGCGACCGGTGAACGCGCCCTCGCCGACGCGGCGCTCGCCGCGATCGGCACCGCGTGAACCAGCGGGACACCCGAACGCGACGGGACCCCGCCGCTCGGTGAGCGACGGGGTCCCGTGGACTTCCGGGGCGACTACGCCTCGGTGTCACCCTCGCTCGACCCGAGGCCAAGACCGCCGAGAATGTCGGCGACGGAAGCGAAGATCTCCTCGATGCTGCCCATGAACTACTCCTACGTATCGTGAGGGACATGTCACCTGATGGCGGTGACGCGCAACACTATCGCACACCGCGGGCCGGTGGGGACGCCAGGAAATCGGCAGGCCAGACCCACCCCGGCGGTGCGCGATGCTCGGGCTTGCCGCACAAGTGCACGCACCTCCCAAGAACTCCAAGTGCACGGCCGCGCCGGTCGACTACCGGGTGTACCCGGGCCAGGACCACCGCGGCGCGATCACCGCGTCGGAGGCCGACACCGCCTCGTTCGTCGCCGCCGTCATGGCGGGTGACGAGGTCGCGAACACCTGCTCCTGACACACCCTCCGGTCGCGGACCCCGCGGAGCGGCGGCACCACCCGTACCCTCGGATGAGGTCGTCCATGCAACCCGCAAGGAGAAGCCTGCATGCCCAGCAACGAGATTCGACTCACCACCCACGTCGCGGCGACACCGGAGCGGGTGTGGGAGGTGCTGACCGATCTGGATGGCGCCGAGCACACCCTCTCCGGCGTCACCCGCATCGAGCGGGTCGGGGGCGACGGCTACCGGGTCGGCACCCGGTGGCGGGAGACCCGCACGATGTTCGGCAGGGAGGCCACCGAGGAGATGTGGGTCGCCGAGGTCGATGCCCCGCACCGCACCGTCGTCCGGGCCCGGTCCGGCGGCACCGAGTACGCGACGGTCTTCACGCTCACCCCGACCGGCTCCGGCACCGACCTGGCCATGACGTTCGCCGCGGACCCGGGCACCTCCGTGCTGCACCGTCTGCTCGCCGCCACCGTCGGCCGGCTCGGGGCCGCGGTCACCAGGAAGGTGATGACGACGGATCTGCGGGACATCGCCGCCCGAGCGGAACGGATCTGACCGCGGGTCACGCGCCGATCGCACCCTTGAGCATCGGGAGCATCGCCCACAGCTGGTCCTGCCAGTACGGCCAGGCGTGAATCCCGGTGGCGGGGAACTCGAAGTGGGCGGTGTCGATGCCCATCGTCAGCAGCCGGATCTCGAACGCCCGGGTCTGCGCGAGCGACAGCGCCTCGAGACCCATCCCCATCGTGGTGTTCCAGAAGTCGATCGGCGCGACGGGCCGGGTGTGCTCGCCGGGCAGGCCGCTGCCCGCGGACACCCACATCGGCAACCCGCGCAGGCCCTCCGCCTGCACGAACGGATCGTGCAGCAGCCAGGCCGGATCCCACGGCGGACCCCACATGCAGTCCGAGTTGTAGCCGCCCGCGTCGAGCATCGCGATCCGGATCGCCTCCCGCATCCCCGGCGCCGACAGGTTCAGGTAGCCGGACAGGGCGCCGGCGAACGCGAACTGGTCCCGGTGCCGCGACGCCAGGATCAGTGCGGCATTGCCGCCCATCGACAGCCCGACGACCGCGTTCTTCGACCGGCTCAAACCGTAGGTGGCGGCGAGGAAGTCGGGCAGGTTCCGGGTGAGGAACGACTCCCACTTGTAGGTGTACGGCTGGTTGGTGAAGTTGTTCGGGGCGTACCAGTCGGCGTAGAAGCTGGACTGGCCGCCGACCGGTTCGACGACGTTGACGCCGTGGTCGGAGAGCCAGGCAGCGTTCGTCTCGTGCTCCCAGCCGCTGACGTCGTCGGTGGCGCGCAGTCCGTCGAGGAGATAGACGGTGCGATCGCTTCCGTTGGCCGCCAGCCAGGTACGAACCTTGATGTGCCCGACTCCGCCCGGCGCCGGCACCCAGTCCTCGTGCAGTCGTCGGTACGGGTCCGCCGATGCGGTGGCCGGGAGCGCGACGGCGATGCTCAGCGGGACCGCGACCGCCGTGACCAGCAGTAGCACCAGACAACGCCAGGCTCGGCTCAGCACGGTCGTCATTCGGACCTCCGTCACGTTCGCACCATGCGCCACACCGCGATGGTTCCTCCCGCCCGACCACGGTATTCCGGGTCCGAACCTCGGACCGCCGATGTCCGCCAATCGTTATGGGGCGGCAACGATCGTGACCGGGTCCGGGTCGCCGATCGGACACTCGTCCAGGAAAAACGGGCAAACGTACTATTCGGTCTGGGCGGTTCGCTACATTGCATGCGAGAACGGCTAATCCGGAGCAGTCGGGGAGGGGTCAGATGGGCGCGACCGCACACACACATCGGCGCTATGCCTAGGCCGGGGCCGGTCCGCCCCCTGGTCGGGGTGAAGATGGACGCTAACCAGATTCAGCAGTACGACCAACAGGCCGCGATCGAGGGGCTGTTGATGAAGTCGGGCAAGCCCAATCGGTCCGAGTTGATCCGGATCAAGTTGGCGTTCGCCGACGAGCACATGCCGGAGGGCTGGCGCCCCTGATGCCGCGGACCCGCTCCGCGCCCGCCTACACCGACACCGTCGACAGTTCCCACGCCCCAGCACCGCTCAACTCGAGCTGCCGGGTGTGGTGCCGGTCGACGGTGCTTCGGTGACTGACGCTGAACAGCATGCAGTCGGGCACCTCGGTGCGGATCAGGTCGTAGAGCATGAACTCGAGGCCCTCATCCACCGCCGAGGTCGCCTCGTCGAGGAAGACAAGGGCCGGACGCAGCAGCAGGATCCGTGCGAACGCGATCCGCTGCTGCTCACCGGGCGAGAGGACCTTCACCCAGTCCTGTTCCTCGTCGAGCCGGTCCCCGAGGTTGCCGAGCTGCACCTTCCGCAGCACCGCCCGGATCGCGTCGTCCCCGGCGTCGGCCGCCCCGCCCGGGTAGGCGACGACGGTCCGCAGATCCCCGAGCGGCAGATACGGCATCTGAGACAGGAACAGCGTCGAACGCCCGGCGGGACACCGGATCCGGCCCTCGGCGTAGGGCCACATCTGCGCGAGGCTGCGCAGCAGGGTCGTCTTCCCGCTGCCGGACCTGCCCTTGACGACGAGCGCGTCCCCCGGCCGCAACGTCAGGTCGAGGCCGGTCACGAGCGGTGTGCCGTCCGGTGTGCGGACATGCACGTCCTCCAGTTCCAGGGCGCCATCGAGGTCGGCCGCGGCGAGGGTGGGGAGCTCCCGGGAGACGTGGTTGGCGCGGCGCAGCCCGTCGAGGCGGATCAGTGCGGCACGGTAGCCGGCAAAGGTGTCGTACGACTCGCGGAAGAAGGACAGCGAGTCGTGCACCTGCCCGAAGGCGGTCGCCGACTGCGTCATGTCGCCGAGGGTGATGGTGCCGGTGAAGAAGCGCGGGGCCTGGATCAGGAATGGGAACACGACCGCGATCTGGTTCACGCCGAGGTTCCAGCCGTTGAACTTCAGCGTCCGGTACACGATCCGCCAGTAGTTGCGCAGCACGGCAGCGAAACGGGCAAGGAGGCCGCGGCGTTCGACGTGCTCGCCGCGGTAGAAGGCCACGTTCTCGGCGCCGTCGCGCACCCGGACGAGGGCGTAACGGAAGTTCGCTGTCAGGCGCTCGTTCCAGAAGTTCAGCCGGATCAGCGGCCTGCCGAGCCAGAACGCGACGATCGTCGACACCAGGACGTACCCGAAGACGAGGAACACCATCGCCCTCGGGATCTCGGTCCCGAACACGGTCATCGGGCCGGACAGGTCCCACAGGATCTTCGTGAACGAGACCAGCGAGACCACGGCGCCGACCGCGCCCATCGACAGGGTCCGGGATATCTGCACGAAGTCGGTGATGTCGGCCTGGATCCGCTGATCCGGGTTGTCGATCGACGCGTCGACGAACCGGTCCCGGTAGAAGGCGCGCCCGTCGAGCCAGTCGGTGGTCACGTGCTCGGTGAGCCAACGCCGCCAACGGATGTCGAATCCCTGCCCGATGTAGAAGTCGAGCAGGGACCGCGCCACGTGGATGGTGGCGAGTATTCCGAAGACCAGCAAGCTCTTCCAGAAGGCCGACTTGGCTGCGTCGAGCGCGGCGGCGTCACCCTGAGCGAAACCCTGCGCCGCGAACTGCAGCGAGGTGTACATCTCGTTGCCCTGGTAGGACAACAGCACCGTCATCCGGACCGCGAACACGGTCATGAACAGCACCGCCGCGAGCAACGCCCACACCGGCACGCTGGCGCGACCGGTGAAGTAGGCGCCGCTGATCCGCCAGAACTGTCGACCCCAGCGGGTGAAGCGGAGCAGCAGCACCCCGATCAGGAGGAAGCAGACCGCGGAAATACCGAAGGCCTCGAGGGTCCACCGCAGACTGTTCCCAAACTCGTGATTCCAGTCCAGCGACGACGATTCGGGCATGCTCGCGACCCCTCCCGTAGCGGTGGGAACAGCGCGTGAAGTCTACCGCCGCTGGGGTGCACCGGCCGGTCGAGCGGAGAACCCGTGTACTCCCGGGGTCAGCCCCGCTTCGGGAAGTGCCGAATCATCCCCTCCTGCACGACGGTCGCGAGCAGGTCCCCGTCCCTGGAGTAGAAGTGGCCGGTCGCCAGGCCGCGCGATCCGGCGGCGACCGGAGACTCGGTGGAGTACAGCACCCACTCGTCGAACCGCAGCGGCCGGTGTAGCCAGATCGAATGGTTGACGGTGGCCGCGACGAGCCGGTCCAACCCCCAGGACAGCCCGTGGGTGGTGACGATCGAGTCCAGCACGGTGGTGTCCGAGCCGTAGGCGAGCGCCGCGGCGTGCAGCAGCGGGTCGTCGGCGAGCGGACCGTCGGTGCGCATCCAGACCCGATTGTGTCCGAGCGCCTCCCCGGTACCCTTGAGCACCCACGACGGGTCGTTCACGTAGCGCATGTCGATCGGCCGTAGCGCGGCGACGAACCCGGGCAGCACGTCCTCGAAGCCGACGAGCCGCTCACCGAGGGTGGGCAGCGTCTCCGGATCCGCGACGGCGGGGCCGCGCGTCGCGTGCTCGAGCCCGCGACCCGAATCCTGGAAGCCGATCAGGGCCACACACAGTTCCTGACCGTCCTGCAGCGCGGTCACCTGCCGGTTCGCCAGCGCCCGCCCGTCCCGCAGCCGGTCCACCCGGTACTCGATCGGATGCTTCGGGTCGCCGCCGCGGACGAAGTGCACCGACACGTGGTGCGGTGCCCGTTCCCCGTCGACGGTGCGCCCGGCCGCGATCACCGACTGGGCGACCAGCTGGCCCCCGAAGGTCCGGCTGCCGATCCCCCTGCCGCTCGGGTGCCGGCCAAGGAAGGTGTCCTCGCCGGCCTGCTCAAGATCGAGCAGCTCCAGCAGGGTCGACAGATCCTGCGATCGCTCCGGCGGGACATTGCCCGCCGAGATCTGCTCCGTCGTCACGATCCCGCTGCCAGCACCCGCGTCACTCACCTAGTGGTCCTCTTCCCCGATCCGATGGACGTGAATCAGATTGGTGGAGCCTACGGTGCCGGGCGGCGATCCGGCGACGATCACCACCTGATCGCCCTTGGCGTACCGGCCGAGGGACAGCAGCGCGGTGTCGACCTGGCCGATCATGATGTCGGTGGTCGAGACCGGCGGCACGAGGAAGGTCTCGGTGCCCCAGGTCAGCGCGAGCTGGCTGCGCACCTCCGGCAGCGGCGTGAACGCGAGCAGCGGCAGCGGGGTGTGCAGCCGGGCCAGGCGCCGCACCGTGTCACCGGACTGGGTGAACGCGACGAGCGCCTTCGCGTCGAGGCGCTCACCGATGTCGCGGGCGGCATAGGAGATGACGCCGCGCTTGGTCCGCGGCACGTGGGTCAGCGGCGGCACCCGGGTCGACTCGGACTCGACGGCCTCCACGATCCGGGCCATCGTCTCGACCGTCTCGATCGGGTACTTGCCGATCGACGTCTCACCGGAGAGCATCACCGCGTCGGCGCCGTCGAGCACGGCGTTGGCGACGTCGGATGCCTCGGCCCGGGTTGGCCGCGAGTTCTCGATCATCGAGTCGAGCATCTGCGTCGCGACGATGACCGGCTTCGCGTTCTCCCGTGCGATCTGGATGGCCCGCTTCTGCACCAGCGGCACCTGCTCCAGCGGCAGTTCGACACCCAGATCCCCGCGGGCGACCATCACCGCGTCGAAGGCGAGGACCACCGCCTCGAGCGCCTCGATCGCCTCCGGCTTCTCCAGCTTGGCGATGACCGGGATGCGGCGCCCGACCCGATCCATCACCGCATGCACGAGTTCCACGTCGGCGGGTGACCGCACGAACGAGAGCGCGATGAAGTCGACCCCGAGGCGGAGCGCGAACTCGAGGTCCTCGATGTCCTTCTCGGACAGCGCGGGCACCGAGACGTTCATGCCCGGCAGCGAGACACCCTTGTTGTTGCTGACCGGTCCGCCCTCGGTGACCCGGCAGACGACGTCGTTGCCGTCGACGCGCACGACCTCGAGTCCGACCTTGCCGTCGTCGACGAGGAGGCGGTCACCCGCCTTGGCGTCCTGCGCGAGTTCCTTGTAGGTGGTCGAGACCCGATCGTGGGTGCCCTCGCACTCCTCGACCGTGATCCGCACCTCCTCGCCGTTCTCCCACACCGTCGAACCGGTGGCGAACCGGCCGAGCCGGATCTTCGGACCCTGGAGGTCGGCCAGGATGCCGACGGCCTTGCCGGTGGCGTCGGAGGCGCCCCGGACGAGGTGATAGTTGTGTTCGTGGTCGGCATGCTCGCCGTGACTGAAGTTGAGGCGGGCGACGTCCATGCCGCTGGCGACGAGGTCGCGGATCTTCTGCTCGGAGGCCACCGCGGGGCCGAGGGTGCACACAATCTTTGTCCGTCGGGTCACGGGCTCAACCCTAGTCCGTGAGCCGATCCGGTTCCATTCACTCCCCCGCGAATCCCTTCACATGTCTGTGAACACGGCGCCGTCGGCGTCCGTTCACCCGCAGGTCACCGACCGTTCTAGAGCACCTCGAGGGGCAGCGACGTCGGGTGCACCGGGGCGGGGAGATCCGAGCGCCCGGTGAGGAATTCGTCGGCGGCGCGCGCCGCGGACCGGCCCTCGGCGATCGCCCACACCACCAGCGAGGCCCCGCGGTGGGCGTCGCCGCACACGAACACCCCCGGCGCGCCGGTCTGCCAGTCCGACCCGCACCCCAGCACGCCGCGGCCGGTGAGCTTGAGACCGAGACCCTCCAGCAGCGGCTCGTGCTCGACCCCCTCGAACCCGATCGCGAGAAGCGCCATGTCGCAGGGTAATTCGACTTCCTCCCCGATCGGGCTGATGTGCCTGCGCCCCCGCGCGTCGCGGGTGACCCGCACCTCGGCCAGCACCATCGACCGCACGTGCCCGGCCTCGTCCCCCACAAAGCGTTGCACCGCAACCTCGTACCGCCGAACACCCCCCTCGGCGTGCGCGGGTGAGGTGCGCAGCACCATCGGCCACGACGGCCACGGCGACCGCTCGTCGTCGCGGACGACGGGCGCCTCCGGGTGATAGTCGAGCTGCGTCACCGACAGCGCACCCTGCCGGTGCACGGTCCCGAGGCAGTCGGCGCCGGTGTCGCCCCCGCCAATGATCACCACATGCTTACCGTGCCCGGTGATCGGGCTGACGCCGTCACCCTCGCATTCCCGATTCGCGAGCACCAGATGCTCCATCGCCAGGTGGATGCCGTCTAGCTCGCGTCCGTGGACGGTGGTGTTGTCCCGCGCCAGCAGCGCACCGACGGCAAGCACCACCGCGTCGAAGCGCTCCCGCAGCTGCGCAGCGGTGAGATCGACGCCCACCTCGCAGTCGGTGACGAACCGGGTCCCCTCGGCGCGCATCTGTTCGACCCTGCGGTCGATGACCGTCTTGTCGAGCTTGAACGCGGGGATCCCGTAGCGGAGCAACCCGCCGAGCCGGTCATCCCGTTCGAACACGGTGACGTCGTGCCCGGCGCGGGTCAGCTGCTGCGCCGCAGCGAGCCCGGCCGGCCCCGACCCGACCACCGCGACCGCCCGCCCGCTGCGGACCCGCGGCGGGACCGGCGGCACCGCGTGCGCCTCCCATGCCGCGTCGGCGATCGCCTGCTCGATCCGTTTGATCGTCACGCTGCCGCCGGTGTCGTGCTCGGCGATGGACAGCACGCAGGCCGCCTCGCACGGCGCCGGACAGATCCGGCCGGTGAACTCGGGGAAGTTGTTGGTCGCGTGCAACCGGTCCGCGGCGGCGGACCAGCGTCCGCGCCGCACCAGGTCGTTCCATTCCGGAATCAGGTTGCCGAGCGGGCAGCCCGCGGTCCCGGAGTGGCAGAAGGGGATGCCGCAGTCCATGCAGCGGGCGCCCTGCTCCGCGACCTCCCTGGCCCGCTCCTCGCCCGCCTGACCGGCACCGACCTCCGCCCAGTCCCGAACCCGCTCGGCGACAGGACGTTTCGGGGCCTCACTCTTGCGAATCCGGAGAAAGCCGTGCGGGTCAGCCACGGGCCGCCTCCATGATCGCGGTGTCGACGTCGCGACCCTCGGCGCGCGCAAGCCGGGTCGCCTCCAGCACCCGTTTGTAGTCGACCGGGAGGATCTTGGTGAACAGTCCGCTGCGCCGCGGCCAGTCGGCGAGCACCGACGCCGCGACCGGCGATCCGGTGCGGTCGCGGTGCGCGGCAACGGCGTCGCGCACCCAGTCGAGGTCGTCGGGGTCGAGCAGTTCGAGGTCGACCATCGCGGTGTTGACCAGCGTCGGATCCAGGTTCAGCACGTAGGCGATGCCCCCGGACATCCCGGCAGCCACATTGCGTCCCGTCGGTCCGAGGATCACCACCCGGCCACCGGTCATGTACTCGCAGGCATGGTCGCCGACGCCCTCGACGACCGCCGTCGCCCCCGAGTTGCGGACCGCGAATCGCTCCCCCACCCGGCCCCGCAGGAACACCTCCCCGGAGGTGGCGCCGTAGAGGATGGTGTTGCCCGCGATCACCTGCTGCTCCGCGTCGAACGGCGCGTCCGCGGCGGGCCGCACCACGATCCGTCCGCCGGAGAGCCCCTTGCCGACGTAATCGTTGGCGTCGCCGATCATCTCGAGGGTGATCCCCGGCGGGACGAAGGCGCCGAGGGACTGCCCCGCCGACCCGGTCAGGGTCACGACGATGGTCTCGTCCGGCAGCCCAGTCGCGCCGTAGCGGCGGGTCACCTCGGCGCCGAGCAGGGTCCCGACGGTGCGGTTGACGTTGCGCACCGGCAGCCGCAGCCGCACCGGGTGCGCGTCCTCGAGGGCGCCCTCCGCCAGCTGGATCAGGCTGCGGTCCAACGCGCGGTCGAGCCCGTGGTCCTGGCCGCGGACCCGGTGCCGCTGCGGCGACGGTGCGCCGTCGGGCCTGGCGGGCGCCAGGAAGATCGGCGTCAGGTCCAGGCCGCGGCTCTTCCAGTGCGCCACCCCCGCCGCGGTGTCCAGCAGGTCGGCGCGGCCGGTCGCCTCGTCGATGCTCCGCAGCCCGAGCCTGGCGAGGTGTTCGCGAACCTCCTCCGCCACGAACCGGAAGAACTCCTCGACGAACTCCGGTCGGCCGGTGTACCGGGCCCGCAGCACCGGGTTCTGGGTGGCGACCCCGACCGGGCAGGTGTCGAGGTGACACACCCGCATCATGATGCAGCCCGCGACGACGAGCGGCGCGGTGGAGAAGCCGTACTCCTCGGCGCCGAGCAGCGCCGCGACCATCACGTCCCGACCGGTCCGCAGGCCGCCGTCGCACTGGACGGTGATCCGGTCCCGCAGCCCGTTCAGGGCAAGGGTCTGCTGGGTGTCGGCGAGACCGATCTCCCACGGCGTCCCCGCGTGCTTGAGCGAGGTCAGCGGCGAGGCCCCGGTGCCGCCGTCGCTGCCGGAGATCAGCACCACATCGGCGTGCGCCTTCGACACCCCAGCGGCGACCGTGCCGACCCCGACGGAGCTGACCAGTTTGACGTGCACCCTGGCGTTCTCGTTGACGTTCTTCAGGTCGTGGATCAGCTGGGCGAGGTCCTCGATGGAGTAGACGTCGTGGTGTGGCGGCGGGGAGATCAGCCCGACACCGGGGGTCGAGTGCCGGGTCTCCGCGATCCACGGATACACCTTGAACGGGGGCAGCTGGCCGCCCTCGCCCGGCTTGGCGCCCTGCGCCACCTTGATCTGGATGTCGGTGGCGTTGACGAGATAGTCGCCGGTCACCCCGAATCGACCGCTGGCGACCTGCTTGACGGCGCTGCGCCGCAGCGGATCCCGCAGCCGGTCCGCGTTCTCCCCACCCTCACCCGAATTCGACCGCCCCCCAAGACGGTTCATCGCGACGGCCATCGTCTCGTGTGCCTCCGCGGAGATGGACCCGTAGCTCATCGCGCCGGTGTTGAAGCGGGTGACGATGCTCTCCACCGGCTCCACCTCGGCGAGCGGAACCGGCGGCAGCACCCCCTCCCGGAACCGGAACAGGCCGCGCAACGCCCCGCCGCGCTCGGCGAGGGTGTTCACCTCCGCGCTGTAGCGGGCGAACACGTCGCGGCGGCCGGTGCGGGTCGCGTGCTGCAGCAGGAACACCGTCTCCGGCGTGAACAGGTGCAGTTCACCCTCCCTGCGATACTGATACTCGCCACCGACGTCGAGGCGGCGGTGCGCGAGGTCGGCCGGGTTGTCCGGATACGCCATCCGGTGCCGGGCGGCGACCTCCGAGGCGAGGACGTCGACCCCGACACCGCCCAGCGTCGAGGTGGTGCCGCGGAAGTACTCGTGCACCACCGCGCGGTCCAGCCCAATCGCCTCGAAAACCTGTGCCGCCGTGTAGGACCCGACCGTGGAGATGCCCATCTTCGACATCACCTTGAGCACCCCCCTGCCGAGCGCGGTCAGATAGTTGCGGACCGCGACCGCCGGTTCCAGACCCGTCAGCTCGCCCTCCGCGACGAGGTCCTCGATCGTCTCCATCGCCAGGTACGGGTTGACGGCGGCCGCCCCGAACCCAATCAGCAACGCCACGTGGTGCACCTCGCGGGCGTCGCCGGACTCGACGACGAGCGCGACCTTGGTGCGTTCCCTGGTCCGGATCAGGTGGTGGTGCACCGCCGACACCGCGAGCAACGACGGGATCGGGGCGCGGGCGTGGTCGGAGTCGCGGTCGGAGATCACCAGGGTGCGATACCCGTCGGCGATCGCTGCGCTCGCCCGGGCCCGCAGATCCTCGATCGCCCGCACCATGCCGTCCCCGCCGTCCGCCACGTCGTACAGGGCGGGCAGCACCGTCGCCGCGAGCCCGGCGTGGTCGCCCTCGTCGTCGATGTGGATGATCCTGCCGAGCGCCTCGTTGTCGAGCACCGGCCACGACAGCACGATCTGCCTGCAGGACGCGGCGGTGGGGTGCAGCAGGTTCTGCTCGGGTCCCATCACCCGGGTCAGGGAGGTGACGACCTCCTCCCGGATCGCGTCCAGCGGCGGGTTGGTGACCTGCGCGAACAGTTCGACGAAGTAGTCGTACAGCAGCCGCGGACGCTGCGACATCACCGCGACGGGGGTGTCGGTGCCCATCGACCCGAGCGGCTCACCGCCGCCCGACGCCATCGGGGTGAGCAGGATCCGCAGATCCTCCTCGGTGTACCCGAACGCGACCTGCCTGCGCAGCACCGACTCGTGCGGGTGCACGATCGGCGGCCGGGCGGGCAACTCGTCCAATCCGAGCAGGCCCGCGTACAGCCACTCGCCGTACGGGCGGGCGGCGGCGAGGTCCGCCTTGATCTCCGGGTCGGGCACAATCCGGCCCGCCGCCGTGTCGACGAGGAACATCCGACCCGGCTCGAGTCGGCCCTTCGCCAGCACCCGCGACGGTTCGACGTCGAGCACCCCGGCCTCGCTCGCGAGGACGATGCGGTCGTCCACCGTCCGCCACCACCGGCCCGGCCGCAGCCCGTTGCGGTCCAGCACCGCCCCGACCCGGGTGCCGTCGGTGAACGTCACGCAGGCGGGCCCGTCCCACGGTTCCATCAGGCAGGCGTGGTAGCGGTAGAAGTCGCGGCGGGACTGCGGCATCGCCCGGTGGTTCTCCCACGCCTCGGGGATCATCATCATCACCGCGTGCTCGACGCTGCGGCCGCCGAGGTGCAGCAGCTCGAGAACCTCATCGAACGACGCGGAGTCCGAGGCGTCGGGCGTGCAGATCGGATACAGCCGCCGCAGATCGCCGGGGATCAGGTCGGACGCGAGCAGCGCCTCCCGTGCCCGCATCCGATTCCGGTTGCCGCGGACGGTGTTGATCTCGCCGTTGTGCGCGACGTACCGGAACGGGTGCGCAAGCGGCCAGGACGGGAACGTGTTGGTGGAGAAGCGACTATGCACGATCGCGATCGCGCTGACGCACCGCGGGTCGCGTAGGTCGGGGAAGAAGGCGGGCAGTTGGGTGGTGGTGAGCATTCCCTTGTACACCAGCGTCCTGGCGGACAGGGACGGGAAGTAGACGCCGAGGCGCTCGTCGTCGGGGGCCTGCTCGGCGCGCTTGCGCAGCGGGTAGACGAGCCGATCGAGGTCGAGCCCGGAGGCGCGGACGCCCTCCGGGCCCGCCCGGGCGGCGACGAACAGCTGACTCAGGTGCGGCATGCAGTCGCGGGCGCCCGCGCCGATGTCGGCGCCGTCCGGGTCGACGGGCACCTCCCGCCACCCGAGCACGTCCAGGTGCTCCTGCACCGCGATCCGCTCGATGCGCGTCACCGCGGCGCGGCGGGCGTCCGGGTCGCGGGGCAGGAAGCAGATGCCTGCGGCGAACCGGTTGCCGCCGTTCGGGTCGGGGTCGGGAAGGTCGAACCCGGTGACGGCGGCGAGCAGCTCGACCGGCAGCTGCAGCAGGATCCCGGCGCCGTCCCCGCTGTTCGGCTCCGAGCCAGCCGCGCCGCGGTGTTCGAGGTTCGCGAGGGCGAGCAGCCCGTCGGTGACGATGCCGTGGCTGCGGCGGCCGTGCAGGTCCGCGACCATCGCGACTCCGCAGGAGTCGGACTCACGCGCCGGGTCGTAGAGGCCCCGCGGCTCGGGTATCCGGGAGAACAGCACCTGACACCTCCACTCGGCGGCCACCGTCATGGCACGCGGCGCATGGGGGTGGACGACGTCCGGTGTGGCGCACAGGTCGCAGTCGGCCGAGCGTCACACTCGGGTGCGCTCAGTGTAGGCCGGAAACGCCGCTGGCAGGAGTGCCGGTTTCAGGCACCGTCGGTCGGCGGCACCCCCTGTGCACACGCCCGCTCCGGCACGCACACCCCCACTGCACGCCCAACGCCCGTGTGCAGCCGGCAGAACGGGTGTGCACACGGGCATCGGGTGTCGAGCGGTCAGTCGCGGAGCTTGCGCCCCTGCCCGTCCCGGACCGCCCCGGTCAGCATCAGGATCCCGTCGACGAACGCCCAGATCCACACCGCGGGCACGATCAGAAACCCGACGAGCAGGAACATTGCCGGGAAGCCGACCCAGAACAGCAGCAGCTGCGCGAGCCCGATGTTGGTGCTGCCGGTATAGAGCCTGCCCACCCCGCACACCCCGACCATGCCGAGCAGGATCTGCAGCAGCCCGGCCGCGACCTTCGACTTGTCCGACAACGGCTCCCCGGTGACCGGGTCGCGGCCGTACGGCGCGCCCGCGTCCGCGGGGGCGTAGCCATATCCCGGCACCGCGGCGAACTGCTGCGTCGCGTCCAGCGGCGGGAACCCGGGCGGCGGATGGCCGGTACTGGGCGCCCCGTACACGGGTCCGGGCGGCCGCGAGTCGGCGGTCCCGCCGCTCGGCGGCGGCGGATACCCGGGCCCCGGGTCGGCCCAGCTGCCACCGTTCTCGATGCGCTTCTGCCAGTCGTCGTCGGGTGTGGTCACGAGTCCTCCCCCGGTGTCGTTGTGCCCTTCGCCCGCGCGGCCGGGTCGCCGTCGGCGGCGTCACCGTCGGCGGCGGGCGCCGCGTCGGGGTGCTCGGCGACGTACTCGGTGCGGGCCTTCCCGATCCGCAGTTCAGCGGGCGTCTCGCGACCCTTCGTCGCGAGGACAACGTACGCCACCGCACAGGCGAATACGATCGCCGCGGTGAACGAGTTGATCCGGATCCCGGCGATCAGGGTGGCGTGGTCGTCACGCATCAGCTCCACGAAGAACCGGCCGAGGCAGTAGCCGGCCACATACAGCGCGAACAGGCGGCCGTGCCCGATCCGGAAGCGGCGGTCCACCCAGACCAGCAGGATCACGACCAGGACGTTCCAGACCAGTTCATACAGGAAGGTCGGGTGCACAACCCTCTCGACGACACCGTTGGAGGTGCCGGTCAGCGCGTCGAGGCGGCCCGCCTCGTTCACCCGCTGATAGATCTCCAGCCCCCACGGCACCGTCGTCTCCCGGCCGTACAGTTCCTGGTTGAACCAGTTTCCGAGCCGGCCGATGGCCTGCGCCAGCAGGACTGCCGGGGCGATCGCGTCACCGAGCGCGGCGACGGACACCCCCATCCGGCGGCAGCCGATCCACGCGCCGACCGCGCCGAGCGCGACCGCGCCCCAGATCCCGAGGCCACCCTGCCAGATCTTCAGCGCGTCGGCGGGGCTGCCACCCTCCCCGAAGTAGGTGCTCCAGTCGGTGAGGACGTGGTACAGCCTGCCACCGACCAGGCCGAACGGCACCGCCCAGATCGCGACGTCGAGGACGGTGCCCTTCTCGCCCCCGCGGGCGACCCAGCGGCGATCACCCCACACCACCGCGACCACGATGCCCGCGATGATGCACAGGGCGTAGGCCCGCAGCGGCACCGGACCGATGGTCCACACCCCCTGCGGCGGACTCGGGAGGTAGGCGAGCAGTTCGACTGTCGACGTCACGACGCCACGGTAGCCGAACGGACACCGGCGGCGAGTTCGGTCGTCAGGGCCCGCAACGCATCCGGGCCCGCCGCCGTCGCGGTGACGAGCGCGGAGCCGACGATGACCGCATCCGCGTACGCGGCGATCTCGGCGGCCTGCGCCCCGGATCGGACGCCGAGACCGACGCCGACGGGGATGTCGGAGTGCTCCCGAACCCGGGCAACCAGTTCCGGCGCACGGTTGTCGACGTTGTCGCGGGCACCGGTGACCCCCATCGTCGACGTCGCGTACACGAAGCCGCGGCACTGGTCCAGCGTCATCGCGAGCCGCTCGTTGGTCGACGACGGCGACACCAGGAAGATGCGGCCGAGGCCGTACTTGTCGGAGGCGGCGATCCACTCGGCGGCCTCGTCGGGGATCAGGTCCGGGGTGATTATCCCGAGCCCACCCGCGGCGGCCAGGTCACGGGCGAAGTTGTCGACCCCGTACCGGAGCACCAGGTTCCAGTAGGTCATGACGACCGCGGCCCCGCCCGCGTCGGTGACGGCCTGCACGGCAGGGAACACGTCACGTACGCGCACCCCGGCGGCCAGCGCCGCGGTGGCGGCGTCCTGGATCGTGGTGCCGTCCATCACCGGGTCGCTGTAGGGGATGCCGACCTCGACGAGGTCGCAGCCCGCCTCGACGAGGGTGGTGACGGCCGCGACGGACTCCGCGACGGTCGGATAGCCGACCGGCAGGTACCCGACCAGCGCGGCGCGCTTCTCGGCGCGGCAGCTCGTGAAGATCTCGGTGAGGCGTTCGTGCGGGGCGCTCACTGCGCTGCTCCTTCGGCGTCGGTGCTGTCTGCGGGGAGATATCCGAACCACTTGCCTGCGGTGTCGACGTCCTTGTCGCCGCGGCCCGAGATGTTCACCAGCACAATCGCGCCCTCGCCGAGTTCCCTGCCGACCTCGAGTGCTCCCGCGACGGCGTGGGCGGACTCGATCGCCGGGATGATGCCCTCGGTGCGGCACAGCAACGCGAACGCGTCCATCGCGGCGGTGTCGGTGGCCGACCGATATTCGGCGCGACCGGTATCGGCGAGCCACGAATGCTCCGGCCCGACACCGGGATAGTCCAGTCCGGCGGAGATCGAGTGCGACTCGATGGTCTGCCCGTCCTCATCCTGCAGCAGGTACGAGTACGCGCCGTGCAGCGCGCCGTGGCTGCCGCCGCCGATCGTCGCGGCGTGCCGCCCGGTGTCCACGCCGTCGCCGCCCGCCTCGATGCCGACCAGCCGCACCGCGGCGTCGTCGATGAACGGATGGAAGATGCCGATCGCGTTGGATCCGCCGCCGACACACGCGACGACCGCGTCGGGCAGCCGACCGGTCGAGGCCTGCACCTGGGCACGCGCCTCAAGACCGATGATGCGCTGGAAATCGCGGACCATCGCCGGGAACGGGTGCGGACCGGCGGCGGTCCCGAAGCAGTAGTAGGTGTTGTCGGCGTTGGTGACCCAGTCCCGCATCGCCTCGTTGATGGCGTCCTTGAGGGTGCGCGACCCGGTCTTCGCGGCGATCACCTCGGCGCCGAGCAGTCGCATGCGGGCGACGTTGAGTGCCTGCCGCTGGGTGTCGACCTCGCCCATGTAGACGAGGCAGTCGAGCCCGAAGAGGGCGCACGCGGTCGCGGTCGCGACGCCGTGCTGGCCAGCCCCGGTCTCGGCGATGACGCGGGTCTTACCCATCCGCTTGGCGAGCAGCACCTGCCCGAGCACGTTGTTGATCTTGTGGGACCCGGTGTGGTTGAGGTCCTCGCGCTTGAGCAGCAGTCGCGCACCGCCCGCGTGCTCGCTGAGCCGGGTGGCCTCGTACACCGGCGAGGGCCGCCCGGTGTAGTCGCGCTGGAGGCGGTCGAGTTCGGCAAGGAAGCCGGGGTCGCCGCGTTCCTTCTCGTAGGCGGCGGTCACCTCTTCGATGACGGCCATCAGGGCCTCGGGAAGGTAGCGGCCGCCGAAGACCCCGAAATGTCCACCCGCGTCAGGTTCGTGCGCGGTGGGGGTCGCCACTGCATCGCTCATCAGTGGCAGGCCCTGGTTCGTGCTGGGGAAGCCCTTCGCGGAAAGTACGGGATCGTCTGCAGTCACCCGTCCAGTCTGCCCTAGGGGCGGGGGCGGTCTCCCGCCCGGGTCAGCCGGTCAGCGTGCCGGTTTCGGGCACGACGGATGGGTGCCTGCCGCGACGAGATCCTTCACCGCGGTCCGCGGATCGCCGCTGGTGACCAGCCCCTCGCCGACGAGCACCGCGTCCGCGCCTGCACCGGCGTAGGCGAGCAGGTCCGCGGGACCCCGGACCCCGGACTCGGCGATCTTCACGACGCGGCTCGGGAGACCGGGCGCGATCCGGCCGAAGGTGTCCCGGTCCACGTCAAGGGTCTTGAGGTTGCGTGCGTTGATCCCGATGACGCTGGCGCCCGCCTCGAGGGCGCGGTCCGCCTCCTCCTCGGTGTGCACCTCGACGAGGGCCGTCATGCCGAGGGACTCGGTCCGGTCGAGCAGCGAGGCGAGGGTGTTCTGGTCGAGGGCGGCGACGATCAGCAGGATCACGTCCGCGCCGTGCGCGCGGGCCTCGTGGATCTGGTACGGGCCGACGATGAAGTCCTTGCGCAGGATCGGGATGCTCACCGCCCGGCGCACCGCATCGAGGTCCGCGAGGGACCCCTTGAACCGGCGCTCTTCGGTGAGCACGCTGATCACCCGGGCGCCGCCCTCCTCGTAGGCGCGGGCCAGGGCGGCGGGGTCGGTGATCGTCGACAGCGCACCCTTGGACGGGCTGGCCCGCTTGACCTCCGCGATGACCCCGATGCCGTCGGCGCGGAGCGCAGCGGCCGCGTCGAGCGCGGGCTTGGCGGCAGCCGCAGCCGCCTTCACCGCGGCGAAGTCGAGGACGGCCTCGCGGGCGGCGACGTCGGCGCGCACCCCGTCGAGAATCGAATCGAGAACAGTCATTTCGTCCCGAGTCCTTTCTGGGCTGTCGCCGATTGTGAGGAACGTCATCCGGTGAAGCCAGCCTAGAGCCCGCCGTTCTCTTGACTAACGGCGGGTGTCCGTGCCAGCGGACGGGCCGGGCCCGTCGGCCTCGCCGGGACCCTCCTCCGCGGAATCGTCGGTGGGATCGTCGCCCGCGTCGAGGGCATCCCACAGCACCCGCTGGCTCGGCGGTTCCGCCGAATCGCGACGCTGGGCCGCCTCGTCCCTGCGGGCGGCGGGTGCCGCGTACTTCGACGACAGACCCGCGGCGACCGACGCCTTGCGCAGCAGCGCGACCGCAGCGGCCAGCGCGAGCACACCCCCGACGATCACCAGCATGGCGGGCGCAACGGACACCTCGCTGGCGGTGACCTCGGCGCGGTCGGGCAGTTCCGCGAGGCGACCGGCCCGTGCCGGGTCCACCTCCGACACCAGCAGTTGCGCGGCGGGCACGATCGCGGCGACCGCGACCGCCGCGACCGCAACCGCGACCACCCGCAACGCCCACCCGCGGACCGCGAACGACGCGGCGATCGCGGCCAGCAACGCCAGCGCCAGCGGCGTGGTTGCCGCCGCCCAGGTGCCGCCGATGAGGTCGACGGTGCGGGCCTCACCGAGCCCGTCGGACGAATCGATCCGCACCCACGTCATCCGCGATGCCGCCCACAGGCACAGCGCCGCGACCGCGAGCAGCAGCGCAGGCAACGCGGCGGCAGCGGCGGAGCGGCGGGGAGATGCGGTGTCGGCGTCACTCATCGGTGACTCCGAGGGTGCGCAGGGTGCCCGCCGCGGCGATCGCGCTGAGCGCCGACATCGCCTTGTTCCGGGCCTCGGTGTCCTCGTAGACCGGGTCGGAGTCGGCGACCACACCGGCCCCGGCCTGCACGTACGCGGTGCCGTCCTTGACCAGCGCGGACCGGATCGCGATCGCGGTGTCGGCGTCACCCGCGAAGTCGAGGTAGCCGACGATGCCGCCGTAGATGCCGCGGCGGGTCGGTTCGAGCTCGTCGATCAGCTCCATCGCCCGCACCTTCGGCGCCCCGGACAGGGTCCCCGCCGGGAAGCAGGCGGTGACCGCGTCGAGGGCATGCTTGCCGTCGGCGAGGCGGCCGGTGACCGTGGAGACCAGGTGCATGACGTGGCTGTAGCGCTCGACGTGCCGGTAGTCGTGCACGCGGACCGTCCCCGGCTCGCACACCCGGCCGAGGTCGTTGCGGCCGAGGTCGACGAGCATCAGGTGCTCGGAGTTCTCCTTCTCGTCGGCGATCAGGTCCTTCTCGAGCAGCAGGTCCTCCTCCTCGGTGGTGCCGCGCCACCGGGTGCCCGCGATCGGGTGCGTGGTCGCGGTGCCGTCCTTGACGGTGACGAGGGACTCGGGGCTCGACCCGACGATCGCGAACGCGGTGCCACCGTCCCCGTCCGGGACGTTGACGAGGTACATGTACGGGCTCGGGTTGGACGCGCGCAGCATCCGGTAGATGTCCACCGGGGCGGCGTCGGTGTCCATCTCGAAGCGTTGCGAGAGCACCACCTGGAACGCCTCACCGGCCTCGATCTCGGCGATCAGCCTGCGCACGTCGGTGCCGAACTCCTCGGTGCTGCGCTGCCGCCGGAACTCGGGTGCGGGGGTGGTGAACGCCGACACCGTCGACGGCGCCTGCGCGGTGAGGGCGCTGGTCATCGCGTCGAGCCGGGCGACGGCGTCGTCGTACGCCTCGTCGACGCGGTCGTCGCTGCCGTCCCAGTTCACCGCGTTGGCGATCAGCGTGATCGCCCCCTCGTGGTGGTCGACGGCGGCCAGGTCGGTGGCGAGCAGCATCACCATCTCGGGGATCTGCAGGTCGTCGACGGCGTGACTCGGCAGCCGTTCGAGGCGGCGCACGACGTCGTAGCCCATGAACCCGACCATGCCGCCGGTCAACGGGGGCAGGTCGGGCAGGCGTTCGCTGCGCAGCAGTTCGAGGGTCTGGCCGAGCGCGGCGATCGGGTCGCCGCCGCAGGGGGCGCCGGCCGGAACGTTGCCGTACCAGGCGGCCTCGCCGTCCACGACGGTCAGGGCCGCGGGGCTGCCCGCACCGATAAACGACCAGCGGGACCAGGAGCGGCCGTTCTCGGCGGACTCGAGCAGGAACGTTCCGGGCCGGTCCGCCGCGAGCTTGCGGTACGCGGAGAGCGGGGTTTCCGCGTCCGCCAAGACCTTTCGGGTCACCGGGACGACCCGATGCTCGGCCGCCAGCGCACGGAACTGTGCACGGGTGGTGGTGGCTGCGGCCGTCGCGGCGGCTGCGGGGGTCACGGTGATCGACTCGCCGGGCATGCGCCCATCATCCCAGCCCCGATTCGGTGGCGGTCGCGCGCGGTAGCCTCGCGCGCATGCAGACCGGTGATCAGGCCCCCGATTTCGCGCTCCCCGACCAGACCGGCGCGGTGCGCACGCTGTCCGAACTGGTCGCCGACGGGCCGCTGGTGTTGTTCTTCTACCCGGCGGCGAACACCCCGGTGTGCACCGCGGAGGCCTGCCATTTCCGGGACCTCGCTGCCGAGTTCGCGGCGGTCGGAGCGGCGCGGGCGGGGATCTCGGTGGATCCGGTGGCGACGCAGGCGTCGTTCGCGGCGGCGAAGTCGTTCGACTATCCGCTGCTCTCCGATGTCGGCGGTGCGGTCGCCGAGCAGTTCGGGGTCCGGCGCGGGATGCTCGCGCGGCTGTCGCCGGTGAAGCGCACCACCTTCGTCATCGGCACCGACCGCACGGTGCTGAAGGTGATCGCCAGCGAGCTGCGCGCCAGCACGCACGCCGACCAGGCGCTCAGCTTCCTGAAGCGCTGACGCGCCCGTGCGTGATTTTTACCCCGATCGGGGTAAGAATCACGCACGGGCGGCGGAGCTGCCTACGCCAGCTGCAGGGACCGCTTGGACAGTCCCATCCAGAATCCGTCGACGACCTGCTCGGGAGTCTGCTCGGGATCGCTGGACGCCCCGAGCGCGACGAACAGCGGCGCGAAGTGTTCGATCGTCGGATGCGCGTACGGCATGCCCGGTGCCTGTGCCCGGAAGTCGACCAGCGCGTCGACGTCGCCTGCGGCGAAGCGCTCGCTGGCCCATGCGTCGAATTCCCGAGACCAGCCAGGCGCGGCGGCGGTGGGCGTCCAGTCCCGCAGGAACGGCAGCCCGTGGGTGGTGAATCCGGACCCCACGATCAGCACGCCCGCGTCGCGCAGGGGGCGCAGCCGTTCCCCCAGGTGCAGCAGCCGCTGCGGGTCGAGGGTGGGCATCGACATCTGGAGCACCGGAATGTCGGCGTCCGGGTACATCACGGTCAACGGGACGTAGGCGCCGTGATCAAGCCCGCGGTCCGGCCGGTGGTACACCGGTTCGTCGTCGGGCATCAGCGCGGCGACCTGTCGCGCCAGGTCGGGCGCCCCCGGCGCGGGATACCGGACCCGGCGGTATTTGGGGTCGAATCCGCCGAAGTCATAGACCAGTGGAGTTCCCGTGGTGACCGACCCGATGGTCAGCGGCGCGGACTCCCAGTGCGCCGACACCATCAGGATCGCCGTCGGTCGCGGCAGATTCGCCGACCACGCCTGCAGTTGCGAGACCCACAGTGCGTCGTCGACGAGCGGCGGTGCACCATGGCTGAGGTACAGCGACGGCATGACGAGATCCGACATGTCCACTCCCTTACATTGAAGCTTCAACTACCGTAGGGTCAACGCGTACCGGCCACAACTATTCCGAGGGGCGGCAGATGACCGAGGCACAGGAGACGCACGAACCGCGCTGGCTCACCGACGAACAGCAGCGGGCCTGGCGGGAGCTGGTCGCGCTGACCACGCGACTCCCCGCCGCCCTCGACACCCAGCTGCAGCGCGACGCGAAGCTCACCCATTTCGAGTACTTCGTCCTCGCCGTCCTGTCGGAGGCACCCAAGCGGCGCCTGCAGCTCAGCGTGCTCGCCACTGCGGCCAACGCCTCGCTGTCCCGGCTGTCGCATGTGATCACGAAGATGGAGAAGGCGGGCTGGGTGCGCCGCAAGGCGATCGTCGGGGCCCGAGGCTCCTTCGCCGTGCTCACCGCTGCCGGGCACGCCAAGGTCGCGGAGGCGGCCCCCGGCCATGTCGAGACGGTGCAGGCACTCGTCTTCGACGGCCTCGACGACGACCAGGTCCGCGAGCTGATCGCGCTGGGCACGACGATGGTCACCCAGCTCGACAGCGCGATCGCCGAGGGCACCGGCAAGGCCTGACGCCGCCCCCCAAGGATTGAACGGGGGTTCATGCGCGACGTCCGGCACGCGGATGACGCATGAACCCCCGTTCAATGCAAGGGCCGGTCGCGGGATGGGGACGACGCTCGCCGCCCGTCCACAGGCACCCGCGAAGGCCCAGCCGAGCAGGCGGGCCACCAGTGGTGGTCGTGCGAGCGTCGGCTCATGGACACCTCGGGGGAACCATTCTCCGGAGCGCGCGCCGTCGCCGACGGCCGGCTCTGCCGCTACCGCCTGCGCCACCACCGGCGCCTCTACCCGGACACCTACGTCAGCCGGGACGTCGACGTCGACGCGTCCGTCCGCGCCCGCGCCGTCTGGATCTGGTGTCGCGGCCGCGGGGTGCTGGCGGGACGGTCGGCGGCGGCGCTGCTGGGCACGAAATGGATCGATCCGTCCGCTCCCGGTGCGCTCGCCTGGACACCGCACCGGTCTCCGCCGCCGGGGATCGAGCTCTATCGCGAGCGCATCCCCGACGACGAGATGCTCGAGCGTGACGGTCCTCGACTCACCACGGCCGCCCGTACCGCCTTCGACCTTGGGCGACGCCTCCCGCTGGACGAGGCCGTCGAGATGGTGGACGCGCTCTACCAGGCCACCGGGCTGACCCGCGCGGCGCTCACGGCGTTCACCGCCGCGCACTCGCGCGCCCGGGGCATCGTCCAGCTCCGGCAGGTGATCACGCTCTCGGACGAGGGCGCCGAGTCGCTCTGGGAGACCCGGACGCGTCTCGCGATCGTCCGCGACGGCCTGCCCCGCCCCGAGTCGCAGGTGCAGGTCCGCGACGCGGACGGCCGCTGGATCGGGCGCGTCGACCTGTGCTGGGAAAAGTGGCGGGTCATCGTCGAATACGACGGCGACCACCACTTCGACCCCGAGCAACGCAACCGCGACGTCGAGCGGTGGAACGCCCTCGAGGCCGCGGGTTGGCGCGTCATCCGGGTCAAGGCCCGGCAGCTGATGCGCGGCCGCGCAACGCTTCTGCGGCAGATCCGCGCCGTCCTCGCCGAGGCGGGCGCCCCCGTCACCGCACGTTGAATGGGGGTTCATGCCTCACTTCCGGCACGCGGATGACCCATGAACCCCCGTTCAATGGTTCGGGGAGGGTCCGTCAGGCGAGCGGGACGCCGCCGACGCCCCAGTCCTCGCCGGGGACGTCGGTGATCGTGACCCACACCTTGGCGGGGTCCTTGCCGCTGGCCTCGGCGTAGGCGGCGGTGACGGCCGCGATCACGGCGCGCTTGCGCTCGGCGGACAGTCCGGCGGTCTGGGAGATCTGAATCAGCGGCATGCCGGTCATTGTGCGCGGCCGGCCCCCCATTCAATGCATCGGGGCGGTTAGGGGCGGGGCAGCAGGACGTCGGCGTCGAAGCAGGTGTGCGTGCCGGTGTGGCAGGCGGCGCCCTCCTGGTCGACGATCAGCAGCACGCTGTCGCCGTCGCAGTCGAGGCGCACCTCGTGCACGTACTGGGTGTGTCCGGAGGTCTCCCCCTTCACCCAGTACTCGTTCCGCGACCGCGAAAAGTACGTTCCCTTACGGGTTTCCAGCGTGCGCGCGAGGGCCTCGTCGTCCATCCACGCGACCATCAGGACGTCGCCGGTGGACCGTTCCTGCGCCACCGCACTGAACAGTCCGGCCTCGTTGCGCTTGAGCCGGGCCGCAATCGCCGGGTCGAGGGTGCTCATCGGACGGTGATTCCTTCCCCGCGCATGGACGCCTTCACGTCCCCGATCGTCATGTCCCCGAAGTGGAACACGCTGGCGGCGAGCACCGCGTCGGCGCCGGCCTGGACGGCGGGCGCGAAGTGCTCGACCGCGCCTGCGCCGCCGCTGGCGATCACCGGGACGTGCACGGCCGCGCGGACCGCGCGGATCATCGGCAGGTCGAAACCCGCCTTGGTGCCGTCGGCGTCCATCGAGTTGAGCAGGATCTCCCCGACCCCGAGCTCGGCGCCGCGCTGCGCCCACTCGATCGCGTCGATCCCGGTGCCGCGCTTGCCACCGTGGGTGGTGACCTCCCAGCCGGACGGCGTCGGCTGCTGACCGTCGGGGACGGTGCGGGCGTCGACCGACAGCACGATGCACTGGGCACCGAACCGGTGGCTCAGCTCGCGCAGCAGTTCCGGCCGAGCGATCGCGGCGGTGTTGACGCTGACCTTGTCGGCACCGGCCCGCAGCAGCCGGTCCACGTCCTCCTCGGTCCGGACGCCGCCGCCGACGGTGAGCGGGATGAACACCTGCTCGGCGGTGCGGGTCACGACGTCGAGCATCGTGCCGCGGTCGGAGGTGGACGCGGTGACGTCGAGGAAGGTCAGCTCGTCGGCTCCCTGCGCGTCATAGGCCGCGGCCAGTTCGACGGGATCGCCAGCATCCCGGAGGTTCTCGAAGTTGACGCCCTTGACCACGCGGCCCGCGTCGACGTCCAGACACGGGATGACCCGCACCGCAACACTCATGTCGTTCCTTCCCGGTAGTCCCCCGGATCACCCAGCGGGACCAGAATGTCCAAGATCTGTTCGTGCACCCCCGGCGCCGCCGCGAGCAGCGACCGCGACCCCAAATGCCAGGGCTCGCCAGCGAGATCGGTGACGACACCACCCGCCGCCCGCACCAGCGCGACACCGGGCGCGTTGTCCCACGGGTGGTACCCGAACACGACGGACGCGCCCAGCACACCGGCCGCGGTGAACGCCAGGTCCCCGCCGGTGCACCCGTGCATCCGCAGCCGCCTGCATACCCGGCTCACCGCGGCGAGGGCCCGCACCCGGTACTCGCCGGGGATGGGTCCCCTGCCGTCCAGGTTGAACGCACCGAACCCGACCATGGCGTCCGTCAGGTCCCGGTCCCGCAGCCGCGGCAGTTCCTCCCCGTTGCACAGCAGCGGACCGTCGAGCGCGGCGGCGTAGCGCCGGTTCATCATCGGCAACCAGGTCAGTCCGAGGACCGGCTCGCCGTCCTGCAGCAGGGCGAGCAGGATTCCCGCGGTCGGCAGGCCCGCCGAGTAGTTCAGGGTGCCGTCGACGGGGTCGAGCACCCACACCGTTCCGGTGTCCAGGTCGGGGCCGCCGAACTCCTCCCCGTGCACCGGGATCCCGGTGCGGTCGGCGAGTTCGGCGGTCAGCCGCTTCTCCAGCTCCAGGTCGACGGCGGTCGCGAAGTCCCGCGGCCCCTTCGCCACCGCGCTCGGTGCGCCGACACCGGCGAGGAACCGGTCCACGACCCCGTCGAGCACTCCCCCGGCAACCGTGAGCAACTCGCGTGGGTCGGTCATGGGGGCGAGACTAGCCGGACACCGCGGCGAGGGCCTCGGGCAGCGTGAAGCGACCCGCGTACAGCGCCTTCCCGATGATCGCTCCCTCGACGCCGAGCTCGGTGAGTCCCGCGATCGCGACGACGTCGTCGAGCACGGAGATGCCGCCCGACGCGACGACCGGCGCGTCGGTGGCCGCGCAGACCTCGCGCAGCAGGTCGAGGTTCGGGCCGGTGAGGGTGCCGTCCTTGGAGACGTCGGTGACGACGTAGCGGGCGCAGCCGTCCCGGTCGAGGCGGGCGAGGGTCTCGAACAGGTCCCCGCCCTCGGTGACCCAGCCGCGTCCGCGCAGCTGCCAGCGTCCGTCGACGCCGCGCACGTCGAGGCCGACCGCGATCTTGTCGCCGAAGCGGGCGATGGCGCTGGCGCACCATTCGGGGTTCTCGATGGCGGCGGTGCCGAGGTTGACGCGGGCGCACCCGGTCGCGAGCGCGGCCTCGAGGGACTCGTCGTCGCGGATGCCGCCGGACAGTTCGACCTTCACGTCGAGTTCCCCGATGACGCCGGCGAGCATGTCCCGGTTGGAGCCGCGACCGAACGCCGCATCGAGGTCGACCAGGTGCACCCATTCGGCGCCGGCGTTCTGCCAGGCGAGGGCGGCGTCACGCGGCGATCCGTAGTTGGTTTCGCTGCCTGCCTCCCCCTGAACGAGGCGAACAGCTTGACCGTCGACGACATCTACCGCAGGCAAAAGGACCAGGCTCACGTGCGTCAACCCTAGTCCGTCATCGGCCGGGCCCCGACCCGGGGTCACCGTCCCGGTCGTCGAACGCGCGGCGCGTCATCCGGGTGGACACGACCCCCATCGCGGCGATCGCGGCGGCCACCCCGCCGAGTCCGATCACCAGCCCGACGCCGGGTCCGGGCTGCAGCACCGCGATCAGCACGGTGACCAGGACGAGCACCGCACCCGCCGCGCCCATCGAGAACAGCGCGAGCTTGCCGAACGACAGGTTCCCGCGCTGCCCGCTCACAGGCTGCGGACCCAGTTTTCGAGCAGCGCCGCCCCGGCGTCGCCGGACTTCTCGGGGTGGAACTGGGTGGCCGACAGCGGCCCGTTCTCGACGGCGGCGAGGAACGGCGCACCGTGCTCGGCCCAGGTGAGTTTCGCGGGCTTGATCAGGTCGTCGGCAGCAAGCTCCCACTTCTGCACGCCGTAGGAGTGCACGAAGTAGAAGCGGGTGTCGGCGTCGAGGCCGGCGAACAGGACGCTGTCGGCTGGCGCGTCCAGGGTGTTCCAGCCCATGTGCGGGAGGACGTCGGCGGGGAGCCGTTCGACGGTGCCGGGCCACTCGCCGCAGCCGTCCGCCAACACGCCGTGCTCGACGCCGCGGTCGAACATGATCTGCATGCCGACGCAGATCCCGAGGACCGGTCGGCTGCCCGCGAGGCGCTTGCCGATGATCCGTTCCCCCCGAACTCGCTTCAGCCCCTCCATACAGGCGGCGAATGCGCCGACGCCGGGGACGACGAGCCCGTCCGCGGCGAGCGCGATCTCGGGGTCGGAGGTGACGGTGACGTCGGCGCCGACCCGCGCGAGGGCGCGCTGCGCGGAGTGCAGGTTCCCGGAACCGTAATCGAGGAGGGCGACGGAGGTCATGGGTCGACTCTATCGGCCGCGGGCCCCGGACCGGTCGCGCCCACCGGTTGCGGCGGGACACGGCGCAGCAGGGCGACCGGGATCACCGCCGCGATGATCGCCGCTCCGACGGTGAACACGCCCGGATACCCGGCGATCCCGGCGACGACGCCGAGCGCGAGGGCGCCAGCGCCGGTGCCCGCGTCGTAGGCGATGTTCCAGGCCGCGCTTGCCGCGCCGAGCCGGGTGGGCCCGGCGGAGCGGAACAGCCCGACCAGCGCCTCGTTCTGCACCGCGCCGAAGCCGACGCCGAACAGCGCAGCACCGGCGATCAGCGCGACGACCGCGACGGCACCACCGTCGACGGTCACCGCGACGGCGAACAGCCCCGCGCCCGCCGCCGCGGTGGTCAGGGCGGGCACCATGATCCGGCCAACCCCCACCCGGTCCAGCAGCAGACCCCCGCCGTAGCGTCCGACCAGGATCGCGCCGCTGACCACGGCGAGCGCCAACCCGGCCAGCGCCGCCCGGTCGCTCGTCGCGATCGGCAGCAGGCTGGTCACTCCGCCGTATACGGACGCGACGACCAGCATCGCCAGACACGGCACCAGCAGCACCGCGACCGGCAACCGCACCGTCGGGCCTGCCTGGCCGGCGTGCCGCACCGGGGGCAGCGCCGCGATCGCCACGACCGAGAGCAGCGGCACCGCGGCACCGAGCAGGTAGGTCAGGTGGGCGTTGCCGCCGTCGAACAGCGCGAGTCCGACGGGCAGCCCGATCATCTGCCCGGTGGCGATCGCGATGCCCTGCGCGCCGGTCGCGCGGCCGAGCAGGCGCGGCGGCGCCAGTTCCGCGACGAGTGCACTGCCCGCGACGGTGAGCAGGCCGAAGCCGACACCGCGGATCGCGGAGATCACCAGGGCGGGGACGGCGTCGGTGGAGAGCAGGAAGGCCAGCGCGGGGGCGCCGAGCAGCAGGCAGCCGACCGCAAGCACCGGCCGGTAGCCCACCGTGTGCAGCAGCCTCGGGGTGCCCAGTTGGGTGGCGACGGTGGCGGCCATGAACACCGCGGTGACGGCGCCCGCGAGGGCGTCCGACCCGCCTGCCTCGGACACGGCGAGCGGGATCACCGGAAGCAGCAGCGACCAGCCGCCGAACGCGGTGAACCCCATCGCCATCGCGACCGGCATGCCGCGGGTCCGCAGGAGCGACGGCACGCCGGTCAGACCAGACGCAGGACGCCGCCCGCGGCCGCGAGCGCCGCGATGACGATCAGGACACCCATGCCGAGCTTGTTGCCATTGCGCCACATCGAGTAGGCGCCGCCGATCGCGAAGCCGGCGATCAGAAACAGGGCGTAGATCAGGATGGTGCCCATCTACAGCGCGCCCTTCGTGGACGGCACCCCGGTCACCCGCGGGTCCGGCTCGACGGCCTCGCGCAGCGCGCGGGCGACGGCCTTGAACTCGCCCTCGGTGATGTGGTGCTGGTCGCGGCCGTAGAGCACTCGCACGTGCAGCGCGATCCGCGCGTTCGACGCGATGGACTCGAAGACGTGCCGGTTGATCACGGTGGCGTAGGGGACGCCGGGGTAGCCGCCGATCACGGTGTGCAGCATGTGTTCCGGTTCGCCGGTGTGCACGCAGTAGGGCCGTCCGGAGACGTCCACGGCGGCGTGCACGAGGGACTCGTCCATCGGGATGTAGGCGTCCCCGAAGCGGCGGATGCCCTTCTTGTCCCCGAGGGCCTGGCCGAGCGCCTGGCCGAGCACGATCGAGGTGTCCTCGACGGTGTGGTGTGCCTCGATCTCGATGTCGCCCTCCGCCTTGACGGTGAGGTCGAAGCTGGCGTGTGCACCGAGCGCGGTGAGCATGTGGTCGAAGAACGGGACGCCGGTGGAGATGTCGACGATGCCGGTGCCGTCGAGGTTGAGTTCGACGGCGATCGACGACTCCTTGGTGGTCCGTTCGATCTTCGCGATGCGGTCGGTCATCGGGTCTCTCCTGTTGTGAGCTCGGTGGCGGCGATCGCGTCGCTGGCCGCGATGAAGGCGTCGTTCTCGGAGGCGAGACCGACGGTGGTGCGCAGGTAGCCGGGGATCCCGACGTCGCGGATCAGGACCCCGCGGTCGAGGTAGGCCTGCCAGGCCCGGGCACTGTCGGCGAACTCGCCGAACAGGATGAAGTTGGCGTCCGACGGAATGACGTGGAATCCGGTGTCGGACAGCGCCTTCGACACCCGGACCCGCTCGGCGGCGAGGGCGTGCACGCTGGCGAGGGTCTCGTCGGCGTGCCGCAGTGCGGCCCTTGCCGCGGCCTGGGTGACCACCGACAGGTGGTACGGCAGCCGCACCAGCAGCAGCGCGTCGATGAATGCCGGTGCGGCGGCAAGGTAGCCGAGCCTGCCGCCCGCGAACGCGAACGCCTTGCTCATCGTCCGCGACACCACCAGCTTGGTCGGGTACTCGTCGATCAGGGTGAGCGCACTCGGCGCCTCGGAGAACTCGGCGTACGCCTCGTCGACGATGACGATCCCCGGTGCGGCGTCGAGCAGCAGCCGCAGCGCACCGATCGGGATGCTGTGCCCGGTCGGATTGTTGGGGCTGGTGACGAACACGACGTCGGGCCGTTTCGCGGAAATGGCGTCGACCGCGGCGTCCACGTCGAGCGCGAAGTCGGCGCCCCGCAGCACCGGCAGCCAGGTGGTGTCGGTTCCGTCGGCGATGATCGGGTGCATCGAGTAGGAGGGCACGAACCCCATTGCGCTGCGGCCCGGCCCGGCGAACGCCTGCAGCAGCTGCTGCAGGATCTCGTTGGACCCGTTGGCGGCCCATACGTTGTCGACGGTGACCGCCACCCCGGTCTGCCGGGACAGGTAGGCGGCCAGGTCGGTGCGCAGTGCGACGGCGTCCCGGTCCGGGTAGCGGTGCAGTTCGCGGGCCGCCTCCCGGACCGACTCGGCGACATCGTCGACGAGGGCGCGGGTCGGCGGGTGCGGGTTCTCGTTGGTGTTCAGCTGCACCGGGACCGTGAGCTGCGGAGCACCGTAGGCGGACTTGCCGCGCAGGTTCTCGCGCAGCGGCAGGTCGTCGACGGTCGCCGCAGCGCCGGGAACGGCGGCGCTCACCGGAGGCTCTCGAAACGCAGCCGAACGGCCTCCCCGTGTGCGGGCAGGTCCTCGGCGTTCGCGAGGTTGATCACGTGCCGCGCCACGTCCTTCAGCGCCGACTCCGAGTAGTCGACGACGTGGATGCCGCGCAGGAACGTCTGCACGCTCAGGCCGGACGAGTGCCGCGCGCAGCCCGCGGTCGGGAGGACGTGGTTGGAGCCTGCGCAGTAGTCGCCGAGGCTGACCGGCGCCCAGGGGCCGACGAAGATGGCGCCTGCGGACCGCACCCGGGCGGCGACCGCGGTGGCATCCTCGGTCTGGATCTCGAGGTGTTCGGCGGCGTAGGCGTTGACAACCCGCAGGCCGTCGTCGATCGAGTCGACGAGCACGATCCCGGACTGGCTGCCCGCGAGCGCGGCCGCGACCCGGTCCCGGTGCTTGGTCAGCTCCAGCTGCGCGGTCAGCGCGTCGTCGACCGCGTCGGCCAGCTCGGTGGAGTCGGTGACGAGGACGGATGCGGCCATCACGTCGTGCTCGGCCTGACTGATCAGGTCGGCCGCGACGTGCACGGGGTCGGCGGTGCGGTCGGCAAGGATTGCGATCTCGGTGGGGCCGGCCTCGGCGTCGATGCCGACCAGGCCGCGGCACAGCCGCTTGGCGGCGGTGACGTAGATGTTGCCGGGGCCGGTGATCAGGTCGACCGGGGCGAGCTCGGCGCCCGCCTCATCGGTGTCGGTGCCGCCGTAGGTGAGCAGCGCGATGCCCTGACCGCCGCCGACCGCCCACACCTCGGTGACGCCGAGCAGTTCGGCGGCGGCGAGGATCGTCGGGTGCGGCAGCCCGCCGAACGCGGCCTGCGGCGGCGAGGCAACGACGAGCGATTCGACGCCAGCGGCCTGCGCGGGCACCACGTTCATCACCACGGACGACGGGTAAACGGCGTTGCCGCCGGGCACGTAGAGGCCGACCCGCTCGACCGGCACCCAGCGTTCGGTGACGGTGCCGCCGGGCACGACCTCGGTGATGGTGTCGGTGCGGCGCTGGTCGGCGTGCACCTTCCTGGTCCGGTCGATCGCAACCTCAAGGGCGGCACGCACGTCCGGGTCGAGTTCGGTGAGGGCGCGGGTCAGTTCCGCGCGCGGCACCCGGACGGACGCGGGACGGACCCCGTCGAACTTTTCACCGAACTCGAGGGCGGCCTCGGCGCCGCGGTCACGGACCGCCTCGACCATCGGCCGCACCTGATGCAGCACCGAGTCCACGTCCGTTCCGCCGCGGGGCAGGGCCGACCGGAGTTCGGCGACGGACGGGGTTCGTCCGCGCAGGTCGACGCGGGCGAGCTCGGTGCGGGCAGGCATGGGGGTCCCTTCACGAGAGGAAGTGTGTGCACCGATCATCGGTGCACCGACTAGCTGTGCACTGATGATCTGTGCACTGATTATCCAGGATAGGCGCTACCGGGTTTCGCTCAGCGCCGAGCCGCGACGGGCACGGTCCGCGCGCGGCGGCTCACGGGCGCAGTCGGCGCGGCGGTCAGCGGCCCGGGCCGACACCGGTGCGGGCCGCGGCAGGCACCGTTTCGGCGGTGGCCGCCCGGACGAACGCCCCGATCCGGCCGACCGCCCGCGCCGCCTCGGGCAGCAGGCCCGCGGCCGCCTGGAAGACATGCACCTGCCGATCCCACACCTCGAGGGTCACCGGCACCCCGGCTGCGCCGAGGCGGTGCGCCATCAGCTCGGCGTCCGGGTACAGCATCTCGGTGGAGCCGACCTGGATCAGGACCGGGGGCAGTCCGGCGAGGTGGCCGTCGACCGGGGACACCGTTGGCGTGTCGCCGTCGGCGCGTTCCGCGATCCGGGCAAGGGTCACGAGCACCGATCGAGGTATCAGCGGGCAGCCGTCCGCATCGGCGCTGGCCAGTTTGGCCGACGGATCCAGGTCGGTCAGCGGCGACAGCGCCACCAGCGCCGCCGGCTGCGGCAGGCCGCGGCCGGTCAGCGCGAGCGCGGTCGTGAAGGTCAGGAAGCCGCCCGCCGAGTCACCCGCGATGACGATCCGGTCCGCCGGGTACCCGTGCTCGAGCAGCCACCGGTACCCGGCGACGCCGTCGGCGGTCGCGGCGGCGATCGGGTGCCGCGGCAGCATCCGGTAGTCGACGCTGAGGACCGCCGCGTCGGCGGCGGATGCGATCCGCAGCGCCAGCGCGCGGTGCGTGTTCAGCCCGCAGGCCAGGAAGCCGCCGCCGTGCAGGTAGAGGATCGCGGTACCCGCGTCCGGCTGGTCGCGACCGGGCCGACCGCCGCGGCGGGGCCACCATTCGGCGGCGCAGTCGTCGAGCCGGACCCGATGCCTGCCCGCGGCCCGGGTGGGCCGCAGCATCGAGGCGGACCGGTCGAGCAGCCCCGCGGGCCACAGCGGGCTCGGGTAACGACCCCACACGTCGAGGACCGGCTTGACGCCGAGCCGGACGGTCCCGGCAAGCAACCGGGATCGCAGGCCCGCGCCGGGAACGAACTGCGGTTCGACGGTGACGACGGTTGGCTGGCGACCCGCCCCTCGCCTGCGCCTCGGCGCGCGGGGGGTCGGCGAATGAACTGATGACGGCTGCGTTGTCATCGTGAGCTCCCGGCAAGCACGAACGAACTGAGGTGCCGCGGCGCCACCGCTCCGACTGTCCCGACCGCGCCGCATCCCGACCGCGCCGCCCAGGGGTTCACGGGCAGCTGATTCATGGTACGTGACCTGCGACACATTTACGAGCACGTAACACGCCGTCGGCCCAGCGTGCGGCCGGTGGCAGGCCCGGGATGCCGGGATTACCGTGGACAGCGAGGGCCGGGGTGCCGTGGCGGCTACCCGGGCGCCCCACCCTCCCGGCGCGACTAGGCGCCGGCGGACGAGTCGCGGGAGCAGTCGATGGCCACGATCGGCGTGGTGGCCGTGGTGCTGGGATTGATGTTGATCCTGGTGGAGGCGCACGCGCCGACGGCGGGGGTGCTCAGCGGACTGGCCGCGCTGCTGATCGGCGGTGGCATCGCCGCACTGTTCCTCGCCGGGGGCGCCGCGCAGACCGTCGCGGTCCCCGTCGCGATCGGGTTGGGCGGGGTCGGATTGGTCGGCGCCGCCGCACTCGGCAGGGCCATGGCCCGGACCCGGCGCACCCCGATCCGCAGCGGGCCGCAGGGACTGGTCGGCCACGAGGCGACGGTGAGCACCTGGGACGGTGCGGTCGGGCAGGTCCGGACGGACGGCGGGCTCTGGATGGCCCGGATCGCGTTCGGCTACCCGGACACTCCCCCGCCCACCGCCGGCGACCCGATGGTCGTCGAGTCGGTGCGGGGCCTGACCCTGAACGTGCGCCGCAGGGAGCCGTGGGAGGCGCCATGACCGTGCTGCTGATCGTCCTCGTCGTGGTCCTGCTGCTCGCCCTGCTCGTCCCCGGGACCGCGATCCGGGTGCTGCGCGAGTACGAGCGGGCGGTGGTGTTCCGGCTCGGCCGCGTCCAGGCGGTGAAGGGTCCGGGCCTGGTCCTGCTGATTCCGGTGGTGGACCGGATGGTTCGGGTCGGCCTGCGGACGGTGACGCTGAACATTCCGGTGCAGGAGGTCATCACCCGCGACAACGTGCCCGCGAAGGTCACCGCGGTCGCGTACTTCCGTGTTCTCGATGCGGATCGGGCGGTGGTCGAGGTGGAGAACTTCCTCGCCGCGACCACGCAGATCGCGCAGACCACGCTGCGGTCGGTGCTTGGCAAGGCCGAACTGGACACCCTGCTCGCCGACCGGGACCGGGTGAACGAGGACCTGCAGAAGGTCATCGACCAGCAGACCGAGCCGTGGGGGGTGAAGGTGACCACCGTCGAGATCAAGGACGTAGAGATCCCGGAGCGGATGCAGCGGGCCATCGCCCGGCAGGCGGAGGCGGAACGGGAGCGGCGCGCGAAGATCATCAACGCGGAGGCCGAGTTCCAGGCGTCGGCGAAGCTCGCGGAGGCGGCGGCGGTGATCTCCCAGAACCCGACGACGCTGCAACTGCGGTACCTGCAGACGCTGCGCGAGGTCGGCGGGGACAGCAAGGCGACGGTGGTCGTGCCGCTTCCGGTGGACCTGCTGCGGTTCCTCGGCGGCGCCGGGGAACCGCAGCTCGGCACCAACGATCAGGCGCTGCCGGGCAACTCGAACTCGCCCTGATCGCCGAAGTCGACCTGCCTGCGTGCGTTGGAGAGGGCGCTGACAATGCAGGTGCCGATCGGGCCGCGCCGGTCGTACATCGTGGTGGTGCCGACCGCGATCCCGTTCGCGCTGATGTGATCGTCGGCCTCGATGCCGACCTCGTGCCCCTCCGGCAGCCGGGCCAGGACCAGCGTCAGGTCCACGTTGATGAACCCGACGCCCGCGGTGCCCCAGTTCGTCATCAGGCTGGTCGGTTCGCCAGCCATCGCGGCCCGCACGAACGGGGAGGGCGCCTCGCCGTCGACGATGGCCGGATGCTGGGCCCACATGCGTTTGCGGCTCGCGCCCTGATGTTCGAGCATCGCGTGCGACCAGCCGTCGGGATGGTCGTCGCTGCCGAAGAACGGCGGTGCGGGTTCGCCGGTCGCGATCACCGGCGGCACCGGACGCACGTCGCGGGTCCACAGCTGGCCCGGCGGCTGCTCCGACGGCCGCAGGAAGACCGCGGACGCCCGCGCCACCGTCTCGCCGTCCTGCACCAGCTCGGCGTCGGCGACGCGGATGCGGGCGCCGTCCCGAACGACGGCGGTGCGGGTGGTCAGCGGCCGGGTGCGGGCGGGGGCGAACAGGTCGACGGTCAGCCGGGCCGGGACGAAGCCGCCGCCGCCGTGTTCGTGGTCGAGGGCGCGGGCCAGCAGCCCGCACAGCGCGACGCCGCTGACCATGTCCGGCGACCACCGGCTGATCGCAAAGCCCTTGGCGAGGTACCCCTCGGGTGTGGTCGTGAAGAACGCGAGCGGATCGGTCACGGTGGCCCCTTGTCGTCGGTGTGCGATCCATGATCACCGGCCGAGGAGTAAATAGTTAACTCATTCGCGGTCGGGTCGTGTGAGTTCCGCCATAGCGGCAGGGTCCACCGACTATCCTGCCCAGCGTGGCCCGATTCCCGCGCGTCCTCGCCCTGCTCGGCGCCGCGCTGACCGTCCTGACCCTCGGCGCGGCACCCGGGTCGGCGACGCCCACGGTGCCGCAGCTCGGACCCGACTTCGAGTGGGGTGTCGCGACCTCCGGTTTCCAGTCGGAGGGGCCGCCGCCGGACAGCAACTGGTCCCGCTACATCGCGGCGGGCCGAACACACGACCCGTATGGCAGCGGCCCCGACTTCCGACATCGGTACGCCGAGGACGTCGCGAACGCGGCGGCGCTGGGGGTGGACGCGTTCCGATTCTCGGTGGAGTGGGCACGCCTGCAGCCCGCGCCCGGCGTCTGGAACGAGACCGAGTTCGCCTACTACGACGACGTGATCCGGACGATCCGCGCGCACGGCATGCGACCGATGATCACCCTCGACCATTTCGTGTTCCCCGGCTGGGTGGTCGACCGCGGCGGGTGGACCACCGATGCGGCGATCGAGCTGTGGCTGGCCAACGCCGAGCGGGTGGTCACCCGGTACGCGGGCATGGGCGCCACCTGGATCACGTTCAACGAGCCGACGGTGTTCGTGCAGAAGGAGATGACGTTCGGCGGCATCGCCCCGGCCGACGCGCCAGCCGTTCTCGATCGTCTCGTCCGCGCGCATCGGCGGGCGTACGAGCTGATCCACCGACTGGACCCGGGTGCCGCGGTGTCGAGCAACACCGCATACGTCCCCGCCGCCATGGGGGTGGTCGACGCGATGTTCACCGACCGGGTCCGCGACACCCTCGACTTCCTCGGGCTCGACTACTACTACGGCGTCTCCCTGGACAACCTCACCGCCGCGTCGGCGTTGACCGACGCATTCCACGACATCCGTCCGCAACCGGACGGGATCTACCATGCCGCACTGCATTTCGCGAGGAAGTACCCGGAGCTCCCGATCTACGTGGTGGAGAACGGGATGCCGATGGACGACGGGAAGCCCCGCACGGACGGCTACACCCGCTCGGATCACCTGCGCGACCACGTGTACTGGCTGCAGCGCGCGACGGCGGACGGGGCGAACGTGATCGGCTACAACTACTGGTCGATCACCGACAACTACGAGTGGGGCGGCTACCGGAATCGGTTCGGCCTCTACACCGTCGACGTGCTCACCGACCCGACCCTGACCCGCCGACCCACCGACGCCGTGGCCACCTACCGGGACGTGATCGCCGCGCGGGGCGTGCCCGGCGACTACCGGCCCGTCATGCCGGACTCGGCGTGTTCGCTGGTCGACCCGCCGCACAGCTGCGTTGACGCGGGAACACCCGGCGGCTGACCGGTCAGCCGCGGTCGGCGACGACCGCGAACGCGTCGGCTTCCGCGTCGTAGTCGGATCCGGCGACGTCGCCGTGGATCCCGGTCACCCGCAGTCCCGCTGCGGCGACCTCGGTCGTCACCTGTTCCGGGGTAAGGCAGTGGGTCCAGTTCCAGAACTGCCGGGTGCCCGCGGCGGACTCGATGGTGTACCGCTCCAACGCGAGCAGGAGGTCCGGGTAGACGTGGGTCTCGAGGGTGCCGAGGTAGGGCGGCTCCGCCCAGAATCCGTCCATCAGGTTCTGCTGCCGCGCCAGGCCCTCGCGGAAGGTCGGGAACCGGGGCGCTGCGGTCACGTCGAACAGCAGCCTGCCGCCGTCGGCGAGCGCCGCCCGGATCCGGCGCAGTAGCTCGACCCGGCGGTCCGGGCTCAACGCGCAGTAGTCCTCGTAGATCAGCAGCGCCGCATCGTGCCCGGAGCCGAGGTCGGCGGTGAAGTAGTCGCCGCGGACGAAACGGGCAGCCAACCCCTCCGCCTCGGCGACCCCGCGCGCATACGCCACCGAGGTCGCCGAGACATCGACGCCGAGCACCTCGATGCCGCGGCGGGCGAGGCGGTGCGCGTAGAGGCCGGGACCGCAGCCCACATCGAGGACCCGCGTGCCGGGCACCAAGCCCAGCGCTCCGATCAGCCAGTCCACCGAGCGGTCCACGAACGCGTGCGGGCGGGACGCCGCCGCGGTGTCGGGGTCGAGGTGGTTGACCAGCATCCGACCGGAGATGTGCGGGTCGTTCCAGAATTCCGGTGTCGTCACGGTCTCGAACGGCGCCGGGCGTGGGGGCATGCTGGTCACCGCGCCAGCCTAGGTCGACCCGATTGTCCGATTCGCGCCGACTACCCTGTCCGGGTGTCGTGGCAGGTGTGGGTCGGGTTCCTCGGGGCGGCGCTGGCGATCAGCCTGTCGCCGGGCGCCGGGGCGATCGCGTCGATGTCGTCCGGCCTGAGTCACGGCCTGCGCCGCGGCTCCTGGAACATCCTCGGCCTGCAACTGGCCCTGCTGGTGCAGCTGCTGGTCGTCGCGGCCGGGGTCGGCGCGCTGCTGGCGTCGTCGGCGATCGCGTTCACCGTGATCAAGTGGTTCGGCGTCGCCTACCTGGTGGTCCTCGGGATCCAGCAGTGGCGTGCCGCCCCCGGCGCGGTGGAACCGGACCCCGCCACGCCTGGCCGTTCCGGTGCCGCCCTGGTGGCGCGCGGGTTCCTGGTGAATGCCAGCAACCCGAAGGCCGTGGTGTTCATGCTCGCGGTGCTGCCGCAGTTCCTCGATCCTGCGCGACCGCTCGCCGCGCAGTACGCGGTGATCGCGGCGACGATGATCGGTGTGGACGTGGTCGTGATGACCGGCTACACCGGGCTCGCGGCGCGGGCCCTGACGTTGCTGCGCTCGCCCCGGCAGCAGCGGGTCACCGGCCGCGTCTTCTCCGGCCTGTTCTTCACCGCGGCCGGGGTGCTGTCGCTGGTCCGCCGCGCCGCCCCGGTGTGAGCGCCGTCAGGCCGACGCACCGGCGATGTTCACCATCCAGCCGATGCCGAACCGGTCGGTGCACATTCCGAATTCGTCGCCCCACATCTGCTTTTCGAGTGGAACCCCGACCACGCCGCCCGCGGAGAGCGCCGCCCACCAGCCGCGCAGTTCGTCGGCGTCGTCGCCGCTGAGGCTGACCGCGATGGTGGTGCCGGGGTTGTGCTCCATGCCGGGCGGGGTGTCGGCGCCCATCAGCGTGAACCCCTGCGGGGTTTCGAGCATGCCGTGCATGATCAGGTCCGCGCCTGGCGCGTCCGTGTCGCCGAATTCGCCGAAGGTGTTTAGGGCCAGGGTGCCACCGAACACGCCCTGGTAGAACTCCATCGCCGCGCGGGCGTTGTCGGTGAAGCTGATGTACGGGTTCAGACGCGAGCTCATGCGATGCTCCTCGGGTCGACCGAACAGTGCCGTTGCCCACACTATGCCGCACCACCGACACACCCAACCCGGCAAGCAGGACGCCGGGTCGGGTTCCGGTGCGCCCGCTCAGCGCGCGAGCGGCCGGACGTGGTGTTTGACCGACGCATCGCTGAGCAGCAGCCCGACGCCGAGCCCCAGCACGCTGAGTCCGAGCGACAGCGCGGCCGCGCCCAATCCGATTGCAATTCCCAACATGATTCCTCCACCCGGTGGTGTGATGCCGGCGCCCCGAGCCGTGTCCTCGGCCGCACCGAACCTGACATCGACAATCCTCGACCCGCCCGGCCGTCGCGGACAGCGACCCAAGGGTGCGACATCACCCACCCTCGGCGGTCACATGTCGAGACCGAGATCCAGGACGGTGACCGAATGGGTGAGGGCGCCGACGGCGAGGTAGTCGACGCCGGTACCCGCGTAGTCGGCGGCGTCGCCGAGGGTCAGCCCGCCGGACGATTCGAGCCTCGTCCGCGGCGACCGGGTGTTGCGCCGCTGCACCGCGGCCTGCGTCTCCCACAGCGCGAAATTGTCGAGCAGGACCAGGTCGACGCCCTCGGCGAGGATCTCGTCGAGCTGCGCGAGGCTGTCCACCTCCACCTCGCATTCGATGTCCGGGTCGGCAGCGCGGACCGCGCGCAGCGCCGCGACCACGGAGCCCGCTGCGGCGACGTGGTTGTCCTTGATCAGGGCGGCGTCCCCGAGCCCCATCCGGTGGTTGACGCCGCCCCCCATCCGGACCGCGTACTTCTGCAGGCCGCGCAGCCCGGGCAGCGTCTTGCGGCTGTCCCGGATCCGGCAGTCGGTGCCTGCGACGGCGTCGACCCACGCCGCGGTGGCGGTCGCGATGCCGGACAGGTGGCACATCAGGTTCAGCATGGTTCGTTCGGCGGTGAGCAGGTCGCGGGTCGGTGCCTGCACCTCCAGGACGGCCTGCCCCGGCTCGATGCGGGTGCCGTCGTCGACGCGGCCGAGCACCCGGTACGCGCCGGCACCGATCACCTCGTCGAGAACGAGCAGCCCGACGTCGATGCCCGCGACGACGCCCGCAGCCCGGGACACCACCGACGCCGACGCGACCGCGTCGGCGGGGACGGTGGCGGTGGAGGTGACGTCGAGCCCGTAGCGCAGGTCCTCGTCGAGGGCAACGCGGACCAGGGTGCGGATCTCGTCGTGGTCGAGGCCATCGGCCAGGGTGCTCATCATGCTCCTGTCGGGATCAGGTCGGTGAGGGCGAGTGCGCCCTCGGGGGTGCGCCGCACGCGGAGGGGGCGGCGCCGGGTGTCGTCGGTGTCGGGGTGGTCGAGCCGGGTGTGGCAGCCGCGGCTCTCGGTGCGCGCGGACGCGGCGAGGACCAGCGCGGTCGCGGTCGCGGTGAGGGCCGCGTCCTCCAGGTCGGCGACGGTCGACGGCCGCCGACTGCTGGCGCGGGCGAGGGCGTCCGCCGCCGCGGCCAGCCCGTCACCGTCACGGACGACGGACGCGTGCGCGGTCATCGCCGCCTGCAGGGCGCCGCGCGGCACCGCGGGCAGCGCAGGAACCTCGGCGGAGGTGACCTGCACCGCGACCGCCGACCGTTCGGCCGCGGCCAGCCCGGCCCGCTCCCCCACCACGAGGCCTTCGAGGAGGCTGTTGGAGGCGAGACGGTTCGCGCCGTGCAGCCCGGTGCGGGCCACCTCGCCCGCGGCGAGCAGTCCGGGAACCGCGGTGCGGCCGTGGCTGTCGGTGACGACCCCGCCGCAGGCGTAGTGCGCCGCGGGCGCGACCGGGATCAGGTCGGTGGTCGGGTCGAGTCCGACCGCCCGGCAGGAGGCGGTGATGGTCGGGAACCGCAACGCGAACCCGTCGATGCGGCGGGCGTCGAGGTACACGTGGTCCTCGCCGAGGCGCCGCAACCGGGCGGCGATGGCCTTGGACACCACGTCACGGGGCGCGAGATCGCCCATCGGATGCACTCCCGCGGTGACCGAATCACCGTGCGAATCCACCAGAATCGCGCCCTCCCCGCGCACCGCCTCGGAGATCAGCGGCCGCCTGCCGACCCCGCCCGCCGCGTAGAGCACGGTGGGATGGAACTGGACGAACTCGAGGTCCGCGACGACGGCCCCGGCGTCCAGCGCGAGGGCGACGCCGTCGGCGGTGGCCCCCGGCGGGTTGGTGCTGCACGAGTACAGCTGCCCGAGACCACCGGTGGCCAGCAGCACGGCAGGCGCATGGATCACACCGGCACCCGCATCCGATCCTCGAATACCGTTGTCCGACAGCACGATCAATCCTTGGACGCCCGACGGCCCGGTGACCACCCGCGTCGCGGCGGCACCGAACAGCACCGGCATCCCCGCCGCGTTCAGCGCCCGCTGCACCTCGGCGCCGGTGGCGTCACCGCCCGCGTGGATGATCCGGCGCGCGCTGTGCCCGCCCTCGCGGGTGCGGGAGACCTCGCCGTCGCGGCCGCGGTCGAATACCGCGCCGAGGTCGGCCAGCGCGGTGACCGCGTCCGCGCCTGCGGCGACGATCGAGCGCACGGCGTCCTCGTCGCAGAGGCCGCCGCCCGCGGCGAGCGTGTCCGCGACGTGCGCGTCGACGTCGTAGCCGGAGCTGACCGCGATGCCGCCCTGTGCGTACACGGTGGCCGTGTCGGTCGGGCCGCCCTTGCTGACGGTCACCACCCGCAGGCCGGCGCGGGTCGCGGTGCGGGCCGCGGTCAGCCCCGCGACCCCGCCGCCCACGACGACCAGGTCGGCGTGCGCCTCCCAGCCGACCGTCGGCTGCGTGGTCACTACTCGCCGCCGCCCGGGTTGCCGATCTCGATCATCCGCTGCACGGAGGTGCGGGCCCGCTCGCCGACCGCGGCGTCGACGTGCACCTCGTCGCTGCGTTCCTGCAGGCACCGCAGCAGGGCGGCGGGGGTGATCATCTTCATGTACGGGCACGAGGCGCGGTCGTTGACGGCCTGGAAGTCGACCTCGGGCGCGGCCTTGCGCAGCTGGTGCAGCATGCCGATTTCGGTGGCGACGAGGACCTGCGTTGCCCCGGTCGCGCGGGCGGCGTCGAGCATCCCGCCCGTGGAGAGGATCTTCACCTTGTCCTCGTCGACGATGCCCTCCCCGGCCAGGTACAGCGCGGAGGTGGCGCAGCCGCATTCGGGGTGCACAAACAGTTCCGCATCCGGGTGCGCCTTCGCCTGCGCGGTCAGCTCGTCCCCGTTGATGCCCGCGTGGACGTGGCACTCGCCCGCCCAGATGTGCATGTTCTGCCGTCCGGTGACCCGCTTGACGTGGGCGCCGAGGAACTGGTCGGGCAGGAACAGCACCTCACGCTCGGGGTCGATCGATGCGACGACGTCGACGGCGTTCGACGAGGTGCAGCAGATGTCGGTCAGGCCCTTCACCTCGGCGGTGGTGTTGACGTACGAGACCACCAGCGCGTCGGGGTACTCGGCCTTCCATTCGCGGAGCTGGTCGGCGGTGATGGAGTCGGCGAGCGAGCAGCCGGCCCGCTCGTCGGGGATGAGCACGGTCTTGGTCGGGCTGAGGATCTTCGCGGTCTCGGCCATGAAGTGCACACCGCAGAAGATGATCGTCTCCTCCTCGGCCTCCGCGGCGATCCGGGAGAGCGCGAGGGAGTCACCGACGTGGTCGGCGACATCCTGGATGGCGGGCAGCTGGTAGTTGTGCGCGAGGATCGTCGCGTTCTGCGCGCGAGCCAGGCGGCGGACCTCCTCGGCCCACTCCGGGGTCGCCTCGACACCGGTGTAGCCACCGGGTCCGTCGACGATCGTGGCCGCATCGAACGTCGCCCCAGCAATCGTTCCCGTCATTGCCGTACTCCTTTACCGCATCCACTTCACCGAACAGCCGGGCGGACAGCCGGGCGAACAGGCCCGAATTGTCGTTCTCGGGGTTTTCGACTTAGGATCGAAAACGTGCCCAATGGTAACACCACCCTCCACGAAGTCCTCACCGCGGTGTTCCAGGTCCGCGAGATCGACGGCCGCCCCGAGCTCTGCGTCCTGCTGTGGCGACGCGCGCTCGACCCGGAGGCTGGGGCCTGGTCGCTGCCCGGCGGACTGCTCGGCGACAACGAGGACATGACCACCTCGGCCCGGCGGCAGCTCGCCGAGAAGGTCGACGTCCGCGAGGTCGCGCACCTCGAACAGCTCTCGGTGTTCTCCGCCCCGCAGCGGGTGCCCGGCGTGCGGCTGATCGCCTCGACGTTCCTCGGACTCGTCCCCCTCGACTCCGACCCGGACATCCCGTCGGACACCGCGTGGTACCCGGTTACGACCCTTCCCAGGACCGCCTTCGACCACGGCATCGTCGTCACCCACGCGCGCACCCGGCTGGCGGCGAAGCTGTCCTACACCAACATCGCGTTCGCGCTCGCCCCCGCCGAGTTCACCATGTCCACGCTTCGCGAGATCTACTGCGCCGCACTGGGATACCAGGTGGATGCGACGAACCTGCAGCGGGTGCTCGGCCGAAGGGGTGTGCTGGTCGCGACCGGAGCCACCGCGCCACCGGGACCAGCGGGCGGCCGTCCGCCCGCGCTGTACCGGTTCGCGGAGTCGCGGCTGCGGGTCACCGACGAGTTCGCCGCCCTGCGTCCACCCACCTGACCGCCGCTACCGGCGCGGCGCCTCGGCGGCGGGTGCGACGGCCTCGACCCCGAGGTCCGGCCGCGGGCTGAGCGAGACGAGCAGCAGGTACACCAGGGCCGCAGCGAACGGCTGCGCGATCAGCGCCATCACGGTGCCGAGGCCCGGGGTCGCCGGGACGATCTGCCCGACCTCGAGGTCGTCGACACCGGGGAAGCGCAGCTGCGCGACCCCGAGCCCGACCAGCGCGGCCGCGGAGGCCCCGACCACCGATCCGAGGACGAGCCCGATCACCTGGGCGACGCCGCGGTACGCGCGGATCGACCACACCGCGACCGCGGACAGCACCCCGAGGATCGCGCCGAGGCACAGGAACAGCGCGACGGCGTCGAACTGGTGAGTGCTCTCCCCCGTCAGCGAGGTCGCACCACCGCTAGAGACGACCAGGAAATGCTGGGCAGGCGCGAGCAGTCCCCACCCGATGCCCGCGAGCGCGCTGGTCACGACGACACCGGCGACGACGCGGGCGGCCGAACGCACCTCCGCGGACGCGGCACGCCTGCCGCCGGTCGACGCCCGCTGGCCCGGCATCTGGGTCTGTGTTGTCACGTCGATCCACTCTAGAGGGACCGCGCGGGCGGCACGCGTCAGCGCCGCTCACCGGCGGTCGAGTCGCTGACCCCGTGCCGTGAGCACTTCGACCACCAGCCGTCCGGGCTGATCTGCACGATCATCCGGCGACCGCAGTGCTCGCAGAACCGGGGCGGCTCCAGCCCGAGGGCCGCCGCGGCGGGCACCGCATCCGGGACGCCGTCGACGAGCCGCAGGCCCGTGTACGGGTTGTACCGCTCGACAACCTCCATCGCGACGCTCCTAGATGGTCTGGTTGAGGGCCTTGATCGGCATCTGCAGCTCGCCGAGCAGGTCCAGGTCGGACTCGGCGGGCCTGCCGAGCGTGGTCAGGTAGTTGCCGACGATCACGGCGTTGATGCCGCCGAGGATGCCCTGCTTGGCGCCGAGGTCACCGAGGGTGATCTCGCGGCCGCCCGCGAAGCGCAGGATGGTGCGTGGCAGCGCGAGCCGGAACGCGGCGACGGCGCGCAACGCGTCGGCGGCGGGCAGCACCTCGAGGTCGCCGAAGGGGGTGCCGGGGCGCGGGTTGAGGAAGTTCAGCGGCACCTCGTCGGGTTCGAGTTCGGCGAGGTTGGCGGCGAATTCGGCGCGCTGTTCGAGGGTCTCACCCATGCCGAGGATGCCGCCGCAGCAGACCTCCATGCCCGCCTCACGGACCATCCGCAGGGTGTCCCAGCGCTCCTCCCAGGAGTGCGTGGTGACGACGTTCGGGAAGTGCGAGCGAGAGGTCTCGAGGTTGTGGTTGTAGCGATGCACACCGATCGCGGCGAGCTGGTCGACCTGCTCCTGGGTGAGCATGCCGAGCGAGCAGGCGACCTGGATGTCGACCTCGTTGCGGATCGCCTCGACGCCCGCGGCGACCTGGGCCATCAGCCGCTCGTCGGGGCCTCGGACGGCGGCGACGATGCAGAACTCGGTCGCACCCGTCTTCGCGGTCTGCTTGGCTGCCTCGACCAGGCTCGGGATGTCGAGCCAGGCGGCGCGCACCGGGGATTGGAACAGCCCGGACTGCGAGCAGAAGTGGCAGTCCTCGGGGCAGCCGCCGGTCTTGAGGGAGATGATGCCCTCGACCTCGACCTCGGGGCCGCACCAGCGCATCCGCACGTCGTGCGCGAGGGCCAGCAGCTCCTCGAGCCGGTCGTCGGGCAGCTGCAGCACCTGCAGGGTCTGCTCCTGGGTCAGTCCCTCGCCACGGTCGAGGACCTGATCCCTCGCGGTCGCGAGAATGTCGGTGCGGGCGGGTGCCTGGGTCACGAGCAGCTCCTTCGGATTCGGCGCAGGTGCGCGGATCGCGAGATCGTTGCCTCAGCGAACTTGAACACCGTACAAGTTGAACGGCGTTCAGGTTAGGGTCGTGGTGAAATGGTGTCAACCACACACCGACGGGAAGTGAACGACACAGTGCAGCTGCGACGAGCCGACGTCCTTGCCGGGGCGATCGCGATCCTCGACGAGTACGGACTCGGCGACCTGACCATGCGGCGGCTGGCCACCTCCCTCGGCGTCCAGCCGGGCGCCCTCTACTGGCACTTCCCGAACAAGCAGACGCTGCTCGCCGCGATCACCGACGAGATGCTCGGCGCGGTGTCCGCCCCGATCGAGGCGACGTCCTGGGACGACCGTCTCGACGTGCTGGCGCACCGCACCAGGGACGCGCTGCTCGCGCACCGGGACGGCGCCGAACTCGCGTCCGCGTCGTACGCGGCCCGCCTTGCCACCAACGACGCCCGCGACACCCTCGCCCGCGCGTGCGCGGATGCCGGGCTTCCCGCGGCCGAGTCCGAATTCGCCGCCGATACCCTGCTGTTCTTCATCCTCGGGCAGACGATGGACGAGCAGTCCCGGATGCAGATGGACAGCCACGGCGCACTGACCGAGGACGCGTCGCCGCTGTACGACAGCACCAGCGGCACAGCGCGTTTCGACTACGGCCTGCGACTGTTCGTCGACGGTGTCCGCAGCCGGCTCGGCGAGCACGCGCGCCGCTGACGCGTGCCGGCGCGGGGGCTCCCGCGGGGGTGTGCACACGGCCGTTCACGCACGCACACCGCCACTGCACGCCCAGAACCCCCGCACACCCACCAAAACCCGTGTGCACACGGCCGTTCGCGCACCCACACGGGAACTGCACGCCCACAACCCCCGCACACACCGCAACAGGGCTGTGCACACGGGCATTCACGCACGCATGCGGCGCGGGTCTGACCGCGGTCAGGCCGAGTCGCCGCCCAGCGCGTCGAGTGCCTTCTGCACCCTGGCGAGCCGCGTCTTCGGAGTCCGGGCCTGCAGCACCGGAAGGATCAGCTGATAGCGGGCGGTCCGGTCGAGGGCGTCGAACGCGCGGGCCGCGGCCGGGTTCGACGCCATCGCCTCCGCGAGATCGGCGGGGACGGTGGCCGTCTTCTGCGATGCGTAGGCGGCGTCCCAGCGCCCGTCGGCCTTGGCGCGGCGGACCTCGACGAGACCCGGTTCGCGCATCCGGCCCGCCGCGGACAACGCGGCGACCTTGTCCACGTTGACCTGTGACCACACGCTGCGCGGCCGCCGCGGCACGTACTTCTGCAGGTAGTAGCGTGCGTCGCTGGCGCGGCGCTGCCCGGAGATCCAGCCGTAGCACAGGCCGACGTCGACCAGCTCGTCCTCGGTGATCGAGGCGATGCCGGAGTTCTTCCGCGCCACCAGGATCCAGACCCCCTCGCGCCGCGTCCGGTGCTCGGCCAACCAGTTCTCGAACGCCGCCGCGTCCGGAAAGGCGACGACCTCCACCCCGTCGATTGCGTCCATGCGCCGATGCTAGACCGGGCCACCGACCTCCTCCTGTTCGTCGGGCGCGGCGCCGCGCCCGCGCGCACACTGATGGACATGTCCGCACGGATGCTCGCCGCCGCCACCGTCCTCGCGGTCGCAGGCGTGGTCGCGGGGTCGGGGGCGTCCGCCGCGGCACCGGCGGACCGGCCGGGCACGGTCACCGCGGTCCACGCCCTGCCACCGGAGGCCTGGATTCCGGGGGCGGCCTCCGGGCGCGTGTTGACGTACCGGACCCTCGGGCCGCAGGATCGGCCCGCGTCGAGCACCGGCGCGGTGTTCCTTCCGCCCGGGCAGCCGCCGCCCGGCGGCTGGCCGGTGATCTCCTGGGCGCACGGCGCGGTCGGCGTCGCGGACGCGTGCGCGCCAACGGTGACCGGCAAGATCGGCGGCCCGTACCTGGGTCGGTGGCTCGCGCAGGGGTATGCGATCGTCGCGACCGACTACGTCGGCCTCGGCACCGAGGGGGTACACCCCTACCTGGACGGGCGATCGGAGGCACATGCAGTCGTCGACATGGTCCGGGCCGCGCGGGCCGTTGAGCCGAGCCTGTCGGATCGCTGGGTGACGCTCGGACAGTCGCAGGGTGGGCAGGCGGCGATGGTGACCGCGACGCTGGCGACCGCGTACGCGCCGGAACTCGACCATCGCGGCACCGTCGCGCTGGGGGTGCCGTCGAACATCGAGAACCTCGCCCCGCTCGGCGGCCCGTGGTTTCCGCCGCTGCCGCTGACCGGGACCACCGTGTTCATCGCCTACGTGATCGCGGGCCTGCGGGCGAGCCACCCGGATCTCGACGTCGACGCCTACCTGAGCGAGCGGGGCAGGCGGGTCGTCGCGCAGGCCGAGCAACTCTGCTACGAGGAGGCGGCGGCCGCGTTCGGGGACACGTCGATCGGTGCGCTGTTCGCCCGTGGCCTCGACGAGCCGATCCTGCGGCCGCTTCGGGAGATGCTCGCGATCCCGCTGCGCGGCTACGACCGGCCACTGTTCCTTGGGCAGGGCCTGCTCGACACGATCGTCCCCGCGCCGCTGACACTGAAGCTGGTCGCGGACCTCGTCGGTGCGGGGCAACGGTTCACGTTCCGGACCTACCCGCGGGGACACCTCGAGACGATGCTCGCCTCCGAGGCCGAGGCGAGCGACTTCGTCCGGGCGGTGCTCGGACCGTGACCACCTGGCCGGAGTTCACCGCGGCCGCGCCGTCGATCGCGGCCGTGTTCAGCAGGCGGATGGCGGCCACCGGGAACCTGTGCCTGCTGGCGACGCTGCGCTCGGACGGATTCCCGCGGATCAGCCCGATCGAGCCGCGGGTGTTCGAGGACGCACTGTGGATCGTCGGCATGCCCGGCACCGTGAAGTTCCTCGACCTCGACCGCGATCCCCGGTTCTGCCTGCACACCGCGACGGTCGACTCAATGGTCGGCGACGGGGACGCGAAGCTGTGGGGCATCGTGTACGACGTCCAGGACCGGGCACTGCAGGCGCGGTTCGCCGACGCCGTGTTCGAGGAGATCGGTCTCGACCTGCGCGGCACCGAGTTCCGGCCGTTCTACGCGGCCGACGTCACCGGCGCCTCGTCGGTCGCGTACCTCGACGGGCACCTCGACGTCACCATCTGGCGACCCGGCGCACCCGAACGGGTGGTGCGCACGCAGTGACGATCACCCGTCGTCCCACCGCTCCCGTTCCGCCGTGACCAGGTCGCGGTAGCCGGCGGCCAGCTCCTGCAATGCCGCGTCGCAGTCGCCGACAAAGGCGGGGCCGTGCATCAGCCCGAGCGTGTCCGGTCGCAGGGCGGCGAGCGACCGGATCGTCGGAACCAGGGCCGGGGTCAGCGCCGTCGCCCGCCCCAACGCCTCGCCTGCCAGCGCGGGCCCGACGATGTCGGCGTCGGAGACGGCGGGCGGACGCCCGAACGCGGTGAACAGGTCACCGCACAGCAGCGTCGACGTCGACTCCTCGAACATCACGCAGGCGTCCCACCCGTGCGGCACGTGCGGGGTGTCGATATGCCGCACCCGGCGTTCGCCGACCTCGAGGACCTCCCCGTCCTGCAGCGGCCGCGGCGGCCGGTCCACGAGGTCGCCCACCTGCACGAAACAGGACAGGGCCCCGTGCGCCACCGCGGCGTTCGGCGCCGCAGCCAGCCACGAGTTGACCGACCCGCACTCGTCGGCCTCGACGTGCCCGAACGCGAGCCACCGCAGCCGGTCGAGTGGAATCACCCGCCGGACCGCGTCCGACACCGTCGGGAACAGGGCGCGCTGGCCAAGATGGAACAGCAGCGGCTCGTCGCCGTCGACGAGATACTGGTTCATCACCAGATTCGCGTCGTCGACGTACGTCGAGAACCGGTAGAGGCCCGGGGCAATCTCGGTGGTCGTGGTGTCCATGTCAGTGGTCTTCGCGGCGACGCCGGAACAACCGGGTGCCCAGCCACACCACGGGATCGTAGCGGCGGTCCGCAACCCGCTCCTTCATCGGGATCAGCGCGTTGTCGGTGATGTGAATGCCCTCGGGGCACACCTCGGTGCAGCACTTGGTGATGTTGCACAGCCCGAGGCCGTGCTCGGTCTGCGCGGCGTCACGCCGGTCGGCGGTGTCGAGCGGGTGCATCTCCAGTTCCGCGATCCGCATCAGGAACCGCGGACCCGCGTAGTCATCCTTGTTCTCCTCGTGGTCGCGCACGACGTGGCAGACGTTCTGACACAGGAAGCACTCGATGCACTTGCGGAACTCCTGCGACCGCTGCACGTCCGCCTGTGCCATCCGGTACTCGCCGGGAGCGAGATCCGGTGGCGGCGTAAACGACTCGATCTCGCGGGCCTTGACATAGTTGAACGACACATCGGTCACCAGGTCCCGGATCACCGGGAAGGCGCGCATCGGGGTGACGGTGACGACCTCGTCGGGCGCGAAGGTCGACATCCGGGTCATGCACATCAGCCGCGGCCTGCCGTTGATCTCGGCGGAGCACGATCCGCACTTGCCCGCCTTGCAGTTCCAGCGAACCGCCAGGTCCGGCGCCTGGGTGGCCTGCAGCCGGTGGATGATGTCGAGCACCACCTCGCCCTCGTTCGCCTCCACCGTGTAGTCGCGCAGGTCGCCACCGTCCGCGTCCCCGCGCCACACCCGGAAGGCCGCCCGATAGCTCATGTCTCGTCCGCCTTCCCTGGATGGTCGGCCAGTTCCTCGTCTGCTCTCCCCGGATGCTCCGCAAGCTCCGCATCTGTGTAGTACTTGGCCACCTCAGCGAAGTCGAACAGCGCGAACAGGTCCGGGCGCATCGGCTGCTGCGGTTCGGACGTGATGGCGATGCCGGGAACAACCCTCCCGCCGGGGTCCGGCCCGTCGACGAGGCTGCACACCAGCAGGGTGCCGCGCCAGGACGCGTCCATGCCGGGGTGATCGTCGCGGGTGTGCCCGCCCCTGCTCTCGGTGCGCAGCAGCGCCGCCTCCGCGACGCACTCGCTGACCAGGATCATGTTCCGCAGGTCCACCGCGAGATGCCAGCCGGGATTGAACTGGCGATGACCCTCCACCGTCACCGACTCGATGCGGCGGCGGATCTGTTCGAGCTTCTCGATGGCGGACCGGATTTCGCCGTCGGTGCGGATGATGCCGACCAGGTCGTGCATCACCTGCTGCAGCTCCAGGTGCAGGGCGTACGGGTTCTCGGCGAGCATGCCGTCGGCGGGCGGGTCGAACGGGGCGAGGGCCATCGCGGCCGCCGCGTCGACGTCCCGCTGATCGACATTCGGGCGGCGGGTGAGGGATTCGACGTACGTGGCGGCGCCGAGGCCAGCGCGACGCCCGAACACCAGCAGGTCGGAGAGCGAGTTGCCGCCGAGCCGGTTGGAGCCGTGCATGCCGCCCGAGCACTCGCCGGCCGCGAACAGTCCGGGGACACAGGATGATCCGGTGTCCGGGTCCACCTCAATGCCGCCCATCACGTAGTGGCAGGTTGGCCCCACCTCCATCTGTTCCCTCGTGATGTCGACGTCGGCGAGTTCGAGGAACTGGTGGTGCATCGACGGCAATCGTCGCATGATCTCGTCGGCGGGCAGCCGGGACGCGATGTCGAGGTAGACCCCGCCGTGTTCGGTGCCGCGTCCGCCCTTGACCTCAGAGTTGATGGCGCGGGCCACCTCGTCGCGGGGCAGCAGGTCGGGGGTGCGCCGTGCGCTGTCATTGTCGACGAGCCACCGGTCGGCCTCGTCCTCGGTTTCGGCGTACTGGCCCTTGAACACCGGCGGGATGTAGTCGAACATGAACCGGGCACCGTCGGAGTTCTTCAGCACACCGCCGTCGCCGCGCACGCCCTCGGTGACCAGGATGCCCTTGACGCTGGGGGGCCAGACCATCCCGGTCGGGTGGAACTGAATGAATTCCATGTTGATCAGCTTCGCGCCGGCTCGCAGTGCGAGGGCGTGCCCGTCACCGGTGTACTCCCACGAGTTGGAGGTCACCTTGTAGGACTTGCCGATTCCGCCGGTCGCCAGCACCACCGCGGGTGCGGAGAACAGCACGAACCGGCCCGATTCCCGCCAGTACCCGAACGCCCCCGCGATCGCACCGGCATGGCCGTCCCGCATGAGCTCGGTGACAGTGCACTCGGCGAAGACCTTGATCCGGGCCTCGTGGTCTCCGGTCTCGGCGAAGTCCTCCTGCTGCAGCGAGACGATCTTCTGCTGCATGGTGCGGATCAGTTCCAGCCCGGTGCGGTCGCCGACGTGCGCGAGACGTGGATAGGTGTGGCCACCGAAGTTGCGTTGACTGATCCGCCCGTCCGGGGTGCGATCGAACAGCGCCCCGTACGTTTCGAGTTCCCACACCCGGTCGGGGGCCTCGCGGGCATGCAGTTCGGCCATCCGCCAGTTGTTCAGGAACTTGCCGCCGCGCATGGTGTCCTGGAAGTGCACCTGCCAGGAGTCCTTCGGGTTCGCGTTGCCCATCGCGGCCGCGCATCCGCCCTCGGCCATCACGGTGTGTGCCTTGCCGAACAGCGACTTGCACACGACGGCGACCCGCAGCCCCCGCTGCCGGGCCTCGATCACCGCGCGCAGTCCGGCGCCGCCAGCGCCGATCACGACGAGGTCGTAGTCGTGCCGCTCCACCTCGGCCACCGGTACTCCCCTCGGTCGGTCGGCTGACTGCCGCTGTCAGTTCACGAAGCGCAGGTCGGTGATGGTTCCGCTGGCGACGAGCATGATGTAGAAGTCGGTGAGCATCAGCGTGCCGAGCGTGGTCCACGCGAGCTGCATGTGCCGGGTGTTGAGCGCACTCACCCAGGTCCACAGCCGGTAGCGGACCGGATGCGCGGAGAAGTGCTTGAGCCTGCCGCCGACGGCGTGCCTGCAGGAGTGGCAGGAGGCGGTGTATCCCCAGAGCAGGAGCACGTTGACCGTGATGATGACGTTGCCGAGTCCGAAGCCGAATCCCCCTGTGCCACCGTGGAATGCGAGGATCGCATCGTAGGTGTTGATTGCGGACACGACCAGCGCGACGTAGAAGAACCAGCGGTGCGCGTTCTGCAGGATCAGCGGCAGCCGGGTCTCGCCGGTGTACCGGGTGTGCGGTTCGGCGACCGCGCAGGCCGCGGGCGCGAGCCAGATCGACCGGTAGTAGGCCTTGCGGTAGTAATAGCAGGTGAGCCGGAAGCCGAGCAGGAACGGCAGCGACAGGAAGGCGAGCGGGACCCACATCGGCAGCTCGCCGACCCAGACGCCGAAGTGGGTCGAGCCGGGGACGCACGACGCGCTGACGCACGGCGAGTAGAACGGCGTCAGGTAGTGGTACTCGTCGACCCAGTACGCGGTGCGCACGAAGGACCGGACGGTCGCGTAGACCACAAACACCGCGAGGCCGAGTGTGGTCAGCAGCGGCGGACGCCACCACCGGTCCGTGCGCAACGTGCGTGCCGCGATGGAGGCGCGGGTCGGCGATCGGACACCGGTGGCGGATCGCGCGGGTGCACTCACCGCTGGTGCGGGTGGCCGCCGACGCCCTCGTCGTCGGCGCCCTGCCACAGCGCCTGGTCGTACGGCCCCTCCGGGACCGCGACCCGCTCCGACGCACCGACCGGATGCGCGAGTCGCGGCGGCGACTCGTCGAGGTCACCGGCGTCGATCCCGAGGCGTTCGACGTCGTTGGCGAGCCGGCGGACGACCGACGCGTCGCCGTACATGTTCCGCAACGAGCCGACGCACTGGCGCAGGTGTCCAATGGTGCGGTGCAGCTCCATCACTTCGCTGGTGGACATGTGAACCTCCAACCACAGAGGATGTGATGGCTCTCACAGTACGGCAGTTGCCGGGCCCGCGGGCACGAAAGTCGGGACGCCGTCGCGCCTGCGCGACGCGCGAGACACACACGGACGCCGACCGGGCCATCACTGGACCCGCCCGAATACCAGCGCGACGTTGTGTCCACCGAATCCGATCGAGTTGCTCACCGCATACTCGATCGTCTGGCGACGCGGGGATGCGCACACCACGTCCAGATCGATTGCGGGGTCCAGATTGTCGAGGTTGAGCGTGGGCGGCACGATCTGGTCCCGCAGGGTCAGAATGCTGATGATCGCCTCGAGCGCGCCGACCGCCCCGATCGAGTGACCGAGCGCGGACTTGGATGCGTAGACGGACGCGTGCGGGGCAACGGCAGAGATGGCTACCGCTTCCGCGGCATCGCCGACCGGCGTCGACGTGGCGTGGGCGTTGACGTGATCGACCTGAGCACTCGTCAACGACGCGGTGGCCAATGCGCCGCGCATGGCTCTCGCGATCCCGGCCCCCTGCGGGTCGGGGGCGACGATGTGGTGCGCGTCGGAGGTGATCCCCGCGCCGAGCACCCGACCGTGGATGGTGGCGCCGCGGGCACGGGCATGCTCCTCGGATTCGAGCAGCAACAGCGCTCCCGCCTCACCGAACACGAAGCCGTCGCGGTCCCTATCGAATGGCCGTGACGCGCGCTCGGGCTCGTGATTGCGGGTGCTCATCGCGCGCATCATGGAGAAACTCGCAATCGACACTGCGTCAATCTGCCCCTCGACGCCGCCAGCGACCACGACGTCGGCGTCACCGGCCCGAATCAGGCGCCATGCCTGCGCGACCGCCTCCGATCCGGACGAGCACGCCGAGACTGGCGTGTACACACCACCTTTCGCGCCGATCTCCAGCCCGACGGTCGCCGCCGGACCGTTGGGCATGACCATGGGCACCGACATCGGGGGAACCTTCCGGTACCCGCCCTCCCGCAGCGCATCGACCGCGCCGATCAAGGCCTCACCCCCACCGAGTCCGGTCCCGATCGCGACGGCGAGCCGCTCGTCGTCCACGTTCGGGGTCCCCGCCTCACGCCACAGTCGGCGGGCGAGGGTCAACGCGCACTGCTCAACGAAGGACAACCGACGCTGTTCGACGCGGGTGAGCTGTGCGGAGGGGTGGGAGACCAGCGTGCCGCCGATCGCCACGGGCAGACCGTAATCGGCAACAAACGGCGCATCGAGTGACCGGATCCCACTGCGCCCCTCCAGCAGGGCCGACCACGTCGAATCCACATCATCGGCGAGCGAGGTCATCGCGGCCATCGCGGTCACGACGACCGATCGACCACCACCCGTTTCTGTACCACTCGCTACATTCATGGTCGACATCAATACCTGTACCGTTCGCTACAGTCAAGGCATGGCGCGTCCGCTCGATCACGACAAACGAATCCACCTGCTCGGCGACGTCGTCAGGTACATCAGTGAGCACGGCCTAGTCGACCTCTCGCTACGCCCGCTGGCGGCCGCACTGGGAACCAGTTCCCGCATGCTCATCTACTACTTCGGCACCAAGGAAGAACTGCTGGTGCAGGCGTTGGCAACGCAGCATCCCGACCTCGGCGCACCCCTGGAGTGGGTGTCCGATCCCGACAGCCTGCGCCTGCACCTGGAGGAGCTCTGGACGTCGACAACCGTGGGCGAGTCCTCGATCAGCGCGGGAATACTCCTGCAGGTCATCGGTGTAGCGCCCCAACAACATGGCCTCTATGAGGACTTCGCCCGTTCGGCAATGAACCGCCTCGTCGGAGCCGTGACTGACGCCATCGTGCGGTGTGGATGCACCCCGCGGGATGCGGCGTCGCACGCGACGGTTGCGGTCGCAGGGCTCCGCGGGATCCTGCAGGACAGGCTCATCACTGGCGATATCGACCGGACAGATCGCGCTGCCATGCAGTTGATCGACCTGATAACCCGCACCGCCGAGGCAGCGGCACCTACGCAGTGACCTCGCACGAATGCAGACCGGACACCAAATCTGACCGACGAGCGACAGCCCGGGATGCGGCTGTGCGAGGTTCGGGGCTGCCGCACGACCAGGCGCAGCAGCCCCCTTCACTCTTCCGTCGAGCATCCGACCGGCGAGCACCAAGTCCAGAGGTCGCGTTTCCGGCGCAGCGCCAGTTCATCAAAGAACTGGACACCCTGCCCGGCGACAGTGACGGCTAGCGCCGCGTTCCTATTCCGAATATTGTTGCGCAGCAATAGAAAACATGTCGAACAACCTTGCGATCGAACGGCTGTGCGAGTAGAGTTGGGACATGGAACTCGACGAGATGCTCACGACACCCACCCGGGTGGAGCCGTGGCGCCTCGACGAGCAGACTCTGCTGGCATTAGTCCCGGAACTGTCGCATCACCTGCGCCTGCTCGATGCCCTCCGCGTCCGCCTCGTCCACGAGATTCACGAACGCTCGATCCCCACCACCCTCGGGGCATCGTCAACCCAGGCCTGGTTGTCCGAATCCTGCAAGCTCACCCCCGGGCAGGCCAAGCGGATAGTCGCCGCCGGACAGAGCCTGCACAACCGTCCCGAGGTCGCCGACGCCTTCACCTCGGGCTCGGTCGACGCCGATCAGGTCCGGGCAATCACCAATCTTCTCGACGCCATCCCCGACCTGCTCGCCGGCATCGACCCCGACCACTCAAACGGCGAGTACATCGACCCGGTGGCCGAATGCACACAGCAGTGCACCGACTACCTCGTCGCCAGCGCCGAACAGGAGCACTCCGCCGACACCGCGAACCGGGTCGCCGCCCTGAAGTCCATGCTCGAACGCGATCACGACGGCCCACCCCCTGATGACGAGAACGAGCAGCTCAATGAGTTCTTCGCGTCACCGACCGCAGGCGGGCGGGTCCGCGTCAAGGGCCACTTCGACAAGGTCACCGGCGAGCAGCTGCTGAGCGCCCTGTCCGCGCTCTCCGCACCGCGGCCCGGACGCAACAACACCCACGGCGACCAACCCGAGGACCCGCGCAGCGCACCCCAGCGCCGCGCCGACGCCCTCTCCGACATCGTCCGCCACTTCCTCGATTCCGGTCAGGCTCCCGGCGAAGGCGGCGAGAAGCCGCACATGACGATCTTCGTCGGCGTGAACGACCTTGCCACTGCCACTGCCGCTGCCCGCGCGACCGGCAACGCCAACGGAAACAGGAACCGGGGCTCGGGTCACGAGCGCGTGGGTCCCCGATCCGACGACTCGCGGACCCCAGACGACGCGCACGACTCGGGGTGCGGCAGTACCGAACCCGCCGACGATCATCGCGCCCGCTCCTACATCCGCCGCGGGCCGTCATGGATGCCGTGGCTGGGACCGATCGGCATCAGCACCGCCGTCATGATCTCGTGCGACGCCACCGTCACCGCCATCTCGATGGACGCCAACGGCAAGCCCCTCGACGTCGGGACCACCACCCGCGTCATCCCCCGCCGCATCCGGCGCGCCCTCGACGCCCGAGACTGCGGATGCGCCTTTCCGGGCTGCGGCCGACCCGCCGCGTGGACCGACGGTCACCATATCCACCACTGGTCGAACGGCGGGCCGACGAAACTGTCAAATCTGGTGCTGCTCTGCCGATTCCACCACCGATTCATCCACAAGGGCGACTGGCAGGTCCGGATCGGCGCCGACGGTCACCCTCCCCCAAGCACTTCGTGCAGGGGGCACCCCCAGGTTCACTCCCCCGCGATGGGTCGACCCCGATCGACAACCCGTCCCAGCCCACAACCGAAGACAGCTCATCCACGTCGGGTGAAGCGAGTCCTCCAGCAACCGAACAGATCCGGCCCGGACCACGACCCCACCAGGGGTCGCGGACCGGGCCGGTCGGGGTACGTGCGCCCCGTCGCTGCCGAGTCCGCACGGCACACCCTCGGGTGGAACCGGCGGGCCTCACCGCGAGAGTTGCGAGAACACGAAGTATCCGTCGCACAGAACCCCACCGACCCAACCGACGATCGCCGCCGCGGTGGCGGCCACCGTCGCCTCGACGGACGGAGCAGGATCGGACAGTGCTGTCGAGGATGGGCCTCCCGATATTGTCATGTCTCAGGACATCCAGGACAGATCTGTCTCAGGACTTCGAGGACAGTTTCTGATACCTGGTGGTCCTGTCGAGTGTAAGAGAGCGGGCGATCGTGTCGCCGATCATGACGGTGACACGATCGCCCTGCCAGTAGACGGCAGCGGTGGTGTTCTTGTACCGGCGACCGATGACGATCACCAGCCCATCGAACTGAACCACTCCGGTACCCGACACGGAACGTTCGACACAGCCCGACCGAGCACCCTTCCGATGGACCGGATGCGCGGGAGGTGTGGCCTCCCAACGCTTTTTCGGGGTCATGCCGCCGATGCCTTGGTGACGTCGGTTGTTGTAGACCTCCCGGTAGTGGTCGAGTTGGACCTGCAACTGGGCCAGTGTCGCCGCGGGTGGTTGCTTGGACAGCCACTTGCGCAACGTCCGATGCGCGCGTTCGTTCTTCCCACAGGTCTGCGGGTGGGCGACGGACGTGCCGAGGGCTGCGAGGTTGCGTTCGATCTCCGCCATCGACCCGCGGTGTTTGCCGGAGAACGCCAGACCGTTGTCGGAGAGCAGGTTGGCGGGGATACCGTGCCCGTCCATGGCGCGCTCGAGCGCCGCCCAGGCGTCGGCGGAGGTTTCGGCGCGGGCGGCGTAGGAGCATACGTCCAGGCGCGAGTGGTCGTCGAGAACCTGCAGGATGCACACCTTGCTGCCGTCGGCGAGGTAGTGCTCGAGTCCGTCGATCTGCCAGCAACCGTTCGGTTCGGCGAACTCGAACCTGCGGCGGGTGCGGGGCCGCTTGCGGGGCTGCGGGACGATGAGGCCTCGGTCGGTGAGCACCCGGTACACCGTGGACCGTGACGGTACCGGTTCGAGGCCCTCGTCCTCGTGGCGCCAGACGATGGAGATCGGACCGTTGTCGAGCCCTTCGTCGTCGAGTTCCTTGCGGGCCCGCACGATCGCCTCGCACACGTGTGCCGCTGTGGTGGTCGGGCTTGTGTGGGGTCGAGTCGAGCGGGTGGTGAAGGCGCCAGCTCCCTCGTCTCGGAATCGGTTGACGAGCGTGTAGAAGGTGTTGCGGGAGATGCCGTGCTCGCGGCACAGGCGGGACACGTTCACTCGTGTCCCGCCTGTGTGCTGTGCGACTGCCGCGACGATGTCCGGATTCATTGAAAACCCTTTTCCGCCCATCCCCGACTGTTGCAGGGAGCGGGCTGTCAGGTGTCCTCGATGTCCTGGGACATCAACTGTCCTGCATGTCCTGAACTCAGACAATGGGCCTCCCATGGGCCTCCCGATATCAAGGCGTGCACACGGTCCAACGGGCCGGTCAGCCGCGCCGCTTGTGCCCACTCCGCGACGGCCGGACCGGCGCCGATGCACCGCGAAGCGCAGCTGCCCCGACAAGCGCAGCTACACCGTCCAGCCAGCCCGGAGCCGCGGCGGTGAACGCCCCACGGTCGAGCCGCCCGGAACCCTCCGGGATCCTCCCGACCACCGGAACCCCCGTCACCTCAGGAAGGTCGTCGATGTTGCAGCGCATCGCCAGGTCGGGTTCCGCGGGCCAGGATCCGATCACCGTCCCGGCCACGCCGACCCCCGACTGCCGGGCGGCCGCGACGGTGAGGGCACTGTGATTGAGGGTGCCGAGCCCGGCGGCGGCGACGAGCAGCAGCGGGGCGCCGAGGTCGGCGGCGACGTCGGCGAGGGTGAATCCGCCCGCACCGAGGCGGACCAGGAGTCCGCCCGCACCCTCCACGATCGTCAGGTCGTGGGCCGCATCCAGGGCACGGACCGCCGCGACCACCGCCCCGCGCTCCAACATCGGCAGGCCCGCGCGCCGGGCGGCGGTGTCCGGCGCCAACGGTTCCGGGTACCGCGCCAACTCCACCACGTCGACCACACCCGCCAGCCGTTGCACCTCGGACAGATCCCCGTCCGCACCGACGGCGACCCCGGTCTGCGCGGGCTTGCACACGGCGACCGACAGCCCGTCGGCGAGCGCACAGGCCGCGAGTGCTGCGGTGGCGACGGTCTTTCCGACATCGGTCGAGGTCCCCGTGACGCACAGGATGCTCATGCGGGCACCACGCTCGGTCGACCCGCGGACGACAGCACCTCGACAAGCACCGACCCGATGACCTCAAGATCGGGGTCGGTCAGGTTCGCGCGCGCCGTCAGCCGCAGCCGCGACGTCCCGGCTGGCACCGACGGCGGCCGGAAGCACCCGACCTGCAGGCCGCGGTCCAGGCACGCGAGGGAGGCGTCATACGCGACCTGCGGGTCACCGAGAATCACGGACACCACAGCGGATTCGGGATCCGGTACCCCGGTGATCCGCGCGAGGTCGCGGGCTCGGCCGAGGACGGCGGCGGCCCGTTCGGGTTCACGCCGCAGCACCGCCAGCGCCCCGCGGGCCGCGCCGACCGCGGCGGGGGCGAGGCCGGTGTCGAAGATGAACGTGCGCGCGGTGTCGATCAGGTGCGCCCGGATCCGCGCGTCGCCTAGAACGACGCCGCCCTGCGCGGCAAGCGATTTCGACAGGGTCGCCGTGACGACCACGTCGGGTTCCCCCGCGAGACCCACCTCGTGCACCAGCCCGCGTCCGCCGTCACCGCGGACCCCGATGCCGTGCGCCTCGTCCACCAGCAGCAGCGCGCCGTGTTCACGACACGCGCGGTGCAGCGCCAGCAGTGGGGCGAGATCGCCGTCGGCGCTGAAGACCGAGTCGGTGAGCACCAGCGCCCGCGGTTCGGTGCGGGTCGCGAGCGCGGTCGCGACCGCATCGACATCGGCGTGCGGGGTGACGACGACCCGTGACCGGGACAGCCGGCAGGCGTCGACGAGGGAGGCGTGGCACCCCGCATCGGACACGATCAGCGTGTCCCGACCGGCGAGCGCGGTGACGGCGCCGAGGTTGGCGGCGTATCCGCTGGCGAAGACGAGCCCGGCCTCGGCATCGACGAACTCGGCGAGTTCGCGTTCAAGCAGTTCGTGTTCGGCGGTGGTGCCGGTGACGAGCCGGGAGCCGGTGGATCCGCCGCCCCAGCGGCGCAGCGCGACCTGGGCGGCGTCGAGCACCTCGGGGTGCCGCGCGAGGCCCAGGTAGTCGTTGGAGGCGAGGTCGACCAGCGTCGACCCAGCGGTCCGGGGCCGCAGTACGCGTCGCAGGCCTGCCGCTTCCCGGGCGGCTGCCTGGTCGTCGAACCAACTCAGAGCGTCATGGAATGCCACGACTGCGCACCATACGCGCTCACTTGAACGGTGTTCAAGTGAGCATGTCGCCGCTCAACACTGCGACGACGCGGTCGCCCCTCCCTCCCCCTGACTCCGCGCCGCCGCGACCATGCCGCCCGCGATCGCGGCGACATCGTCGGGGGTGCACACGTACGGCGGCATCGCGTAGATCAGCTTCCCGAACGGGCGCAGCCACACCCCGGCGCCGACGGCGGCGGCGGTCGCCGTGCGCATATCCACCGGCTCGACCATCTCGATCACGCCGATCGCACCGAACGTCCGCACGTCGGCGACCCCGGGCAGATCGCGGGCCGGAGCCAGTCCGGCGTCGAGCCCCGCACCCACCGCCGCGACCTCGGACCGCCAGTCCCGCGACAGCAGCAACTCCACCGCGGCGACCGCGACCGCACAGGCGAGCGGGTTACCCATGAACGTCGGCCCGTGCATCACCCCGCCGCCCTCCCCCGCGCTGATCGCCTCGGCGATCCCGGTCGTGCACAGCACCGCGGCCAGGGTCAGGTATCCGCCGGTCAGCGCCTTCCCGACGCACATGATGTCGGGTGCGACGCCCGCATGGTCGGCGGCGAACAGTTCGCCGGTGCGCCCGAAACCCGTCGCGATCTCATCGAAGATCAGCAGCAGCCCGTGCTCGTCGCACATCCGGCGCAGCTCGGCGAGGTAGCGCGGATCGTGGAACCGCATGCCGCCCGCACCCTGCACGACCGGCTCGACGATGACGGCGGCGAGCTCGTCGGCGTGCCGCACCAGCAGCTCCTCAAACTCGGCGACATAGTCGGCGTCGAAGGCGCGCGGCGGGGCCGGCGCAAACAGCTGCCCGGCCAGCACGTCGGTCCACATCGAATGCATGCCGCCGTCGGGATCGCAGACGCTCATCGGCGCGAACGTGTCGCCGTGGTAGCCGCCGCGCCAGGTCAGCAGCCGGTGCCGCCGCGGCCGCCCGATGGCCCGCTGATACTGCAGCGCCAGCTTGATCGCGACCTCGACGGACACCGACCCGGAGTCGGCGAGGAACACCTTGTCCAGACCGTCGGGGGTGATCGCGACGAGCAGTTCCGCGAGCCGGGCGGCCGGTTCGTGGGTCAGCCCCCCGAACATCACGTGGCTCATCCGCCCGAGCTGCGCGGTGACGGCGGCGTCGAGGACCGGATGCCGGTAGCCGTGGACGGCCGCCCACCAGGAACTCATCCCGTCAACGAGTTCGCGGCCGTCGGCGAGGCGGAGCCGGGTGCCGAGCGCGCTCTCCACCACGAGCGGGTCGGTGCTCGCCGGGAACGCCCCGTACGGATGCCACAGGTGGGCGGCGTCGAGGGCCGAGATGCGTTCGGGCGAGTAGCGCGCGGTGCTCACACGGTGCGACGTTAGCCTGACCGTGCAACGCGACGCGTGGGGTGGGGGTCCCGGCCACTCTCTTAGACTCTGCGGTCGACACCCGAGCCCGACACACCCGAACTCGATACACCGCAGGCACCGAGGGAGAGCTTTGCCCGTCCGCACGACCACACCCGTCACCACGACCGCTCTCCCTACGCCCGCGACCCGCTCGACGCATCGCGCCGACCTGGACGGCCTGCGGGGCCTAGCGATCGCGCTCGTGGTGGTGTTCCACATCTGGTTCGGGCGGGTGTCCGGTGGCGTCGACGTCTTCCTCGCCCTCGCCGGGTTCTTCTTCATCGGCTCACTGGTGCGCGGTGCGGAGTCCGCGGGTTCGCTGGATCCGCGTCCGGTCCTGCTGCGCACCGCCCGCCGGCTGCTGGCGCCGCTGGTGCTGGTGCTGGCCGCGACGACGGTCGCCGCCACCCTGCTGATCGCGCCGACGGCCTGGCTGGCGCTCGCCGAGCAGGGTCGCGCGGCGCTGTTGTTCTGGGAGAACTGGCATCTGGCGGAGACGGCAAGCGACTACCTCGCTGCGGATCCGTCGGTCAGCCCGCTCCAGCACCTGTGGTCGATCGCGGTGCAGGGCCAGTTCTACCTGCTCGCGCTCGCGGTGGTGTTCACCCTGGCGTGGCTGCTGCGGATGCGCCGGATCGCGGTCCGGGGGCCGGTCATCGCGCTGCTCGCGGTCGCGACCGCGGTCTCGTTCGCCTACGCCACCTTCGGCGAGCGGCCGCAGACGTGGATGTACTACGACACCGGGGCCCGGTTGTGGGAGCTGCTCGCGGGCGGACTGCTCGCCTGCATCGCGCCGTACCTGCGGGTGCCGCGGGTGATCCGGGCGCTGCTCGGGGTCGCGGGCGTTGCGGCGATCGTCGCGACCGGGATGGTGCTCGACGGCCGCAACGACTTCCCAGGACCGTGGGCGCTGGTGCCGGTCGGCGCAACGATCGCGGTCATCGTCGCTGGCGCCGCGACCCTCGACACCCCCGCCGCGCGGCTGCTGGCGTCGCCGCCGCTGCAGCGGCTCGGTGACATCGCGTACTCGCTGTATCTGTGGCACTGGCCGGTGCTGATCTTCACGCTGATCGCCATGGACCGCCCGACCATCGGCCTGCGCGGCGGCCTGCTCGTCATCGGGATCTCGCTGGTCCTCGCGGAACTCACCACCCGGCTGGTCGAGGAGCCGATCCGCCGCGGCGCGCCGTCGCTGCGGCGGCGGGCGCTCGTCGGCGGCGTGAGCCTGCTCGGGCTCGCGGTGGTGGCCACGACGACCACCTGGATCGGCATCGTCGCGTCGGAGTCGGACCAGCTGCACAGGATCGCCGCGCTCGACGCGGACCGCTATCCGGGTGCGGCCGCGATCATCGGCGGGGTCGAGGCCCCGCCCCGCGTGGAGCAGCCGTCCCGGTACGTCGCGCACCTGGATCTGCCGGTCACCACCGCGGACGGCTGTCTGCCGGGCGGCGGCGAGCTGGAGGCGGTGCACTGCGTGTACGGCAACCCCGCCGCCACCCGCACCATCGCCGTGATCGGCGGCTCCCATTCCGAACACTGGTTCCCCGCGCTCGAGATCATTGCCCGCGATCGCGGGCTGCGGCTGGAGACCTACATGAAGGTGGGCTGCCCGGTGATGCTCGCCGCGCCAGGCGCCGAGCCCGAGGAGTGCGAGGCCTGGTCGGAGGGCGTCGTCGACGCGCTGGCCGCCGCGCCGCCGGACCTGGTGTTCAGCACCGCCACCCGCCCGCTGCCCGCCTACGAGCCGGGTGAGCACACCCCCGACGGGTACGTCCGACTGTGGACGCGGCTCTCCGAGCTCGGCATCCCGATGGCCCTGATCCGGGACACCCCGTGGCTGTCCGAGAACTCGGTGAACTATCGGGCGGCGGACTGTCTCGCGGCGGGTGGCACCAGCGTGAGCTGCGGAATCGACCGCGCCCGGGTGTTTTCCGAGGTCGACCCGTCGCTGGCCGCGACCGCGGACCTGCCGCTCGCGCACACCCTCGACCTGTCGGACTGGGTGTGCCGGACCGACCGCTGCCGGGTGGTGGAGGGCAACATTCTGGTGTACCGGGACAGCAACCATCTGACCACCGCCTACGCGCGCACCCTCGCCCCCGAACTCGACCGACAGTTGGGCCGGGCCAGCGGCTGGTGGTGACTGCCCGGTGCGACCGGATGTCGCATCGAGGCTAGGGTGTGCGAGCATGGAGCGCAGCGATCCGCCCGCCCCGACGCGGGTCCGGGCGTGGCCGGGGAGCGCCTACCCGCTCGGCGCGACCTATGACGGCGCAGGCACCAACTTCTCGCTGTTCTCCGAGGTTGCCGAGTCGGTCGAGTTGTGCCTGATCGACCGGGACGGTGTCGAGGAGCGGATCGCCCTGACCGAGGTCGACGGCCACGTCTGGCACGCGTACCTGCCCGGCGTCGTTCCCGGGCAGCGATACGGCATTCGGGTGTACGGACCGTCCGACCCGGCGTCCGGGCACCGGTGCGACCCGAGCATTCTGCTGCTCGATCCCTACGGCAAGGCATTCGACGGCGCTCGCCTCGACGCCGCTCACCTCGCCTCCCCGGACACCGCGGGTCCCGCGGCGACCACGGTGGTGATCAACCCGTACTTCGATTGGCGGTCCGACCGGTCGCCGCGACGGCCGTACCACGAGACGGTGATCTACGAGGCGCACGTCAAGGGCATGACCGCGACGCATCCGGGAGTGCCCGCGGAGCTGCGGGGGACGTACGCCGGTCTCGCGCACCCGGTGGTCGTCGACCATCTCACCGGGCTGGGGGTGACGGCGATCGAGCTGATGCCGGTGCATCAGTTCCTGCACGATCAGGTTCTGCTCGATCGGGGTTTGCGCAACTATTGGGGGTACAACACCGTCGGGTTCTTCGCCCCGCACGTGGAGTATTCGTCGGCGGCGAAGGCGTCCGGTGCGGTCGCCGAGTTCAAGGCGATGGTGCGCGCGTTCCACGCGGCGGGCATCGAGGTGATCCTCGACGTCGTCTACAACCACACCGCGGAGGGCAACGAGCACGGCCCGACGCTGAACTTCCGGGGCATCGACAACGCCGCCTACTACCGGCTCGTCGACGGCGATCGGTCCCGGTACCTGGACTACACCGGCACCGGCAACAGCCTGAATGCCCGGCACCCGCACACGCTGCAGCTGATCATGGACTCGTTGCGGTACTGGGTCACCGAGATGCACGTCGACGGGTTCCGCTTCGACCTCGCCTCGACGCTGGCCAGGGAACTGCACGACGTGGACCGGCTGTCCGCGTTCTTCGACCTGGTGCAGCAGGATCCGATCGTCAGCCAGGTGAAGCTGATCGCGGAACCGTGGGATGTCGGCGAGGGCGGCTACCAGGTCGGGAACTTCCCCGGGCTGTGGACCGAGTGGAACGGCAAGTACCGGGACACGGTCCGCGACTATTGGCGGGGTGTCCCGTCGACGTTGGGCGAGTTCGCCTCCCGCCTCACCGGGTCGTCGGACCTGTACGAGGCGACCGGCAGACGGCCGGGGGCGAGCATCAACTTCGTCACCGCGCACGACGGGTTCACCCTCGCGGACCTGGTGTCCTACAACGACAAACACAACCTCGCCAACGGTGAGGACAATCGTGACGGGGAGAGCCACAATCGTTCCTGGAACTGTGGGGTGGAGGGCGCGACGGACGACGCGGAGATCCTCGCGCTGCGCGCGAGGCAGCGTCGCAACCTGCTCGCGACCCTGTTCCTGAGCCAGGGCACGCCGATGCTGGCGCACGGCGACGAGTTCGGCCGCAGCCAACGCGGCAACAACAACGCGTACTGCCAGGACTCGCCGCTGACATGGATGGACTGGTCTCTGGCGGAATCGAATTCGGATCTGCTGGAGTTCACCCGCACCGTCATCGCGCTCCGGGCCGCGCACCCGGTGTTCCGCAGGCGCCGGTTCTTCGAGGGCCGTCCCGCTGGCGGCGCCGACCGCGACATCGTGTGGCTCACCCCGACCGGAGTCGAGATGACCGAACAGGATTGGGACAGCGGGTTCGGCCGGTCGCTGTCCGCCTACCTCGGCGGTGACGCGATCCGCGAACCGGATCACCGCGGCGAACCGGTGACCGACGACTCGTTCCTGCTGTGCTTCAACGCGCACGACCAGGGGATCGAGTTCGCCGTGCCCTCCGCGGGCGACCGCACCGTCGACGGCGACCGCTGGGACGTCGTCCTGGACACGACCACCCCGACCGGCCGCTCCGACGAGACGGTCCGCGGAGGCGGATCGGTGCAGGTGGGCGCGCGGGCGCTGGCGGTCCTGCGCCGGGCGGCCTGACGTGCAGGCGGTCACCTCCACCTACCGACTGCAGCTGCGGCCGGACCTGTTGGACCTGCGGCTTGTCCGTGAACTGGCCGAGTACCTGCAGGATCTCGGCGTCTCGCACGTGTACCTGTCCCCGGTGGCGACGGCCGTCGACGGGTCGACCCACGGGTACGACGTCACGGATCCGACCCGGGTGGCTGCGGCGCTGGGTGGCCGTCCCGCACTCGAGGCACTCGTCGCCGACCTGCGCGCCCGCGGGATGGGGGTGGTCGTCGACCTGGTCCCGAATCATGTCGGGGTCGCGGCGCCCGAGCAGAATCGGTGGTGGTGGGACGTGCTGCGCCGCGGTCGCGACTCGCCGCACGCCGACCACTTCGACATCGACTGGAGCCGGGGACGTTTCGAGATCCCGATCCTCGGCGACGATGCGGACGCGCTGCGGCTCGACCTCCCGGACTCGGGCACGCACTGCCCCGGCGCGGGCCCGGAACTGGTGTACCACGACCACCGGTTCCCGGTCGCGCCGGGCACGGCCGGTGCTGGCGACGACGCCGCGCGGGTGCACGACCGTCAGGCATATGAGCTGGTGCCGTGGCGCAGCGCTCGGATCGGGTACCGGCGGTTCTTCACCGTCGACTCGCTTGCCGCGCTACGGCAGGAGGATCCGGTGGTCTTCGAGGCAACCCACCGGGAGCCCGCGACCTGGTTCGCGGAGGACCTTGTCGACGGCGTCCGCGTCGACCACCCGGACGGTCTCGCCGACCCGGCGGGCTACCTCACCAGGCTGCGGTCGATTCTTGGTCCGCGTCGATGGCTGGTGATCGAGAAGGTCCTCGGCGCGGGTGAGCGACTCGACCCGTCCCTCCCGATCGACGGGACCACCGGATACGACGCCCTCGCCGAGTTCGGCGGGGTGTTCGTCGATCCGGCGGGGGAAGCGCCGCTGACCCGGCTGCACCTCAACCGGACCGGGAATCGGGGCGATGCCGCCGCTCTCGCGGACGCGACCGTCGTGGCAAAGCGCGAAGTCCTGTGGGGCGGGCTGAAACCGGAGGTCGATCGACTCGTCGAGGCGATCCGCCGCGACTGCGGGATCCGGGGCGGCACCGCGCCGCTGGCCGATGCCCTGATCGAGACGGACGCCCTGATCGAGACGGTGGCCCGGATCCCGGTCTACCGCACCGACTACGCCACCACGGCGGGGGTGCTCACGACCGCCATCGGCGAGACCGCCGCGGCCCGACCGGATCTCGCCGCCAGCATTGCCGCGCTCGCCGGGGCCGCCGCGGCGGGCGGTGAGGCCGCGACCCGCCTTCAGCAGCTGTGCGGCGCGGCGGCAGCGAAGGCGGTCGAGGATCGGCTGTTCTACCGGACCGCGCGGCTGATCTCCCTGCAGGAGGTCGGGGGCGATCCGGGCCGGTTCGCGATCCCGGTGCCGCAGTTCCACCAGCAGCAGGCCGAGCGGGCTCGGCTGTGGCCCGCGGCGATGACGACCCTCTCCACCCACGACACCAAGCGCGGCGAGGACGTCCGCGCCCGGATCTCGGTGCTGTCCCAGGTCGCGGAGCTGTGGGCCCGGTCGGTCGATGACTGGGAACACTCGACGCCGAGCCCGGACCCGACGACCGGACTGTTGTTGTGGCAGACGATGTTCGGGGTGTGGCCCGCGGACGGCGAACCAACATCGGCGCTGCGACGGCGTCTGCACGAGTACGCGACGAAGGCGGTCCGCGAGGCCGCCGTCCACACCGACTGGGTGTCCGTCGACGAGGCGTACGAGGCGCGGGTGCGCGACTGGATCGACGCCGTGCTGCGGGGGCCCGCGGCGCGGTCGATGTCGGCGCTGGTCCGTCGCCTCACCGTGCACGGCAGGATGAACTCCGTCGGCCAGAAGTTGTTGCAGCTCACCGGGCCCGGCATTCCTGACGTCTACCAGGGCACCGAACTGTGGGAGGACTCGCTCGTCGACCCCGACAACCGGCGTCCGGTCGGGTTCGAGGTGCGGCGGCGCCTGCTCGCCCGCCTCGACCCCGGCACCGCGGTCGACGAGTCGGCCAAGCTGCTGGTGGTGCGGGAGTCGCTGCGACTGCGCCGGGAACGACCGGGGTGCTTCGTCGGCGGCAGCTACACGCCGGTGGTCGCGGACGGTCCGTCGGCGCGGCACCTGGTCGGGTTCCGCCGCGGCGAGGAGGTGATCGCGCTGGCGGTCCGGCTGTCGGTGTCGCTGTTCGGGCAGGGATGGGCGGACACCAGCGTGCTGCTGCCGCCGGGGAGGTGGACCGATCGATTGACGGGAACCGTGTACCGCGGCCGCGTCGACCTCGCCACCCTGTTCGCCCGGCGCCCGGTCGCGCTGCTCACCCTGAGCTGACCTGCCGACATGCCACTGAACGAGACAAAGTGGCACGCCGTGCCGTTTCAGCATCTACCGTGATGCGAAGCACAACTCATCTTCGGTACCTGGAGGACGTCAAGCACATGGGCAATCGCTTCGAAGGCAAGGTCGCATTCATCACGGGCGCGGCCCGCGGGCAGGGCAGGGCCGAGGCCGTGAAGTTCGCGTCCGAGGGCGCGAACGTCATCGCGCTCGACGCGTGCGTGAAGTTCGACTCGACCGCCTACGCGGGCGCCACCGAGGAGGACCTCGCCGAAACCGTGCGCCTGGTCGAGGAACAGGGCGGCAAGATCGTCGCCACCAAGGCCGACGTCCGCGACTTCGCCGCCGTCACCGCCGCCCTCGACGCGGGCCTCGAGATGTTCGGCCGCCTCGACTACGTCGTCGCGAACGCGGGCATCTGCTCGGCGGCACTGTCCTGGGAGATCACCCCGGAACAGTGGCAGGAGACCATCGACGTCAACCTGACCGGCGTGTTCTTCACCTGCAAGGCGGCGATCCCGAAGCTGATCGAGCAGGGCGAGGGCGGCTCGATCGTCATCACCAGCTCGGTGTCCGCGCTGACCGGCGCCTCGTTCTTCGGCCACTACGTGGCGAGCAAGGCCGGCGTCGCCGGGCTGACCCGCACCATGGCGAACGAGCTCGGCATGCACAAGATCCGCGTCAACAGCGTGCACCCGTACGGCGTCAACACCGGCATGGTGATGACCGATGCGCTGCCGCTCATGGAGCGCTTCGCCGACACCCTCGCCCCGACGTTCATGGCGACACTGCCCTACGGCTTCAGCGAACCCGAGGATGTCGCGAACGTCGTCGCGTTCCTGTCCTCCGACGAGGCACACCACATCACCGGCATCAACATGCCGATCGATCTGGGTAACGCCGCGCGCTGATCCCCCGCTCCACCCGAACCGCCGGCCGGACCTATCCGGTCGGCGGTTCGTCGTCGGCGACGCTGTCGGGCATGCCGTCGCCGTAGCGGTCGAGGACTTCGCGCACCCGCCCGCCCCATCGTTCGTGCGCGGCCTGCCGGGTGATGCCCGCCGCCCTTGCGATCAGCGACCAGGTCACCCCGCCCGCGCGGAGCACGACGATCGTGTCGGAGCAGTCGATGCCCGCCGCGAGTTGCAGCCGCACCGAGGTCAACTGCCAGGCGAGCTGCCGGGTGGCCGGGATCTCGGTCCCCTCCTCCGCCACCCACTCCGGAGTTCCGGGCAGCGGTCCTGCGCCGACGATCACGTCGGCCTGCCTGCCCACCTCCGCCAGCCCAGCGGCGGTCACCGCGTCCACACTGCCGGCGATGTCGGCGGCGAGCGCGCGTTCGATCAGGCTGTCCACAACGGGTCTCCTGTCAAGGTTGGTTTGACTGCTACGTCAAGACTAACCTGACAGCCCGGGTTGCGCTATCGAGCGGCCGCGTTATCGAACGGAGGCGAGCCGCTGCTCGGCGCCGCCGACCGCGGCCGCCCCGACGACGTCAGGGGCAGCCCCGACGGCATACCCGGTCGCGGCGGCTCGGGCCCCGACAATCGGCGCACAGTCCAAGCAGGGCGTTTCGGCGTCGACCGCGTGCCCGCCGCACACCCAGCAGCACGCCCGCATCGGCCTCCGCTCCCCGAAGGTCAGGGTGGTCGCATACGCGACCCGGCAGTGCGCGCACGCATCGCCCGCGGCCGCGACCGGCCGCCCGCAACCCGGAATCCCACATGCCGCCGCCACGTCCCGACCACGCCAGGACCCACCCGACGCGGTGTCCACACCGTCGCGGCCCCACGCACTTACATATGCCACGTTCGACAACCCTCCCCGGTTAGCTGAACCGTAATTGAGCGTCACATCAACTTGACCGAACGGTGACCCAAACCGTCTGAAGAGCACTCGTCGATGTGCAATCAATCTCAAATTGGAACCTACACCGAAACCGTCGTGAAGTCGTCACAAGATCTCAACGTTAGCCAATCATTAACCCACTCAAGGATAAACTGGACATCCAACCAATTGAACAGTTGACCAAAACGGCCCGGCTCCCCCACGGCACCCGATTCCGGCATCCTGGTCGCATGAGCAGCGCACGCCGCTTCGACGTCTGGGCCCCTCGTCCGCACCGCGTCCGCCTCCACCTCGACGGGGAACTCCACGAGATGATCCGCGGCGCGGGCGACCGGTGGCACACCACCGTCCCTGCCGCGCCGGACGGCAGATACGGCTTCGTCCTCGACGAGGATCCCACCGTGCTCCCCGACCCACGCTCGCCCCGCCAGCCGGACGGTGTCCACGCCCCGTCGATGCTGCACTCCGTCGACCCGGCGCGCTGGACCGATACCGCCTGGACCGGACGCCAACTCGCGGGCAGCGTCGTCTACGAACTGCACATCGGCACGTTCACCCCGGAGGGGACGTTCGACAGCGCCACCGAACACCTCGACCACCTCGTCCGTCTCGGGGTCGGCTTCGTCGAACTGATGCCCGTCAACGCGTTCAACGGCACCCACAATTGGGGATACGACGGGGTGCTCTGGTACGCGGTCCACGAGCAGTACGGCGGGCCCGACGGGCTGCAGCGGTTCGTCGACGCCTGCCACCGGCACGGTCTCGGCGTGCTCCTCGACGTCGTCCACAATCACCTCGGCCCGTCCGGGAACCACCTGGACCGGTTCGGTCCGTATCTCACCACGGGCGACACCGCGTGGGGCGCGGCCGTCAACCTCGACGGCCCCGACTCCGGTCCGGTCCGCCGGTTCGTCATCGACAACGCGCTGCGCTGGATGCGGGACTTCCACATCGACGGCCTGCGGCTGGACGCGGTGCACGCCCTCGTCGACCGCACCGCAACCCATCTCCTCGAACAGCTCGCCGTCGAAACCGAGTCCCTGTCCACTCACCTGGGCCGCCCGCTCACCCTGATCGCCGAGTCCGATCGCAACGACCCCACCCTGATCACCCCGCGGGCGGCGGGCGGGCACGGTCTGCACGCCCACTGGAACGACGACGTCCACCACGCCATCCACGCCGCCGTCTCCGGTGAACGCCAGGGCTACTACGGCGACTTCGGTTCCCTCCAGTGCCTGGCGACCACGCTGCGGCAGGGCTACTTCCACGCGGGCACCTACTCGACCTTCCGCGGCCGCACCCACGGACGGCCGCTCGACATCCGACGCACCCCGGCCAGCGCCCTGCTCGCCTACACCTGCACCCACGACCAGGTGGGGAACCGGGCGACCGGCGACCGACCCGGCGCCTACCTGACCTTCGGCCAGCTCGCGATCAAGGCGGCGCTGGTCCTGTGCTCGCCGTTCACCCCGATGCTGTTCATGGGCGAGGAGTGGGGCGCGAGCACGCCGTTCCGGTACTTCACCTCGCACCCGGAGCCGGGCCTCGCGGCGGCGACCGCGGCGGGGCGGGTCGCGGAGTTCGCGGCGCACGGATGGCCCGCGACCGACATCCCGGACCCGCAGGACCCGCGCACCTTCGATCGGTCGAAACTGGACTGGACCGAACCCGACGCGGCGCCACACGACCGGCTGCTGCGCAGCTACCGCGACCTGCTCGCGCTGCGCGCCGACCGCTCCGACCTGACCGACCCGTGGCTCGACCGGGTCGCGGTGGACTACGACGAGGACGCACAGTGGATTGTGCTGCACCGCAACACGATCCAACTGGCATGCAATCTCGGGAGCGAGCCGGTGACCGTCCCCGTCGGCGGCACCCCGGTGCTGTGGTGGGACCCGCCGACCCAGGACCCGACCGGCGCGGCGACGGTCCTACCCGGCCACTCGTTCGTGGTGCTGGACACCGCGGACTGAAGAACAACCGCACGAGCCAAGCGAACGCCCACCCCCTGCGGAATCGATGATCATCAAAAGACCTGCTGCGCATGCATTTTCACGATCTCCTCCGACAGACCAGACCTGTCAGTACGCTCACGCGCGCACAGCCCGTACACAGACAGGACAACGCATGACGCGCACGACCCGGCTGTTCGCCGGAACACTTGCCACGCTGGCCCTCACCGCGGGATTAACCACTGCGACGGCGACATCCGCCAACGCACTGATCATCGACGCACTCGACGGAAACAACTGGAACGCATACGAGCCCGGCGATGTCCCGACCGCGTACCCGGGGATGTACCTCGACTTCACCGGCGACTGGACCAATTTCACCCCGGTTCCCGATGAGCTCAGCGGACAGGCCAGAACGGACTTCCTTGAGACGGCGCGAGACGCGGGTAAGTTCACCGCGGCGAAGTCCTGCACCCTGGGTCCCGTCGGCACCGATGCCGCTGGCCGCAAGGTGGGGATCACCGCCGGGCACTGCACCCAATCGTCGTGGTCGAAGGAATGGGGCGCGCCGCTGCACCCCGGTCCGACGCGCGGCGTGGAGGTGTCCGATACGAACCTTTCCAAGTACCCCGTCTACGACAAGAACGCGTCGAAGTGGACTCAGCAGCACCCAGGCACGCCAGCGCCCGACCCGATCGGATGGATCCGCTGGGTCGACGCCGACACCTGCGAGAGCGGTGAAACCGGCGGCGACAACGAAGCATGCGCCGACAACCCGTACCAGACCGACCCCACCAGCCGAACCGACTACATGGTGATCGAGTTCGCGCCCGACGTGCAGCTCTCGAGCCAGGTGCTGGACAAGGCTGGTAAACCGGTCGCGAGCACCGCAGGCGGCGGCACACCCCTCAAGGTGAATTCCATTTACACCAACGCGAGCGGCGCACCGGCACTGCCCGGAATCCTGTTCAACCATGTCGAGCTGTACGGAGCCAGAACCGATCGAGACCCCGACCTCATGACCGTTCCAACGGTTATCACAACCCCCTCCAGCGGCGTCATCACCTTCGTCAGCAACGGCATGATCCGCGCTGCGGCTGGCTTCAATAACGGTGACTCCGGTGGCCCGGTGGTACTGAAGGGCACCGGCAAGTGGGTCGGCATCGTCACGGCGACCACACCCGATATCCCGCCGTGGGTCAACACCTCGGCCAAGAACATCCTGGATGATCTCAATCCGCGCGGCGTCGCCGGCAGCGGCTTCACCCCGATCAACAACTGACACCACGGGGTGTGGACGGCGCCTCGTCCACACCCCGACTCATCAGAGTTCCAGCGCAACGTATTTCGTCTCGAGATACTCCTCGATCCCCTCGGTGCCGCCCTCGCTGCCGAGCCCGGACTGCTTGACGCCGCCGAACGGGGCTGCCGGGTCGGAGATCACACCCCGGTTGACGCCGACCATGCCCGCCTCGAGGGCGTCCGCGACCCGCAGGGAGCGGTCCAGCGACCGCGTGTAAATGTAGGCGGCCAACCCGAACTCGGTGCCGTTCGCCGCAGCGACGGCCTCGTCCTCGGTGTCGAACCCGGTGATCGCCGCCACCGGCCCGAAGATCTCCTCGGCCACGATCCGGGCGTCGGCGGGCACGTTGTCGAGGACGGTCGGACGGTAGAACCAGCCTGGCCCGTCCACCGGTCCGCCGCCCGTCCGGATCCGGGCGCCCGCCGCGACCGCGTCGTCGACCAGGTCGGTGACGCTGGTGCGCTGCTTCTCGTTGATCAGCGGGCCGATGTCGCTGCCGTCCCGGTAACCCGGCCCGACGGTCAACGCCGCGATCCGGTCAGTGAGCTTCGCGGTGAACTCCTCCCGCACCGCGTTGGCGACGATCAGCCGGTTCGCTGCCGTGCACGCCTCGCCGCCGTTGCGCATCTTCGCGGCCATCGCCCCCTCGACGGCGGCGTCGACGTCCGCGTCGTCGAACACCACGAACGGCGCGTTGCCGCCGAGCTCCATCGACGTCCGCAGCACCTGCCCGGCGGACTGCTCGAGCAGCGTCTTCCCGACCCCCGTCGAGCCGGTGAACGTCACCTTCCGCAGCCGCGGATCCGCTAGCAGCGGACCGCTGACCGCGGCGGCGTCGGAGGTCGGCAGCACCGACAGCACACCGGCGGGCAGCCCGGCGTCGGCGAACACCCGGGCCAGCAGCAGCATCGTCAGCGGGGTTTCCGAGGCCGGCTTGACGAGCATCGTGCAGCCGGCCGCGAGCGCGGGACCGATCTTGCGGGTGCCCATCGCCAGCGGGAAGTTCCACGGCGTGATCGCCAGGCACGGCCCGACCGGCGCCTTGGTCACCAGGATCCGGCCGTTGCCGGACGGCGCGGTGGTGTAGCGGCCCTGGATCCGCGGCGCCTCCTCACTGAACCAGCGCAGGAATTCCGCCCCGTAGGCAACCTCGCCGCGACTCTCGGCCAGCGTCTTGCCCATTTCGAGGGTCATCAGCAGGGCGAAGTCCTCGGCCCGGTCGGTGACGAGTTGCCATGCGGCGCGGAGGATCTCGGCGCGCTCCCGGGGGGCGGTCGCGGCCCACTCACGCTGCGCACGGCTGGCGGTGTCGAGGGCACGCAGCGCGTCCTCGGCCGTCGCGTCGGCGACCTCGGTGAGGACCGTCCCCGTCGCCGGGTCGTGTACCGCGAACGTGTCGCCCCGCACCGCGGCCACCGGCGAGCCGTCGATCCACAGTCCCGTGGGAACGGCGGCGAGGAGTTCGTCGAATTGGCTCATGGGATCACCCTGTCACGGCGGGGGTGCGGCCGCTCGCCGCGCGACCGCCGATCAGATCAGGTAGCGGTAGGCGGGCGAGCCCGGTTCGAGCTGCTCGACCTTCATCGGCGAGGCCGCCATCCGCTCGAGCAGGCCGTTGATCCCGTCGGCGGACCCGAGTTCGATGCCGACCAGCGCGGTCCCGGTCTCCCGGTTGTTGCGCTTGACGTACTCGAACAGGGTGATGTCGTCCTCCGGCCCGAGGACCTCCCCGAGGAACCGTCGCAGCGCGCCCGGCTCCTGCGGGAAGTTGACCAGAAAGTAGTGCTTGAGGCCGAGGTGGACGAGGGACCGTTCGAGGATCTCCCCGTAGCGGGACACGTCGTTGTTGCCGCCCGAGATCAGGCACACCACCGTCGAGCCGGGCTCGACGCGCAGGTCCGCGAGCGCGGCCACCGACAGCGCACCCGACGGCTCCGCGATGACCCCCTCGTTCTGGTAGAGCCCGAGCAGCGCCGTGCACACCGCGCCCTCGTCGGCGTGCGTCATCGTGACGTTGCCCGCTCCCGCTGCGGTGCGCGTGACCAGCGGCAGCGAACTGTGCGAGACCACCTCGACCCCGAGCCCGGACAGCACCGCATACGGCAGGTCACCGATCCGGCGGACCGCGGTCCCGTCCACGAACGGGTCGATCTCCGGCAGCGTCACCGGCGCGCCTGCGACCAGCGCCGCGGTCATCGACGCGGCGCCGCTCGGCTCGACCCCGACGATCGCGGTCGCGGGCGACCGCTCGTGCAGGTACGTCGCGATGCCCGCGATCAGGCCGCCGCCGCCGACCGGCACGATCACGGTGCCCGGCTCCTCGCCAAGCTGGTCCAGGATCTCCGCGGCGATCGTGCCCTGACCTGCCGCGGTCCGCGGATCGTCGAACGGCGGGACCATCGTCGCCCCGGTGCGGCGCGCGTCGTCCGCGGCCGCCTCCGCCGCCGCGTCGTAGGTTTCGCCGGTCGCGATCAGTTCCACGAACCCGGCGCCGTGCGCGAGGATCCGGTCCCGCTTCTGCCGCGGCGTGTTCGACGGGACGTAGATCCGGCCCCGGATGCCCATGCTGCGGCACGCGAACGCCACACCCTGCGCGTGGTTGCCCGCGCTCGCGCACACCACGCCCGCGGCCCGTTCCTCGTCGCTGAGCTGCACGATCAAGTTGTAGGCACCGCGGATCTTGAACGAGCGGACCACCTGAAGGTCCTCCCGCTTGAGGTACACCCGCGCGCCGGTGTCGGCGGACAGTCGGGGGCAGAACTGCAGCGGGGTCGCCTCGACGACTCCGGAAATTCGCGTCGCGGCGGCATCGATCTCGCGCGCGTCGAGCAGCGCGGCCTTCACATCAGCACATTCCCGGGTGTTCGACACCCGTCCATGTTGCCACCTCACGGGCCGTCCGGGTCACCCGGGCCGCGCCCTACCCGAACTGCGACGGCCGGGGAATGTTGCGCAGATTCGACTTCGCCATCTTCACGGCCTCGCCGACGCCGCCGTTCATCACCATCTTCGACATCGCCAGCGCGAAACCCCGCACCTGACCGGCGCTGATCGACGGCGGCAGCGACAGCGCCATCGGGTCGGTGACGATGTCGAGCAGGGCGGGGCCGTCGTGGTCGAGCACGGCCCGCAGTCCGGCCTCGACGTCCGCGGGATCCTCGACCCGGCGCGCGAACAACCCGAGCGCCGACGCGACCGCCGCGTAGTCGACACCGGGCACGTCGACACCGAAGTCCGGCAGTCCGTCGACGAGCATCTCCAGCTTCACCATGCCGAGCGTCGAGTTGTCGAACACCACCACCTTGACCGGGAGACGGGTCGCCGCAACGGTGATCAACTCCCCCAACAGCATCGACAACCCACCGTCGCCGGACACCGAGATCACCTGCCGCCCCGGGCAGGCCACCTGGGCGCCGAGCGCGTGCGGCAGCGCGTTCGCCATCGACCCGTGCAGCGCCGACGACAGGAACCGCCGCTGCCCGTTCGGGTTCAGGTAGCGGGCGGTCCACACGTTGCACATGCCGGTGTCCGCGGTGATCACCGCGTCCGGCGCGGCGAGGTCGTCGAGCAGGGCCGCCGCGTACTCGGGGTGAATCGGCCTGCGCTGCCTCACGTCCCCGGTGTAGGCGCCGACCACCCGGTCCATCAGCGTGCGGTGCCGCGTCAGCTGCGCATCGAGGAACGCGCGGTCCGGTGCGCGCTCGATCAGCGGCGCCACCGCACGCAGCGTGCTGGCCGTGTCGCCGTGCACCGCGATGTCCAGACCGGTGCGGCGCCCGAGTTTCGCCGCGTCACTGTCGATCTGAGCGGTGCGAACGTCGTCGGGCAGGAACTGGTCGTACGGGAAGTCGGTGCCGATCAGCAGCAGCAGGTCGGCGTCGTGCATGCCGTCGTGCGCCGCGCCGTAGCCGAGCAGCCCGGTCATCCCGACGTCGAACGGGTTGTCGTACTGGATCCACTCCTTGCCGCGCAGGGTGTGCCCGATCGGCGCACCGATCCGCTCGGCGAGCGCGAGGACCTCGTCGCGGGCGTCGCGCACCCCGGCCCCGGCGAAGATCGCCACCCGCTGCGCGGCGTTGATCGCGTCGGCGAGGGCGGCGACGTCCCCGGCATCCGGGACCAGCGCGGGCGGCCGGGTCCGAACCAGCGTGGGGGGCGTTCCCTCGGCGGGCCGGTCCGCGACATCGCCGGGCAGCGTGATCACCGCGACACCCGGCCCGGCGAGCGCGTGCCGCATCGCGGTGTGCACCACCCGCGGCGCCTGCGCCGGGGAGCTGACGAGTTCGGCGTACACCGAACACTCGACGAACAGCCGGTCCGGGTGGGTCTCCTGGAAGTAGCCGGTGCCGATCTGGGTGCTCGGGATGTGCGAGGCGATCGCGAGGACCGGCGCACCGGACCGGTTCGCGTCGTAAAGACCGTTGATCAGGTGCAGGTTGCCCGGCCCGCAGGAGCCCGCGCACACCGCGAGCTCCCCCGTCACCTGCGCGTCCGCGGACGCCGCGAACGCCGCCGCCTCCTCGTGCCGGACGTGGATCCAGTCGATGCCGCCCGCCGCAGCCCCTCCGGTGCGGCGGACGGCATCGACGATCGGGTTCAGGCTGTCGCCGACGATGCCGTAGATGCGGCGCACACCCGCGTCGACCAGTTGGGCGACGAGCTGGTCGGCGACGGTTCCTGACGCCATGACGACCTCCGATGCTGGGTCGGGTCGGACGATGCCGGGCCCGCTACTGCGCGGTGAGGACGAACACCGGGATCTGCCGATCGGTCTTCCGCTGGTAGTCGGCGTAGTCCGGGAACGCCGCGACCGCCCGGTCCCACCACACCTGCTTCTCGTCGCCGGTGACCTCGCGGGCGGTCATGTCCCGTTTGACCGGGCCGTCCTGCAGCTCGACGTGCGGGTCCGCGACGACGTTGTGGTACCAGACCGGGTTCTTCGGGGCACCGCCGAGCGAGGCGACGATCGCGTACTCGCCGCCGTGTTCCACGCGCATCAGCGGTGTCTTGCGCAGCTTCCCGGTCCGGGCGCCGCGGGTGGTGAGCAGCACCACCGACATGCCGTTCATGGTGGTGCCCTTTGTTCCGCCCGAGCTCTCGTACAGGTCCGCCTGGTCCGCGGCCCACTTGCTGGGGCTGGGTTCGTACTCTCCGGTCAGTGGCATGGCACCAGTGAACACCGACGCCGCTGCGGCCGCAGCACGAGAGGAAGGTCACCGGCGCCAAGACAATTGTTGGGTGGACCGAACTCTTCGACGCCGGTAGCCTGAACCCATGACCACCGTCGACCACACTCGCCTGTCGCACCCCGGCGACACGCTCGACATCGCCGGTACCGCATGGCCGCTGTACAAGCTTGAGGCCCTGGTGGTCGGCGTCCTGGTCTTCCTCACCGTCCTCATCGTCGTGCAGGCGCTGCAACCCGCGGTCCTCGTCGCCGCCGGCGCCACCGTCGTCGTGTGGTGGGCGCGGCGACGGCACTGGGCCACCGTCGGGGGCTGACCGCCCGCGGATCGTCCGGTGGGCCACCCCACCCGACCGATTCCGGTCGTACCGTGGTGGGTGTCCCCCATCGACGGGAGTCGTCATGACCACTCCGACCGATTCACCCGGCACCGCACCGTCGTCACCCGAACCACCGCCCACCGCACCCGGCGCTGCCGCCTACCCGCCGCGACCCCCGAGCAACGTGGGGTGGGCGGTCACGGCGTTGGTGTTCTTCTGGCCGCTGGCCTTCTCCGCGTTCACGCACGCCGCCGAGGTGTACCCGCGGTGGGCGAGCGGGGATCCGAAGGCGGCGCAGGATGCGTCCGAGCGGGCCCGCAGGCTCGGCCAGATCTCGTTGTGGCTGTTCGGCGGACTGCTGCTGCTGTTCGTGATCGTGTACGTGATCGTCGCTGCCGTGGTGATCTCCGACGGCGGCGGCATGTACTGGGATCACCCGCGGATGCGCTGACCCCGGCGGGCGCGAGCCCCGCGCGATCGGCATCGCGCGAGTAGCGTGAGACATCGGCAGGGTCGGGGCCGCGCCATCACCGGAGGTCAGGCCATGCGCCGTGCATCGATCGGCCGCTCACTCGGACGGGCCGCGGTGTCCGCAACCGCACTCGCCCTCCCGCTCGGCCCGGTGGCCGCCGCGGCAGCGGGTCCGCCGCCACCGCCGGTCACCACCGTGTTCCCGACGCCGGTCGGGTACCTCTCCGGATGCCTGAGCAACATCTTCCCCTGCTATTCGGTGCCGCCGTTGACGACCGTGACCCCGACGGCCACCCCGACCGCACCGGGCACCGTGACCTTCGCGACGACGCCCCCGACCCGGTGGTGGACCGGAACGCTCGGCTGCCTCGATGTGTCCGTGAACTGGCGGAACCTGACGACCGGCGCGGCGGGCAGCACCGTGCTGCACGTGGTGCCGCCCGACTACCGCCGACCCGTGCCGCTGGCCGACCGCTGCCGCTACGCCCCGGCGACGGCGGTCACCGGCAGCGGCGCCGTGGTCGCCACCGCGGATGTCGGCGCGCAGCCGCCGGCAGGCGGATACCAGATCCTGGTCAGCCGCGGGTTCGGCGGCCTCGTCGTGCCCTGACGGTCCGGCTCAGCTGCTCAGGCAACTCGGGCCGAGCAGCGCCTTCAGGTCACCCATCAACGCCGAGGACGGTTCGACCCGCAGGCTGTCGTCGAGCTTGAGCATCGTGATCTGCGTTCCGCTGACCAACCGCAGGTGCACGTCGGAGGTGCCGGGGTGCCGGGTGAGCACCTGCTTGAGCGCCCCCACCTTGTCCGGGGTGCACAGCCGGGTCGGCAGGCTCACCGCGAGCGGCTTCGCGACCCCGATCGCCGAGAGATCCGGAACGGCAAGGTCGTTCGCGATGATCGATACCCGCTCGTCGCGAACGTTGACGCGGCCCTTGACCAGCACCACCGAGTCCTCGGCGATGTCCATCCCGTACACCGAGTAGGCCTGCGGGAAGAAGATCACCTCCACCGATGCACCGCCGACACCCTCGAGTTCGGTTGCCGCCCAGGTCAATCCGTTCTTGTTGATCCGACGGGTCACCGACGCGAGGATGCCGCCGACGGTGACCTGCGCGCCGTCGCCTGCCTGTCCCTCGAGGATCGCGGCGATCGGGGTGTCGGTCTGCGCGGCGATCACGTGCTCGACCCCGTCGAGCGGATGCCCGGACACGTACAGGCCCAGCATCTCCCGCTCGAGGGCCAGCTTGTGCTTGGTGTCCCACTCCTCGTCGGGCACCTTCACGTTGAACACCGACGCGATCGACTCGTCCGCGTCGGCACCGCCGAACAGGTCGAACTGGCCGACCGCCTCCGCCTTCTTGGTGCCCATCACCGCGTCGATCGCGTCGGTGTGCACCAGGAACAGGCCCTTGCGCGGATGGTCGAGGGAATCGAACGCGCCCGCCTTGACCAGCGACTCGGTGACCTTCTTGCTGCACGCCTGCGCGTCGATCTTGTTCAGGTAGTCGGAGAAGTCGGTGTACTTTCCCTTCTCGGTGCGGGCCGAGATGATCGACTCCACCACGTTGGCGCCGACGTTGCGGACCGCGCCCATCCCGAACCGGATGTCCTCGCCGACCGACGCGAAGTTCACCACCGATTCGTTGACGTCCGGCGGCAGCACCGTGATGCCCATCGCGCGGCAGTCCGCCAGGTAGATCGCCGACTTGTCCTTGTCGTCGCCGACGGAGGTGAGCAGCGCGGCCATGTACTCGGCCGGGTAGTTGGCCTTGAAGTACGCGGTCCAGAACGAGACGAGGCCGTACCCGGCGGCGTGCGACTTGTTGAATGCGTAGCCGGCGAACGGCAGGACGGTGTCCCACAGCGCGGTGATCGCGGGCTGGGTGAAGCCGTTGTCGAGCATGCCCTGCTGGAAGCCGCCGTACGCCTCGTCGAGGATCTCCTTCTTCTTCTTGCCCATCGCGCGGCGCAGCAGGTCGGCCTGGCCGAGTGAGTACCCGGCCACCTTCTGCGCGATCTGCATGATCTGCTCCTGGTACACGATCAGGCCGAAGGTCTCCTTGAGGATCTCCCGCAGCGGCTCCTCGAGCTCCGGGTGGATCGGCTTGACCTCCTGCAGGCCGTTCTTGCGTTTCGCGTAGTCGGTGTGCGCGTTCACGCCCATCGGCCCCGGCCGGTACAGCGCGAGCACGGCGACGATGTCCTCGAAGCCGGTCGGCTTCATCAGCTTGAGCAGGCTGCGCATCGCGGTGCCGTCGAGCTGGAACACCCCGAGGGTGTCGCCGCGCGCGAGCAGCTCGTAGGTGGCCGGGTCGTCGAGCGGCAGCGCGTCCAGGTCGATGTCGATGCCGCGGTTCGCCTTCAGGTTCTCGATCGCGTCACCGAGGACCGTCAGGTTCCGCAGGCCGAGGAAGTCCATCTTCAGCAGGCCGATGGCCTCGCACGACGGGTAGTCCCAGCCGGTGATGATCGCGCCGTCCTGCGCCCGCTTCCACACCGGGATCGCGTCCGTGAGCGGCTCACAGGACATGATCACCGCGCACGCGTGCACGCCCGCGTTGCGGATCAGCCCCTCGAGACCCTTCGCGGTCTGGTAGATCTTCGCGACGTCCGGGTTGGACTCGATCAGCGCCCGGACCTCGACGGCCTCCTTGTACCGCTCGTGCTCCGGGTCGGTGATCCCCGAGACCGAGATGTCCTTCGCCATGATCGGCGGCGGCAGCGCCTTGGTGATCTGGTCGGCGATCGCGAAGCCGGGCTGCCCGAACTGCACCCGCGCCGAGTCCTTGATCGCGGCCTTCGTCTTGATGGTGCCGAACGTGATGACCTGCGCGACCTTGTCGCTGCCCCACTTGTCGGTTGCGTAGCGGACCATCTCGCCGCGGCGGCGATCGTCGAAGTCGATGTCGATATCGGGCATCGAGACGCGCTCGGGGTTCAGGAACCGCTCGAACAGCAGGCCGTGCGGGATCGGGTCGATGTTGGTGATGCCCATCGCGTACGCGACCAGCGACCCGGCGGCCGAGCCGCGGCCCGGGCCGACCCGGATGCCGACGTCCTTGGCATGGTTGATCAGGTCGCCGACCACCAGGAAGTAGGCGGGGAAACCCATCTCGTTGATCACGCTGATCTCGTACTCGGCGCGGGTGACGTACTCGTCCGGGACCGGGCCGTTCGGGAACCGATGCTCACGCAGCCCGCGCATCACCTCGTGGTGCAGGAACGACTGCTGGGTGTGCCCCTCGGGAACCGGGAAGATCGGCATCCGGTCCCGGTGCGTCCACACGTCGTCGTAGGACTGCACCCGCTCGGCGATCAGCAGGCTGCTGTCGCAGGCGCCGGGCACCTCGTCGTCCCAGATGGCCCGCATCTCCGCCGCGGACTTGAGGTAGTAGCCGTCGCCGTCGAACTTGAACCGGGTCGGGTCCGAGAGCGTCTTGCCGGTCTGGATGCACAGCAACGCCTCGTGGTTCTCGGCGGCGTCCTTGGTGACGTAATGGCAGTCGTTGGTCGCCAGCGGCGGGATCCCGAGCTGCTTGCCGATGTCGAGTAGACCCTCCCGGACCCGGCGTTCGATGGACAGGCCGTGGTCCATCAGCTCGAGGAAGAAGTTGTCCTTCCCCCAGATCTCCTGCCACTTCGCGGCCGCCTCGAGGGCCTCCCGGTCGTGGCCGAGGCGCAGCCGGGTCTGGATCTCCCCCGACGGGCAGCCGGTGGTCGCGATGATCCCCTCGTGGTGCTCGGCGATGATCTCCTCGTCCATCCGGGCCCACTTGCCGAGCTGCCCCTCGATCGAGGCCCGCGAGGACAGCTTGAACAGGTTCCGCAGACCGGTCGCGTTCTCCGCGACCATCGTCATGTGGGTGTAGGCGCCGGAGCCGGACACGTCGTCGGACTTCTGGCTGGGATCGCCCCACTTGACGCGCTTGGTGTTGAACCGGGACTCCGGAGCGATGTACGCCTCGATGCCGATGATCGGCTTGATGCCCTGCTTCTTCGCGACGTTGTAGAACTCGCTTGCGCCGTACATGTTGCCGTGGTCGGTCATCCCGACCGCCGTCATCCCGAGCCGCTCGGCCTCCTTGAACAGCGGTCCGACCTTCGCCGCGCCGTCGAGCATCGAGTACTCGGTGTGATTGTGAAGATGGACGAAGGAGTCAGCCACGCACCGAGTGTAGGGGGTCGGTCCGACGGGTCCGCCCGCCGCGCGGCCCGGCACCGCGTTGAATGGGGGTTCATGTGTCACCCGGCGCCGACGAATGACGCATGAACCCCCATTCAGCTGGCGCTCGGCGGGCCGCCCGCCCTGGTCACCGCTCGGGCACCGCGCCGTCGTCGGGGCCGGGCGCCACCGTCCCGGACTGCCCGGGGAGCAGCGGGCGGACCGCGAACCGCCCGAACACGGCGTCCGCGGGCAGCGCCTCCACCGCCCAGACGCCCTCGCCCGCGGCGAGCGCCAAGAGATCGTCCTGCGGCGCCCGGACCGTCGCGGCGACCACGCACGCGCAGTCCCCGGCCAACCGGGACGCCGACACCGCGGCGATCCGGCCGGCCCGGTCGTCGGTCGACGCCGCACCCGCCACCCGCGCGGCCGCGTACCCGGGGGCACGGGCGACGGACGCCGCCCCGGCAACCCCCACCGCGACGATCGGCGTCTGCACCCGGTCGATCGGCACCCGAAACCACAGTTGGGATGCGCCGACGTCCCCGAGCAGCGCCTGCGCCCCGCTCGCGGTGACCTCGGTGTCGAACGAGACCAGCGCCCAGCGGACGTCGGGTCCAGCCGCGGCGACGGAGTCCGCGGCCCGCGTCAGGTAGCCGGCGACCTGCTCGCCGGGGTCGGGGCCGAGAACGTCGGTCCCGACGGTCCGCGGGGTCGGCGGATTCGCCACCCCGAGCGCAACGACCGTCGCGGCGAGGCCCGCCGCGCACACCGCGGTGATCGCGGCGCCGATCCGATCAGGCACTCCGCAGGACGTCCAGTGCGTGCTGCAGGTCCTTCGGATAGTCGCTGGTGATCTCCACCCACCGGCCGTCCGCCGGGTGCGCGAACCCGAGCGACCTGGCGTGCAGCCACTGCCGCTCCAGCCCAAGCCGCTCCGCCAGCCGCGGGTCGGCGCCGTAGGTGAGGTCGCCGCAGCACGGGTGCCGCAGCGCCGAGAAATGCACCCGGATCTGGTGGGTGCGACCGGTCTCCAGGTGGATGTCGAGCAGGCTCGCCGCCTGGAACGCCTCGACCGTGTCGTAGTGGGTGATCGACGGCTTGCCGTCGGCGGTGACCGCGAACCGCCAGTCGCTGCCCCGATGCCTGCCGATCGGTGCGTCGATGGTGCCGCTGGACGGATCCGGGTGCCCCTGCACCAGCGCGTGGTAGCGCTTGTCGATGGTGCGCTGCTTGAATGCCCGCTTGAGCACGGTGTACGCGCGCTCGCTCGTCGCGACGACCATCACGCCGGAGGTGCCGACGTCGAGCCGGTGGACGATGCCCTGCCGCTCGTGCGCGCCGGACGTCGAGATGCGGAATCCGGCGGCGGCCAGGCCACCGACGACGGTCGGGCCGGTCCAGCCGACGCTGGCGTGCGCGGCGACCCCGACCGGCTTGTCGACGGCGACGACGTCGTCGTCGGCGTACAGGATGTCCATCCCCTCGACCGGCTGCGCCTCCACCGTCAGCGGACGCTCCGGCTCCGGCAGCATCACCTCCAGCCAGGCACCGGACGGCAGCCGATCCGACTTGCCCGCCGCGCTCCCATCGATCAGGACCGACCCCTCGTCGGTCAGTGTCGCCACCGTGGTCCGGGACAGGCCGAGCAGTCGCGCCAGACCCGCGTCCACCCGCATCCCCTCCAGTCCGTCCGGCACGGGCATCGACCGCGTCTCGCGCATCAGGACTCCTTCTCGCTGGGCCGGTCCACCGTCGTGTCGGTGGCGGGGTCGGTGTCGGTGGCGGGGTCGGTGGCGGGGTCGGTGTCGGTGGCGCCGTCACCGCGGGTGCCGTCCGGGTTGATCCCGAACAGGGTCAGCAGCACCAGCAGGATCGCCCCGCACACCACCCCCGAGTCGGCGACGTTGAACACCGGCCACCAGCCGACGGACACGAAATCGACGACGTGCCCCTGCAGCGGGCCCGGCGACCGGAACAACCGGTCGATCAGGTTGCCCAGCGCGCCGCCGAGGACGAGGCCGAGACCGAGCGCCCACCACGGTGACCGCAGGGTGCGCCCGATCTTGATCACGCCGATCACGACGGCGACCGCGACCAGGGTCAGCAGCCACGTCATGCCGGTCGCCATCGAGAACGCCGCGCCCGGGTTGCGGATCAGTTTCAGGGTGACCACGTCGCCGATGATCCGAATCGGATTGCCCGGTTCGATGAAGTGCACGGCGGCGATCTTGGTCGCGAGGTCCATGGCAAGGACGACGGCCGCGATGACGATCAACAGACGCATCCGCAATGGATGACCCGACGCGTCCCGGTCCGAGACCGCCGCGCCGTCGGGTGTGGGGTTCACCCCTTTCTCCGCTTCACTCACCCCGCCATCATCCCTCACCGCACGGCCGGGGCCTGCAGGCACCGTCCGCTGCGGGCTCGTACCGCCGGCGCGTGGCTAACCTGGACGGGTGTCAGAGTTCTCGAATCGGGCCGGGCGGGTCACCGCGGCCCTCGCCGCGGTCGCCGTCGCCGCCGCCTGCAGCAGCAACGACGGGGCCGCACCCGCGGCGACCGTCACCACGAAGGAGACCACCGTCCCGATCTCCGCGATCAGCACCGCGGTCGTCGACGCGGGCGCGGAACCCCGGCAGCGGGTCCAGCTCCGCCCGGCGCCGGGCGCCGAGCAGCGGGCGGTGATGACGACCCGTTCCGACATCTATCAGCAGATCGCCGACCAGCCGCAGCAGGACCTGTCCACCCCGGCGGTGACGATGCCGCTGACCGCGGTGGTCACCGGTCCGGCCGATCCGGCGCTCACCGTCGACCTCACGCTCGGCGAGCTGAGCTCGCCGGACGTCGTGCTGCAGGACGCGCTGGCGTCATCCGCCGGCTCCGAAGCGGGTCTGACCGTTCAGCCGTCCGGTGCCGTCACCGCGCTGCGGATCACCCCGGACGCCGACTCCCGCGACATCGCGCGGTCGGCGATCGAGCAGGCGTTCTATCAGGCCGTGTACCGCGGGGTGACCTTCCCGGACGCCGAGATCGGGGTCGGCGCGGTGTGGACGATGCGACAGCAGGTGATGAGCGGGATGGTCCTGAACCAGGTCACCACCGCGACGCTGCGAGCCCGCGACGGCGACCGTCTCACCGTGGACCTCTCCGTCACCCAGACGCCGGAGTCCCCGGTCTGGGATCTGCCCGGCGACACCGGCACCCTCAGCATCGACACCTTCACGATGGCGGGCACCGGAACCCTGGTGATCGATCTCGCCGCCCCGCTCCCGGTGGACGGGTCGGTGACCCTCAGCGGCGAGCAGACGTACACGGACCCGAACAGCACCACCCGGCTGCGGCAGGCCACCACCAACAGCGTCCGGTGGTCGCGGCCGTGACCCGGCGGATGCCCGCCGGCGCGGTCGCCGCCCTGATCGGGTCGGCTGCGGTGCTCACCGGCTGCGGTGGCGATGACCGGGATGCGGCCCTGCCCGCGGTGACGACCGTCGCGGCGCCCGCCGCACCCGCGGACGCGCCGACCCTGGACCCGGCCCGGTTGCCGGCCGCACTGCTGACGGTCGCGGACCTGCCCGCCGGGTTCGCGGCGCTGCCCGACCCCGTCACCGATCTCGGTCTGCCACCCGCATCGGAGGATCCGCAGCCGGACCGGTCCTCGACGGACCCGCGGGAGTGCGCGGCGGTGCTCGCCCCGATCGCTGATCAGGTGCCCGGCGCGGCCGCCCACGCGGCGGCCAGGTTCGCGGGCCCCGCCTTCACCAGCGTGGACACCGACGCGGCCAGCTATTCCGGTACCGGGGCCGCGCAGGCCTTCGGCACCGTTCAGGCCACGTTCGCCGCCTGCGCCGAGTATGCGGGCACCGACGCCGACGGGGTCGCCGTGCAGTACCGGCTCGGCGGTCTCGACCAGCCGACCGTCGGGGACGCGTCCGTCGCGGTGCGCTTGGAGACCAGCAGCGACGGGTTCACGATGATCTCCGACACCGTCCTCGCGGTCGTCGGAGGCACCCTCGTGCAGGTCACCGCGACCGGACAACAGCCGATCGAGCCGTCCGTGCTGACGGACCTCGCACGCACGGCCGTCGAAAGGCTCCGCACCCCGCAACCGTGAGTGATGCGCACCCCCATCGGGGTGAAAATCGCGCACGGGCGCGGAGCGCACGAACGGCCGGCACCCCGTCGTTCCGGGGTGCCGGCCGTTCGTGCGCTTCGCGCTTCTAGACGCAGGCCGGGGAGGTCAGGTTCGCCAGCTTGATCATGTTGCAGGCGTACTCCTTCGACAGCACCCACTTGCCGTTCTCGACGACGAAGGTGGCGGTGCCGGGGTTGACCTGGCCGCCGATGTCGAGGTTCACGGTGGCGGTCAGGGTGCCGTCGCCGTTGTCGAGGATCGGGTCGACGACGGTGACGGTGGCGTTGTTCTGCTTCGCGGCGGCGGCGACCTGATCGAACAGGCCGGGATCGGCCTGACCGTCCTGAACCAGGGTGACCTTCTCCTCGACCGGGGTCGCCGGGTCGAGGCCCTTGGCCAGCATCGCGTTCAGCTCGGCGGCGGTCGGCGCGGGCGGGCTGTCGATGCCGGTCGGCTCGGCGACAGCGGAGGTGGTCTTGGTGGTGGTGGCGGCGGCCGTGTCGTCGCCACCGTCGGAGCTGCAGGCGCCGAGCGTGAGGGCGGCCGCGACCGCGACACCGGCCACGAGAGTCTTACGGAGCATCAATGCATGTCCTTACGTCGTTGTTGGAACTTGCGTCGTGTGTGCGTCCCGGCGCGCGCCGGACGGCCGTCGTTGCCGACCCCGTCGCGCGAGCACGTGTCACCTTAGTCAACACGGAAAAAATAAGGGGTTCCTTAACGAAGGCTGTCCGCGGGGTCGGCGTTGCCGAGCTGCCCGTCGTCGTCCGCGAAGGTGCGCGCCGGTCCGGGGCCCGTCGACCGGGTCTCGAACCGCACCGTCACCACGCCGTGCCCGCACCCCTGCACCCAGCCGTGACCGTGCACGTCGTGCCGCACGTCCTGCCCGGGACGCCACCGCGACCCGGGCCCAGCCGGGCTGCTCCGCGCCGGGTCGGGAATTTCCACTGTGTCCGGATTCACATCCGCGCCGATCGTGTCCCCGTGATCAAGGTCGGGGAACAGGGAGCCCTGCGCGGACGCCGTCAGCCCGCCGAGCGAGACCCCGACCAGTCGGATGGCGCCGAGCTCGCGGGGGTCGATCAGCTGCCGGTGCGCGGCCGCGATCAGCGTCTGCCGATCGGTCGTCGCATACGGCAGCGTCGCCGACCGCGTCACGATCGTCATGTCCGCCTTCCGCAGCTTGAGCACCACCGTCCGCGCGGCGCGACCGTCCCGCAGCAGCCGCGTGTGGGCGTGCCCGCCGGTCCGCTCCACCGCGGCCCGCACCTGGTCGAGGGTGACCAGGTCGGCGGCGAACGTGGTTTCGGCGCTGATCTGCTTCGCGTCGGCCCGCTCGGTGACCGGACGGTCGTCGATGCCGCGGGCGAGGCGGTGCAGGCTCGGGCCGACCGTCGCGCCGAGCAGGGTCACGACCTCAGTGGCGCTGGTCGCGGCGAACTGGCCGATGGTCTCGATGCCGAGCCTGCGCAGCTTCGCCTCCGCGACCGGCCCGATCCCCCACAGCCGACGCACCGGCAGCGCCTCGAACAGGTCCGGCTGCTCGTCGGCCGTCACCACCCGCACCCCGTCCGGTTTCGCGAGGCCGGACGCGATCTTCGCGATCTGCTTGCCCGACCCGGCGCCGATCGATGCGACCAGCCCGGTGCTCTCCCGAATCAGCGCCCGCAACCCCTCCGCAAACTCCAGCACCTCGCGCGGATCGGCCCCGACCAGTTCCGGTGGCTCACCGAACGCCTCGTCCAGCGACAGCATCTCCAGGACCGGCATCCGGGTGCGGAGGGTATCGAACACGGTCGCGCTGACCGCCGAGTACAGCGCCCCACGCGGGGGCAGCACCACCGCACCGACCCCGACGAGGCGTCGCGCCTGATGCATCGGCATCGCCGACCGGGCGCCGTACGCGCGGGCCTCGTAGCTGGCGCCCGCGACGACGCCGCGGCCGCCGAGGCCGCCGACGAGGACCGGCCGCCCACGCAGCGTTGGGCGGGTCAGCTGCTCCACGGACGCGAAGAACGCGTCCATGTCCAGGTGCAGCACCCAGCGACACTGCGTGAGCGGCCGGCTCATCTCAGGCCTTCGCGATGACCGCCCGGACACCCTCACCGAGGTCGACGGCACCGGCGCCGACGGTGCCCAGCTCCAGTGTCGTGGCCAGGATCTCGCCGGCGATCAGGTCGCGGTGCCGCTGCGCCCACGCCGCCCGCTCGGCCGGGACCTGCAGGGTCACGACGATCCGGTCCGACACCTCGAGGCCAGCGGCGCGGCGCGCGTCCTGCAGTTCCCGGATCCGGTCCTTCGCCCAGCCCTCGGCCTCCAACTCCTCGGTGACTGCCGAGTTCAGCACCACCAGACCGGCGTTGGCGGGCAGCGCCGCCGTCGACTCCGGTTCGGCGGCGACCAGACGCTGGGTGTACTCGGACGGCAGCAGCGCGATGCCGGAGTCGTCCGCAGCGGAGCCCGCGGAGCGACCCGGCCACACCGTGACCACCCCGTCGACCTCGGTCCAGTCGCCCGCCTTGACCGCCTTGATGACGGTCTGCACGTCCTTGCCGAGCCGCGGCCCGGCGGCCCGCGCGTTGACGACGAGCTCGAACCGTCCGTGCGCGTCGACGTCGCCGGTCAGGTCGACGTTCTTGACGTTGACCTCGTCGGCGATGATGCCGAGGTAGGGCCGCAGCCGCTCGGCGTCCGCGGCGGCGACGGTGACCTCCGGCAGCGGCAGCCGCACCCGCAGGTTCTGCGCCTTGCGCAGGCCGAGGACGGTCGAGCAGACGTTGCGCACCTCGTCCATCGACTCCACCAGCTCGACGTCCGGCACCAGTTCCGTCGCGGCAGGCCAGTCGGTCAGGTGTACCGAGCGGCCGCCGGTCAGGCCCCGCCAGATCACCTCGGTGGCCAGCGGCAGCAGCGGTGCCGCCAGCCGGCAGGTCACCTCCAGCACCGTGTGCAGGGTGTCGATCGCGTCCCGGTCCTCGTCCCAGAACCGGTTGCGTGAGCGTCGCACGTACCAGTTGGTCAGGGCGTCGCAGAACAGCCGCAGCTCGTCGCATGCACCGGCGATGTCGTTGACCTCGAGGGCCTCGGTCATCGCGGTCCGCGTCGCGGCAAGCTTCGCGAGGATGTAGCGGTCGAGCACGTTCGTCGAATCGGTCCGCCAGGTGCCGGGCTTCGAGGCGTACAGCTGCAGGAAGCTCCACGAGTTCCACAGCGGCAGCAGCGCCTGCCGGACACCCTCGCGGATGCCCTGCTCGGTGACGACCAGGTTGCCGCCGCGCAGGATCGGCGACGACATCAGGAACCAGCGCATCGCGTCGGAGCCGTCCCGGTCGAACACCTCCTTCACGTCCGGGTAGTTGCCCTTCGACTTGCTCATCTTGAGGCCGTCGTCGCCGAGCACGATGCCGTGCGCGGCAACGGTTTTGAAGGCGGGCCGATCGAACAGCGCGGTCGAGAGCACGTGCAGGGTGTAGAACCAGCCGCGGGTCTGACCGTTGTACTCGACGATGAAATCGCCCGGATTGTGCGACTGGAACCAGTCCTGGTTCTCGAACGGGAAGTGCACCTGCGCGTACGGCATCGACCCGGACTCGAACCAGCAGTCCAGCACCTCGGGAACCCGGCGCATCGTGGACTTCCCGGTCGGGTCGTCCGGGTTCGGGCGGGTCAGCTCGTCGATCATCGGCCGGTGCAGGTCGGTCGGGCGCACCCCGAAATCGGCCTCAAGCTGGTCGAGTGAACCGTACACGTCGACCCGCGGATAGGCCGGGTCGTCGGAGATCCACACCGGGATCGGGCTGCCCCAGTAGCGGTTCCGGCTGATGTTCCAGTCCCGGGCCCCTTCGAGCCACTTGCCGAACTGCCCGTCCTTGATGTGCTCGGGCACCCAGGTGATGTCCTGGTTCAGCTCGACCATCCGGTCCCGGAACGTGGTGACCGCGACGAACCACGACGGCACTGCCATGTAGATCAGCGGCTGACCGGACCGCCAGGAATGCGGGTACGAGTGCTCGATCGTCTCGTGCCGCAACAGCTTTCCGGCCGCCTTGAGGTCCTTGATGATGACCGGGTTCGCGTCGAACACCTGCAGGCCCTGGTACGGCGGCACCATCGCGGTGAACTTGCCGCCCGCATCGAGCGGCTGCACGATCTCGATGCCGTTCGCGGTCGCGACGTCCATGTCCTCCTCACCGAACGCCGGTGCGAGGTGGACGATTCCGGTGCCGGAGTCGGTGGTGACGTAGTCGGCGGACAGCACCCGGTGCGCGTTCTCGTGCCCCTTGCCGGGGCCGTGGAAGAAGTCGAACGGCGGCGTGTAGGTCAGGCCGACCAGGTCGGCGCCCGTGTACTCGCCGAGCACCTCGGGGGACTCGCCGAGCTCGCGGGCGTAGTGACCGACGCGGGCCGCCGCGAGCAGGTAGGTGGGGTCGTCCTGGCCCGCCAGCACATCCCCCGTCGCTGCGCTCGCCCTGACATGCACGTAGTCGACGTCCGGGTGCACCGCGATCGCCAGGTTGGACGGCAGCGTCCAGGGCGTGGTGGTCCAGATCAGCGCGTTGGCGCCGTCCAGCGGGGACCCTTCGGCGTTGATCACCATGTCGACCGTGACGGCCGGATCCTGACGCATCTTGTATGCGTCGTCGAGCCGGGTCTCCTGGTTCGACAGCGGCGTCTGCTCGTACCAGCTGTACGGCAGCACCCGGAAGCCCTGGTAGATCAGGCCCTTGTCGTACAGCTCCTTGAACGCCCACATGACCGACTCCATGAAGTCGAGGTCAAGGGTCTTGTAGTCGTTGTCGAAGTCGACCCAGCGCGCCTGCCGGGTCACGTAGTCGCGCCACTCGTCGGTGTACCGGAGCACGGACTGCTTGCAGTACGCGTTGAACTCGGCGAGGCCCATCGCGTCGATCTGCGACTTGTCCTTGATGCCGAGCTGCTTCTCGGCCTCCAGCTCGGCGGGCAGGCCGTGGCAGTCCCAGCCGAAGCGGCGTTCGACCTTCCTGCCGCGCATCGTCTGGTAGCGCGGGATCAGGTCCTTGACGTACCCGGTGAGCAGGTGCCCGTAGTGCGGCAAACCGTTGGCGAACGGCGGGCCGTCGTAGAACACGAATTCGTCGGCGCCGTCCCGGTTCTCGATCGAGGCCCGGAAGGTGTCGTCGGCGTCCCACGCGGCGAGGACCCGCTGCTCGAGTTCCGGGAAGTTCACGCCGGCACCGGCCGTCCCTGCGGTCAGGTCGACGCGTGGATAGGTCTCGCTCACTGTGGTGCTCCCTGTGCCTGTCACTCTGGCACGGGGACGACTCGGGCGCCGGTGCGCCGTGGCCGCGGTACCACCCCGCTTGCCCGGACGGGCGACCTGCCGCCACATCCGGACCACTCATAAGCTCGGCTGTGACGGGCCGAACCCGTTCGGTTCTACTTGGCACCCGCGCCACCCGGTTCGGGGTGGCGCTGCGCCGTTCTTCCGAAGACTCCCCGGTGATGGCCGGATCAACGCCGTCTGCCACCGCCCGATGAGGTCCGGGCGGATGTCATGGGCCGATTCTAGTCGGACCCGTCAAATTCGTTCCTCGTTGCGCCGTCCGTCCCGGCGCCCCGGTCGCGGCCGCCGGGCGCACCGCCCGGTGCGGTGTTGCCCCGGAGCGAACTCACGAGCAGCAACACCGCACCGACGACGCAGACCACGATGCAGCCCCAGGCCCAGACCACCGAACCGGTCATCAGCGCGATGACCAGTAGGGCGAACCCCACCGCGGCCATCGCCAGGGTCAGCACCAGCATCTAGAGCCCCCTGCCACGAGCCGTCACGACCACGGCCCTCTCGGCGCCGGGTCAGCTGTTCCCTTTGGCGAACGACTTCGAGCCCTCGGACCCGAAGGCATCCTGGCCGCCGTCGACCGGGACCGCGGACCCGCGCTGCTCGAGCTCCTCGAGCTGCGACTCCAGGTACGACTTCAGCCGCACCCGGTACTCGCGCTCGAACGTCTTGAGGCGCTCGATCCGCTCCTCCAGCACGCTGCGCTGCTGGTTGATGGTCGCCATGATCTCGGTGTGCTTCTTCTCGGCGTCCGCCTGCAGGGCGTCGGCCTTCTCCTTGGCCTGACGCAGCTGCGTCTCCGAGCGGGTCTGCGCGTCGGACAGCAGCGCCTCGGACTTCTGCTTGGCCTCGGCGACCATCGTCTCCGACCGGCTGCGGGCGTCGCTGACGAGCTGCTCGGAGTTCGAGCGGGCGCTTGACACGAGCTGCTCGGATTCGTTCTTGGCGTCGCCGGTGAGGCGGTCCGCCATCTCCTGGGCGAGGCCGAGGATCTTCGCGGCCTGGAGGTTGGCCTCCTCGGCGGCTCCGGCCCGGGCCGGAGCCGGCGCGGGGGCCGGTGCCACCGGCTTCGGCGGCTCGACGACCGGCGCGGGTGCCGGGGCGGGGGCAGGCGGAGGGGTCGGCGCGGGCGCGGCCGCGGCAACGGGGCGCGGCGCCTTCTTGGCATCCGCGAGCTCCTGATCGAGTTCACCGACACGCTGGCGGAGGTCCGCGTTCTCCTCGATCAGGCGGGCGAGCTCCTGCTCGACCAGGTCGAGGAAGGCATCGACCTCGTCCTCGTTGTAGCCACGCTTCCCGATTGGAGGCTTGCTGAACGCGACGTTGTGAACATCAGCTGGTGTCAGCGGCATGGAAGGATCCCTTCGCGCATCTGTTGGCGGTCAAGCAAGCATTCAGTTATGGCGCATCCACTGCAGGACCACGTATTCACGTTGTAACTGCGGGTCATTGTTTCACACCCGACCCGCGGTCAGCGCCAGTCCCCGATTCGTGCACGTCATGCGGCAAGTCCCTGAGTGACTTGCATCAGGATGAACACGATGAACAGCAAGACCATGATTGACAGGTCCAACCGAATCCCGCCGAGCGAAATCGACGGGATGAGTCGCCGGAGCAACTTGATCGGCGGATCCGTGACCGTGAAAATCGCCTCGAGAACGACGACGACAAAGCCTGTCGGCCGCCAGTCCCGCGCGAACGTTCGGATGAACTCGACGATGATTCGGCCGATGAGAAGCAGCCAGAACACGAACAGCACGAAGTAGATCACCGCGAACAAGGGCACTCCACCACTCTGCCTGACGTGCCGGGCCCGGTCACAATCGGGCCACTCGCGGCCGGGCCACCGACAACCGGGTGCGACCGGTGAACACCGGTCGCACCCGTGGTCCTCGCGCCGCCGGGACCCGGCGGCACCTGGCTATTTCTGATTGTAGAAACCGTTCTCGGCGATCCGGCGACGTTCCTCCGCGGACACGTCGATGTCCGCCGGTGAGAGCAGGAACACCTTCGTTGCCACCTTGTCGAACGAGCCGCGCAGCGCGAACGCGAGGCCGGCGGCGAAGTCGACGAGCCGCTTGGCGTCGGCGTTGCTCATCTCGACCAGGTCCATGATCACCGGCGTGCCGTCACGGAACCGTTCCCCGATGATGCGGGCCTCGCCGTAGTCCCGTGGGCGCAGCGTGGTGATCTTCGACAGCGGACCGCCCTCGTCGAACATCGGGGCGCGCCTGCTCTCGATCCGCGGCTGGGTGTTGACCGCGAGCGAACCGTGGGTCGCCGCGGGCCGGGTTCCGACGCCCTGGGAGGGGGCGGGCCGCGACGTGCGCGGCGGCAGCGGCTCCATCCGACGGGGAGCGGGCTGCCGGTCGTCGAGGTCGTCCCGTCCGCCGTAGCCCGCATCGTCGTACCCGCCGTCGACGCCGTCCTCGTAGCGGCTTCGCGGGGCTCGACGGGGCTCGTCGAGGTAGTCGTCCTCGTAGTCCTCGAGCGGAACCATGCCGAAGTAAGCCTTGAACTTGTGCAGAGTGCTCATCGATCGACCTTCCTTGGCGCGGCGGATAATCGGTCGGGACGCCGATCAGTTCATTTCGAGGCTATCGGCCTCGAACCCAACAGGGCGGTTCCGACACGCACGCACGTCGATCCGTGTCGGACCGCACTCTCGAGGTCTGCGGTCATCCCGGCCGACAACATGCGCGCGTCCGGATGGTCACGCAACACGTCGTGGTGGGCGGCCGCGAGTGTAGCGAAAGACCGGTCCGGGTCGGCGCCCAGCGGCGGGACCGCCATCAATCCGGCCAACACGAGACCCGGTGCGGCTGCGGCCCGTTCGGCCAGCGCGGGCAGCTCCTCCAGCGGAACGCCGCCGCGGTGGATGTCGCCGTCGATGCTCACCTGCAGCAGCACCAGCAGCGGCGCCGACCGGTCCCCCGCCTCCAGCGCCGCGGTCGACGCCGCGGCGAGCGCGTCCACCAGCCGGGGGCTGTCCACGGAGTGCACCGCGTGCGCCCAGCGGGCGACGGCCCGCGCCTTGTTCCGCTGCACGCTGCCGATCATGTGCCATCGGGCATCGGTGAGGTCGGCCAGGTCGGCCACCTTCGCGGTGGCCTCCTGTTCCCGGGACTCCCCGAATTCGCGGCAGCCGAGGTCGTACAGGATCCGGGCGTCCGACGCGGGGAAAAATTTGGTGACCGGCAGCAACTGCACCGCATCCGGGGCCCGGCCCGCGGCGAGCGCGGCCCGGGTGAGGCGGTCCCGCACGGAGGTCAGGGCGGCCGCGATGGCATCGCCGCGGCCCGGCGGGGCCGGGTGACCGTCACCCACCGTCGATCGACTCCATCCAGATCACGCCGCCGATCCGCCCGGTCACCCCGGAGCGGCGGTAGCTGAACAGCGTCCGGTCCTCGATGGTGCAGCGCGGGTCCTCCGCGACGCCGCCGACCCCGGCCTCGAGCAGCTGCCTGCGCAGCCCGGCCCGCAGGTCCAGGCCGGGGGTGCCGCGGTCGGTGGTGGTTGCGCTGCCGGGAAGGTGCGCCTCCACATCGGCCCGCATCGCGGCGGGCACCTCGTACTGGCGTCCGCTCGCGGACGGCCCGAAGAACGCCCCGATCCGGGACAGTTCGGCGCCGTTGGCGACCATCTCGTCGAGCACCCGGGGCACGATCCCGATCCGGGCACCCACCCGGCCCGCGTGCACCGCCGCGATCACGCCCGCCTCGTCGTCGGACAGCAGCAACGGCACACAGTCGGCGGTGAGGACCACCAGCGCCAGGTTGCGTTCGGTGGTGACCAGCGCGTCGGTCGCCTCGACCGGCGCATCGACCGGTCCGGACACGACGGCGACGTTCCGGCTGTGGATCTGCTCCATCCAGACCAGCCGCTCGTACGGCAGCCCGATCCCGGCGGCCAGCCGACGCCGATTGGCGTCGACGGCAGCGGGATCGTCCCCGACGTGGTCGCCGAGGTTGAACGAGTCGTACGGCGCCGCCGACACCCCGCCGGTCCGCGAGGTGACGACGCGGCGGACCCGAACCGAGGACGTCACGGGTGCGGCCGTCACCGGCGCATGAAGTCGGGCACGTCGACGTCGTCGTCGCCGTCCTCGTCCACCGGGACCGCGCGGGCGGTGGCGCCGACCGGGATCGGCGGCAGTGCACCGGTCGCCGGTTCGCGCCGCGGCTCCCGCACCTCCGCACTGTGCTGGGGTGCCTGCGCCGGCTGCGCGGGCTCCTCGGCCGCCGCCGGGGACCGGCCGATCTCGCCAGCCCTGGCGACGCCGATGGTGCCGCGCCCCGCGGGCTGCTGCGCCTGCTGCGGCGGCGCGTCGGGACGGCGCACCGGGGCACCTCCGTCGAAGCCCGCCGCGATGACCGTGACCCGGACCTCGTCGCCGAGTGAATCGTCGATGACGGTGCCGAAGATGATGTTCGCGTCGATGTGCGCGGCCTCCTGGACCAGCGAGGCCGCCTCGTTGATCTCGAACAGGCCGAGATCCGAGCCGCCCGCGATCGACAGCAGCACGCCGCGGGCACCCTCCATCGACGCCTCGAGCAGCGGCGAGTTGATCGCGGTCTCCGCGGCCTGGATCGCACGGCCGTCGCCGCGGGCGGAGCCGATGCCCATCAGCGCGCTGCCCGCGCCGGACATGACGCCCTTGACGTCGGCGAAGTCGACGTTGATCAGGCCGGGGGTGGTGATCAGGTCGGTGATGCCCTGAACGCCGTTGAGGAGCACCTCGTCGGCGGAGCGGAAAGCGTCCATCAGCGACACCGCGGCGTCGCCGAGCTGCAACAGCCGGTCGTTGGGGATGACGATCAGGGTGTCGCAGGACTCGCGCAACGCCTGGATCCCGTTGTCGGCCTGGCTGCCGCGGCGCTTGCCCTCGAACGAGAACGGCCGGGTGACGACGCCGACGGTCAGGGCGCCGAGCTTGCGGGCGATCGAGGCGACGACGGGGGCTCCGCCGGTGCCGGTGCCGCCGCCCTCACCGGCGGTGACGAACACCATGTCGGCCCCCTTGAGGACCTCCTCGATCTCGTCCTTGTGGTCCTCGGCGGCCTTGCGGCCGACCTCCGGGTCCGCGCCCGCGCCGAGACCGCGGGTCAGTTCGCGTCCGACGTCGAGCTTGACGTCGGCGTCGGACATCAGCAGGGCCTGGGCGTCGGTGTTGACCGCGATGAACTCGACTCCCTTGAGTCCCTGCTCGATCATGCGGTTGACCGCATTCACACCGCCGCCGCCGATGCCGACGACCTTGATAACGGCGAGGTAGTTGTGCGGGGGCGTCATGGGCTCTCGCCTTCCGTGTATGTGTGTTCGCGCTGAAGGTGTTGCTGGCGATGCTGACGTTACTTGTGGCGCTGAGGTTACTGGTGTTCCCGGATCTCATATGCATCCGAGACCCCGGGAAACCCTAAACCTCAACCATAGAGTTATGGTTATGTCAAGTGGATGACTGAGGCGAAACGCTACGGCCGGCCACGGTGCTCGGCCAGCAGGCGCGCCGGTCGACACGCCGATTTGTCGGGTGATCCGGCGCGGGCTCGCCTCACCGGATCGTCGGCAGGTCGGGGCTGGACACGTCGTACACCTGACCGGGCTGGCCGAGCAGCGGCACGACAATCGCCGCCTTCCGGTCCGAATGGTCCGCGCTCCCCCACAGCAGCTGCCTGCCGTCCGCGAGGGTGAGGTGAATGTCCGACAGCGACCCCGCCGACACCTCCGTCACCTGCGGCCGCAGCTGCGGGGGCAGCGAACTCAGCGCCGTCAACGCGTCCCGCGTCGCCGGATCGTCTCGGCCCGGCCGATCCACCGCGAGCCGCGGCAGGCCTGACGGTGCCGGCTCGATCGCGTACGCCACCCCGGACGCGTCCATCAGATGCGTCCCCTCGGGCGTGTCGTAGAAGACCGCCGGCTGCCGCTCGGTCACGGTGACCCGGATCGTCGACGGGTACTCCCGCTCCACCCGGACGTGATCGACCTTCGCGATCGCCGCAACCCGCTGCGCCGCGGCGCCGGTGTCGACCCGAAGCAGCGGCTGTCCCGACGGTATCGACAGCGCAGCAAGCACCTCCTCGGTCGGCACCCCGGCATTCCCGACGACGGCGATCGTGCGGGCGGACAGCAGCGGGGTCAGCCACAGCACCAGCCCGAGCGCGATCAGCACGACGACCGCGGCCGCGGTGAGGTAGAGCGGCTTCCGGTTGCGCCGCGCCGCTGCCTTCCCCGATCCGGACGTCACCCGGGTCGGCCGGGCACCGGTGCGGCCCCGCACCGGCCCGCGGGCCCCGGCAGCCGCCGTGGCCCGGCCCGACCCCCGACGGGGGGTCATGCCCGGTCCCCGGACCGTCCCGCCGCGTCCGGCCGCATCCGGGAGCCGGGTGCCGCGGCGAGGGCGCCGAGGATCTCCTTGCCCAGCATCGTCACGTCACCGGCACCCATCGTGATGATCACGTCGCCGCTGCGCGCGAGGGAGGCGACCTGCCGCGGCGCCATCGACAGGTCCGGCTGGTAGTGCACCGGCCGGGTCACCGCCTGCGCGACCAGCGCGCCGCTGACCCCGGGCAGCGGCTTCTCCCGCGCCCCGTACACGTCGAGCACGACCACCTCGTCGGCGAGGTCGAGGGCCTCGCCGAACTCCGTCGCGAACGCCGCGGTCCGCGAGTACAGGTGCGGCTGGAACACGACGTGGACCCGGCCACCCGACCCGCGCACCAGTTCGCGGGCCGCGCCGAGCACCGCCCGTACCTCGGTCGGGTGATGCGCGTAGTCGTCGAACACCCGGACACCGTTCTCCCGGCCGGTGTACTGGAAACGCCGGTGCACGCCGCCGAAGCCGCCGATGCCCTCGACGATCTCGTCGACGTCGGCCCCCGCCTCCCTCGCCGCGAGCAGCGCGCCGAGCGCGTTCAACGCCATGTGCCGCCCCGGAACGGACAGCCGCAGTTCCCGCGGCGCCGATTCCCCGGACAGCTGGATCCGGGCGACGCCGCCGACGTCCCGCGGCTCCCAGGTCAGCAGCCGCGCATCGACCGGGACCGTGCCCGCCGGGTCATCAGCGCCGTATCCGACGACCCGGATCGGCAGGCCGCGTGCGGCGACCCGCTCGGCGAGTGCCGCGGACCCGGGATCGTCCAGGCACGCCACCAGCACGCCGCCCGGCAGGATCCGGTCCGCGAAGTCGTCGAACACCTGGACGTACGCCTCGGCGGTGCCGAAGAAGTCGAGGTGATCGGCCTCCACGTTGGTCACGATCACCACGTTGGGGTCGTACTGCAGCAGCGACCCGTCGCTCTCGTCGGCCTCCGCGACGAACACGTCCCCGGAGCCGTGGTGCGCATTGGTGCCCGCCTCGTTCAGTTCGCCGCCCACCGCGAACGACGGGTCGGCACCGCAGTGCTGGAGGGCGACGACGAGCATCGACGTCGTCGACGTCTTGCCGTGGGTCCCGGCGACCAGCAGGGTCCGGTGGTCCGCCATCAGCGACGCCAGCACCTCGGGCCGCATGATCACCGGGATGTCCCGTTCCGCGGCGGCGACCAGTTCCGGGTTGTCCTTCGGGATCGCGGCATGGGTGGAGACCACGACGGTCGGGCCGCCGGGCAGCAGGTCGAGGGCGCTGGCGTCGTGCCCGATCCGCACCTCCGCCCCGCGGGCCCGCAGCGCAAGCACCGTCCGGCTCTCCTTGGCGTCCGACCCGGACACCTGACCGCCGCGGGCCAGCAGGATTCGGGCAATGCCGGACATGCCCGCGCCGCCGATCCCGACCATGTGCACCCGCTCGAGATGCGGGGGCAGAGCCACCGATCCACCGTTCGCGTTCACCGCTGACCACCCTTCGCGACGTCGAGAACCACCCGTGCGACCGTGTCCGCGGCGTCGCGGTGCCCGGCACCGGCGGCCGCCGCCCCCATAGCGGCGAGCCGGTCCCGGTCGCGCAGCAACGGCACGACCGTGTCGGCGACGAACGCGGGGGTCAGGTCGGCGTCGGCGACCAGCAGCCCGCCGCCCGCCGCGACAACCGGCCGCGCGTTGAGTTCCTGTTCCCCGTTGCCGTGCGGCAGCGGCACGTACACCGCGGGCAGTCCCACCGCGGAGATCTCGGCGACGGTCATCGCGCCGGAGCGGCACACGGTCGCGTCGGCGGCGGCGAGCGCGAGGTCCATCCGCGTCAGGTAGGGCACCGCGACGTACGGGGCGGCCGGGTTGTGCTGCGCGACGTCGAGGGTGTTCTTCGGTCCGTGCGCATGCAGCACCGAGATGCCCGCCGCGGCGAGCGCCTCGGCGGCCCCGGACACCGCGTCGTTGAGCGAACGCGCACCCTGCGATCCGCCGGTCACGAGCAGGACGGGCCCGTCGGCGGGCAACCCGAAGTGGGCGCGGGCCTGCGCCCGCAGCCCGGCCCGGTCGAGGCCGGTGATCGAGGAGCGGACCGGGATGCCGACGACCTGCGCGTCGCGGCCGATCCCGCTGTCCGGCACGGCGGCGAGGACCCGGGCCGCGACCCGGGCACCGATCTTGTTGGCGATGCCCGCGCTGGCGTTGGCCTCGTGCACGACGACCGGGATGGCGCGGCGCCTGCGGGTGAGTCCACCGCGGCGGGGCCGCGCAAACCCTCTGCCCGCGGCCAGGTAGGCGGGCAGCGCGACGTAGCCGCCGAAGCCGACGATCACGTCCGCGTTCACGGCGTCGAGCACCTCGCGGGTGCGGCGGACGGAGGCCCGGACCCGGCCGGGCAGCCGCAGCAGGTCCATCGTGGGCTTGCGCGGCAGCGGCACCGGCGGGATCAGTTCGAGGGGATATCCGCGGTCCGGGACCAGGGTGGTCTCGAGGCCGCGTTCGGTGCCGAGTGCGGTGACCGTCACCGTTGGGTCGAGTCGGCGCAGCGCGTCGGCGACCGCGAGGGCGGGCTCGATGTGCCCGGCGGTGCCACCCCCCGCGACGACGACGGACAGGCCGGACGATCTACCGCTCACACTCACCTACGAAATCCTCGTTCACCAAAGCCACGGTCATGACGGTCGTCGCGGCGCCCGGAGGACCGGTCCCGCCGCGGGTCCGATGCTAGTGCCTGCCGACGCCGCGGGTCCTGGCCCGGTCCCCGCATGCCCCGGCCTGCCTGCGGCTCCCCGCCGCGCTGCTGGTCCCGGCGGCGCTGGTCGTCCCGCCGGCGCTGGTCCTCGTGACGGCGCCGTTCCCGCTGCTGCGCGGCGCGGCGCTGCGCCTCCCGCTGCGCGGCCCGCTTCCGGTCCGCCTTCTCGGCGGCGGCGCGCTGCGCTGCCGCCACCTTCCCCGGCGAATACTGCTCCGGCTTCGGCAGCCGCAGCAGCCTGCCGAACCGGCCGTCGTTGCCTGCGTGCAGGGCCGCCACCGCCTCCGGCTCGTGTCGGGCCGCGTTCGCGACGATGCCGAACATCAGCAGCGTGATCGCCGTCGAGGTGCCGCCCGCCGACACCAGCGGAAGCTGCTGGCCGGTGACCGGCAGCAGGCCGATCACGTAGCCGATGTTGATCATCGCCTGCGCCAGGATCCACGTCGTCGCGGCCGCGGTGAGCAGCCGCAGGAACGGGTCGACCGACCGCATCGCGATCCGCAGCCCGGTGTACACGAACAGGGCGAACAGCCCGATCACCGCGGCGCACCCGATGAATCCGAGTTCCTCGCCGATGATCGCGAAGATGAAGTCGTTGTGCGCGTTCGGCAGGTAGTTCCACTTGGCGCGGGACTGGCCGAGTCCGCGGCCGAATAGTCCGCCGTCGGCGAGGGAGAACTTCGCCTGCCTGCTCTGATAGTTGGCGCCCTGCGGGTCGTCGCCGGGGTTGAGGAAGCCGAAGATGCGGGCGGCGCGATAGTCGGCGGAGAATGCCAGGATCACCGCGCCGACGCCGACTCCGAACACCACCCCGGCGAACAGCTTGAGCGGCAGGCCCGCGAACCACAGCAGGGCGCCGACCACGATCACGAACGTGACCGTCGTCGAGTAGTTCGGCTGCAGGATCACCAGCAGCGACGCCAGCAGCGCACCCGGCACCAGCGGGATCAGCAGTTCCTTCACCGGGGCACCGGGCCGGCGGGTGGCCAGCACGTGCGCGCCCCAGATCACCAGCGCGACCTTCGCCAGCTCGGACGGCTGGAACGACAACGTCCCCAGCGTGAACCAGCGGCGGGCACCACCCGACAACGTGCCAATGCCCGGGATGAGGACCAGGAACAGCATCACCAGCGACACCACGAAACCGGGCAGCGCGAGCGCCCGCAACAGGTGCACCGGAATCCGCAGCGCGACATAGAACAGCAGCGCGCCGAGCAGCGCGAAAATCAGCTGGGTGGTGAACATGCTGTACGCGGATCCGGTGTCGGCGTACGCCTCGACGCTCGACGCGGACAGCACCATCACCAGGCCGAGGACGGTGAGCAGGGTCGCGATCGTGACGACCAGGTGGAACGACGCGAGCGGCCGGGACAGCCAGGCCCCGAACCGGGCACGGACCGCCGTCACCGACTGCGCCGACCGCTCCATCGCGGTCCGGGGCCGGTCGGAACGGTGCCCGTCGGAACGTTGCCGGTCGGGACGCGCACGGTCGGACTGTGCCCGGTCGGGGGCGCGGCGGCCGCCGCGCGCGGGGCGGGCGCTCTCAGCCGTCGACATGGTCCCGGGTGCCGTCCGGGGCGTCGCCGAGCGACCGCACCGCCGCAGCGAAGCTCCGGCCGCGGTGCCCGTAGTCGGTGAACATGTCCAGCGATGCCGCGGCGGGCGCGAGCAGCACCGTGTCACCGGGCGTCGCCGCATCGGCGGCGACCCGGACCGCGCGGGCCATCACCGCATCGGGCGTGTCGGTGGCACTCACCCGTTCATCGTGCCCCGGTTCGATCCGCCGGATGGGGACCTGCGGCGCGTGTCGGGCGAGTGCGTCCGCGATATCGCCGGCATCACGGCCGAACAGGACCGCGGCGACCAGTCGATCCGCGACCTCGGCGACCAGGTCGTCGACGCGGGCACCCTTGAGCAGCCCGCCCGCGATCCACACCACCCGCGGATGCGCGAGCAGCGAGGTCCGGGCGGCGTGCGGGTTGGTGGCCTTCGAGTCGTCGATGTAGGTGACGCCGTCAACGTCCGCGACCCGCGCGGCGCGGTGCGGCCCCACCTGGTACGAGCGCAGCCCGTCCCGGACCGCGGCGGCCTCGACGCCGATCGACCGGGCCAGCGCCGCCGCGGCGAGCGCGTCCATCAGCCCGGCCGGGCCGGGCGGGGTGACGTCGTCGATGTCGGCGAGGAACTCGCCGGACCCGAACGCGCGGTCAACGAGGCGGCCGCCGTCGACGCCGAGCTCGTCGGGTCCGGGGACGCCGAGCCGGAACCCGACGGTGCGGGCGGCCGGGGCTCCCCCGGCCAGGGACGCCGCGACCGGATCGTCGAGTCCGACGACCGCGACGTCACCGGTCAGGGCCTGCGCCTTCGCGTCGATGTAGCCCCGCATCCCCCCGTGCCAGTCGAGGTGGTCCTCGGCGATGTTGAGGACGGCGCCTGCGGCGGGGTGCACGGACGGCGCCCAGAACAGCTGGAAACTCGACAGTTCCACCGCCAGCGCGTCGTGCCGCGGCCGCGCGCGCAGCGCGTCGGTGACGGGCAGCCCGATGTTGCCGCAGGCGACGGCCGCGATGCCCGCGGCCCGCAGGATCGACTCGAGCATCGAGGTGGTGGTGGTCTTGCCGTTGGTTCCGGTCACCACCAGCCACCGGCGGGGCGGACCGTAGATCTCGGCCCGGTCGATCCGCCACGCGAATTCGACGTCGCCCCAGATCGGGACCCCGGCGCCAGCCGCGGCGGCGAGCACCGGGGAATCGGCGCGCCAGCCGGGGCTGGTGATCACCTGCGCGAAGTCGGCGGCCGCGGCGACGGCCTCGTCGGGTGTGACGGTCGCGACCGCGTGTTCGGCCGCGGCTGCCGCGAGCGCGTCCGCGTTGCCGTCGGTGAGGGTGACCTCGGCGCCGAGATCGCGCAGGGGGGCGATCAGCGCGCGCCCGGAGATGCCCGCGCCGGTGACGAGGACCGGTGCGTCGCGCAGCCGCGACAACTCCACCTTCACCGTCAGTCCCCGACCACCGCGAGGTACTCGCTGTAGAACAGTGCGAGCCCGACCGCAGACGCGATCGCCGCGAGCAGCCAGAACCGGATGATCACGGTGGTCTCGGCCCAGCCACCGAGCTCGAAGTGGTGGTGGAACGGCGCCATCCGGAACACCCGGCGCCTGCTGGACCGGAACACCGCGACCTGGATCACCACCGACGCGGCCTCCGCGACGAACAGCGCGCCGACGACGACCATCAGCAGCTCGGTGCGGGTGACGATGGACAGGCCGGCGAGCAGGCCGCCGAGGGCGAGCGACCCGGTGTCGCCCATGAAGATCTTCGCCGGCGCCGCGTTCCACCACAGGAAGCCGATGCAGGCACCGGCGGCGGCCGCGCAGATCAGCGCCAGATCGAGGGGGTCGCGGACGTCGTAGCAGCCCTTGCCGGGGTTGGTGGCGCAGGCGTTGCGGTACTGCCAGAACGTGATCACCGTGTAGGCGCCGAGCACCATCGTCATCGACCCGGCGGCGAGGCCGTCCAGGCCGTCGGTCAGGTTCACCGCGTTCGACCAGGCGCTGACCAGCAGGTACACGAACAGGATGAACACGATCGAGCCCATCGACACGGTCGCGATGTCCCGCACGTAGGACAGCTGCGTGCTGCCCGGGGTGAGGCCGTCGTCGTTGCGGAACTGCAGCGCGAGGATCGCGAACAGCACGGCCGCGATCAGCTGACCGGCCAGCTTCGCGGTCTTGTTCAGGCCGAGGTTGCGTTGCTTGCGGATCTTGATGAAGTCGTCGAGGAAGCCGACGCCCGCGAGGACCGTGGTCAGCCCGAGCACCAGCAGCGCGGACGCGGTCGGCCCCTCGGCGTTGTACCCGATCCCGATCAGGTGCGACCCCCAGTAGCCGGCCCACAGGCCGATGATGATCGCGACGCCGCCCATCGTCGGGGTGCCGCGCTTGGCCTGGTGGCTGGCCGGCCCCTCGACCCGGATCTCCTGCCCGAAGCCCTGCCGGGAGAACATCTTGATCAGCACCGGGGTCAGCAGGATCGACACCGCCAACGCGATGCCGCCCGCGAAGAGAATCTGTCTCACCGGTCGTGCTCCTCGCTCGTCTCGTGAACATCAACCGCCGGATCGGCCAGCAGTGCCTCGGCGACCGTCCACAGCCCCACCGACTGGGACGCCTTCACCAGCACGATGTCGCCGGGCCGCACCTCGCGGCGCAGGATCTCGATCGCCGCGTCGGCGTCGGGCACCAGGGTCGACTCGTCGCCCCACGAACCCTCCATCACGGCGCCCTGGTGCAGGCCGTGCGACGGTCGCCCGTCACCGACGACGATCAGCTTCGTCACGTCGAGGCGGACCAGGAACCGGCCGATCGCGTCGTGCTCGACGACGGTGTCGGCGCCGAGTTCGGCCATCTCGCCGAGCACCGCCCAGGTGCGGCGGCGCTCGGCACCGGCCCGGCTCATCGACGCGAGGGCCTTGAGCGCGGCCCGCATCGAGTCGGGGTTGGCGTTGTAGGAGTCGTTGACGATGGTGACGCCGTCGGCGCGGGTGCGCACGTCCATCCGCTTCGCCGACACGGCGCGGGCGGCGCCGAGCGCGGCCGCGACCTGCTCGATGCCCGCCCCGCACTCGAGGGCGACGGCGGCGGCGGCGAGCGCGTTGCCGACCTGGTGCTCGCCGTGCACGCCGAGCGCGATGCGGACGCTGCCCTGCGGGGCGATCAGCGTGAACTCGGCGCGCGCCTGATCGTCGAGGCGGATGTCGACGGCCCGCACGTCGGCGGACGCCGACTGCCCGACCGTGACGACCCGGGCGCGGGTCCGGGTGGCCATCGCCGCGACCAGCGGGTCGTCGGCGTTGAGGACCGCGACACCGCCGTCGGCGGCGGCGGGCAGCGCCTCGACCAGTTCCCCCTTCGCGACCGCGATCGCCTGCTGGGAGCCGAACTCGCCGAGGTGCGCGGTCCCGACGTTGAGGACGACACCGATCCGCGGCGGCACCGTCGCCGCCAGGTGCGCGATGTGCCCGACGCCGCGGGCGGACAGCTCCAGCACCAGGAACCGGGTGTCGGCGTCCACGCGCAGCGCCGTCCACGGATGCCCGAGTTCGTTGTTGAACGAGCCGGGCGGCGCGACCACCGATCCGAGCGGGGCCAGGACCGCGGCGAGCAAATCCTTGGTGGACGTCTTGCCGGACGAGCCGGTGACCCCGACGACGGTCAGGTCGGGCAGCTCGGCGGTGACGGCGCCGGCGAGCGCGCCGAGCGCGCCGAGGACCGCGGCACCGGAGCCGTCGGTGTCGTGCTCGAGGGCCATCGCGTTGCTGCCCGACGGACCGAGCGGCTCGACGACAATCGCGGGCACCCCGACCGGGCGGGCGGCGAGGACCGCGGCCGCACCGGCGTCGATCGCCGCAGCCGCGTGGTCGTGGCCGTCGGCGCGGGCGCCGGGCAGCGCGAGGAACAGTCCGCCCGCGGTGACCTTCCGTGAGTCGAACTCGACGGTGCCGGTGACGACGGCGTCCGGGTCGGGGACGTCGTGCAGGGTGCCGCCGACGATCTCGGCGATGCGCCGCAGGGACAGCGCGATCATCGGCTGGCCCCCGTCACGCGGTCGATGGCATTCGCGAGGACCTCGCGGTCGTCGAATGGGTACTTCACCCCACCAATCTCCTGTCCGATCTCGTGTCCCTTGCCCGCGACGAGCACGACGTCACCGGCGCCCGCCCAGTCGACGGCGGCGGCGATCGCCGCGGCCCGGTCGCCGATCTCCCTGACCTCGCCGCGCCGGTCCGCGGGGACCGCCCGGGCGCCGTCGAGCAGTGCCGCCCGGATCGCGGCCGGGTCCTCGCTGCGGGGGTTGTCGTCGGTGATCACCGCCAGGTCGGCGCCAGCGGCGGCGGCCTCGCCCATCAGCCGACGCTTGCCGTGGTCGCGGTCGCCGCCCGCGCCGACGACGACGGCGAGCCTGCCGTCGCTCTGCCCGCGGAGGGTGGCGATGACGGCCTCAAGTGCGGCGGGCTTGTGCGCGTAGTCGACGACCGCGAGGAACGGCTGGCCACGGTCGATGCGCTGCACCCGGCCCGGCACGTCGACGGCGGCGAGGCCGCGGATCGCGTCCTCCGGTTCGACGCCGCATTCGTGCAGGATCGCGAGCGCGAGCAGCGCGTTCGCGACGTTGTAGCGGCCGGGCAGCCGCAGCGTCGCGGTCATCGCGCGGCCGTCCGGCGTGCTGACGGTGAACCGCTGGCCGCCGTCGGCGCCGGTGCTGATGTCCGAGGCGGTCCATCCGGCGGTGCCGTCGCCGCGGGTGCCGACGGTGACCGTGCCGGGTCCGGCGACCGCGGCCATCCGGTTGCCCCACTCGTCGTCGACGCACACCACCGCGCGGGCGGCGTGCACGGTCGACGCCGGGTCGAACAGGCGGGCCTTCGCGCCGAAGTAGTCGTCGAGGTCGCGGTGGAAGTCGAGGTGGTCCTGCGACAGGTTGGTGAAGGCGCCGACCGCGAACGCGGTGCCGTCGACCCGCCCGAGCGCGAGGGCGTGGCTCGACACCTCCATCACCACGGTGTCGATGCCGCGTTCGAGCATCACCGCGAACAGCGCCTGCAGTTGCGGCGCCTCCGGTGTGGTCAGGGCGCTGGGCACCCGGCGGCCGTCGATCCGGGTCTCGATGGTTCCGACCAGGCCCGGGCGGCGTCCGGCCGCGGTCAGGCCTGCCTCGACGAGGTACGAGGTGGTGGTCTTCCCGGAGGTGCCGGTGATGCCGACGATCCGCAGCCGCTGCGACGGGGTGCCGTAGACGGCGGCCGAGACGGCGCCGAGCACCGCGCGCGGGTCCGGATGCACCAGCACCGGCAGCGGGATGCCGGCCCGCGCGATCCGATCGAGGCCCGCCGGGTCGGTGAGGACGGCGACGGCCCCCCGCTCGGCAGCGGCGGCGGCGAAATCGGCGCCGTGCGCGTGGGTTCCCGGGAGCGCCGCGAACAGGTCACCGGGCCGAATCTCCTGCGCCCGCAGGTCGATGCCGGTGACGACGACCGGGTCGGCGGCCGCGTCGTTCCGGTGCAGCCGGGCCCCGACGAGGTCCGCGAGCGTCGTCACCGCGGTGCGCGGGGGGTGCCCGGGGCGTGATCCCGGTGCCGCAGCCGTCGACCCTGCCTCGGCGCTGTCGTTGCTCCCGTGCACGGGCAGGTGACTCCTCTCGAGCGTTCGGTGGGCGATCGGTACGGTCGTGTCGGCCGTGAACCGACGTGTCACGTTACCGGCGTGGCCGGGGAAACACAGATTCGACCGGGTATCCGGCGGCGGTGGGACGGGGTCGGTCAGTCGGCCTGCAGCACCAACCGTCGGCCGGGGTCCGCGGACAGCGGGATCTTGTCGCGCTGCAGCATCCAGGCGGCAATGTTGTGGAACAGCGGCGCGGCGGACTGGCCGCCGGACCCGTCGGCGCTGCGGACCGGAGCGTCGAGCATGATCCCGATCACGAACCGCGGATTGTCGGCGGGGGCGATCCCGGCGAACGTGATCCAGTAGTTCGAGTTCGAGTAGCACTGGCAGTTCGGGTCGACCTGCTGCGCGGTGCCCGTCTTCCCGCTGACCTGGTATCCCTCGACGGCGGCCCCGACGCCGGTGCCCTGCTGGTAGCCCATCGGGTCCCGCTGGGTGACCGAACGGAACATGTCGCGGACCGTGGTCGCGGTCTGCTCGCTGACCACCTCGATGCCCTCCGGATGCTCGAGGGGGGTGCGGTTGCCGTCCGCGTCGATGGTGGCGCGGACGATCCGCGGCGGGATCCGCACGCCGTCGTTGGCGATCGCCTGGTAGATCCCCGTCATCTGCAGCAGCGTCATCGACAGGCCCTGACCGATCGGCAGGTTCGCGAACGTGCCGCCCGACCACTGGTCGCGGCTGGGGACGCTGCCCGCGCTCTCCCCGGGCAGCCCGACCTCGGTGCGCTGCCCGAGCCCAAACTTGGTCAACATCTCCGCGAATCGGTCCTCCCCGACCCGCTGCGCGAGCATCAGCGTTCCGACGTTGGAGGACTTCCCGAACACCCCGGTGGTGGTGTACGGGACGACGCCGTGATCCCACGCGTCCTTCACCGACACCCCGGACATCTGGATCGTGCCCGGCACCTGGAGCACCTCGTCGGGGGTGGTCAGGCCGTCCTCGATCGCGGCGGCGGCGGTGATGATCTTGTTCACCGATCCGGGTTCGAAGGGGGTACTGACCGACGGGTTGCCCATCTCCCGGTCGATGTTGTTGCCGACGCCGATCGACGGGTCGAATGTGTTGTCGTTGGCCATCGCGAGGACCTCGCCGGTGTGCGAGTCCTGGACCACCACCGACGCGTTCTTCGCGCCGGACAGGTCCTTCGCGAGCTGCGCCTGCTGCTGCACGTAGAACTGCAGGTCCGCGTCGATGGTCAACTCGACCCCGGAGCCGTCGACGGCGGGCTGCTTGTCGCGCCAGCTGCCGGGGATCACCGCGCCGTCCGATCCGCGGTCGTAGGTCTGCGACCCGTCCGTCCCGGCGAGGGTGGAGTCCATCGAGTCCTCGAGCCCGAGGAGGCCGTGCCCGTTCCAGCCGGTGGCGCCGACGAGGTTCGCGGCGAGCGCACCGCCCGGGTACTCCCGGATGTCCTGCCGCTCCAGGCCGACCTCCGGGAACTCGTCGGCGATCTTCGCGGCCACGTCCGGGTCGACCCCGCGCGCGAGGTATTCGAAGGTCTTGTTGCTCTTGAGCTTGGCGAGCACGTCCCTCTCCGGTGCTGCGTCACCGAGCCGGTCGTGGATGCCCTTCGCGATGGCGGCGAGCCGGTCGTTGACCTTCGGCTCCTCCCCCTTCTTCTTCGCGGCCTCCTCGAGTTCCTTGCGGACCTTCGGCGGCTGAAAGGTCAGTGCCTTCGCCTCCATCGTGAACGCGATCGGCTTGCCGTTGCGGTCGGTGATCGCGCCCCGGGTTGCGGGGTCGATGAGGGTGGTCGAGCGCTGATCGGCCGCCTCCGCGGACAGCCGCGGCGCCTGAATGCCCTGGATCCACAGCAGCTGCAGCACGGCGAGACCAAGCACCCCGAACATCACGACCCGGCCGATGCGGTGCCGGAACAGGTAGTTCGCCCGGTCCCCGGTTGCTGGCCGACGCGGACGGCCCGCCGGTCGGCGGGCGGCGCCGCCCGAACGGCGAACCCCGCCGCCAGAAGCTGCGCGACGGGGTTGGGAGGGGCGACCTCCGCTCACTGCGGACCGCCCTGGTTACCTGCCTGTTCTCCTCGCTCCATGGGGACCAATTGTTCCTGCTCCGCCACCGGTTGCCGAGGATTGACCGGCTGCGGCGTGGCGGCAGGTGCCGGGGCAACGGCGACGCCCGGTCCTGCCGGCGCGGCGGCGGGCTCCGGCGTGGTCGCCCGGGATCCGACCGGGGGAAGGTTCGCGGCGGCGACACCGCTTCCGCGGAGCGGGGTGGTCGCAGCGGCGGGCGCGGGCGGCGGCGTCACCGGGGTGCCGGTCGCCGGCTTCGGTTCGCCGACGACGGTGACGGTGCCGTCCGCGGCCACGACCAGTCGGGCCACCTCCTTGGCCGGGATCATGCCCTGCTGGGCGGCCTTCCTGGCCAGCTCGGGAGCCGAGTTCGCAACGCGGACATCCCGTTCCAGGGCCGCCTTCCGCTCAACCAGTTCCTGATTGTGCGCCTTCGCCGCGCTGAGCTTGTACGAGTCCTCGGCCGCCCTTGTCGTCAGCAGCAGCGTGATCGCCAGCCCGACCGACAGCAAACCGATGACCAGGGCCACGAACGGGATCCGCGCGGTCAGCGACCCCCGGGTCGTGCGGACGACCGGTGCGGTGATCTCGGCCCGCTGGCTGCGCTTGGCGTACGCCCGTTGCGCGGCGGTCGACCGGCTTCCTCCGGTGGGGCGGGTCGGGGTGCGGTCACCGGTGGTGGCCGGCGCGCGCCCGCCCGCGCGGGGACGCATGGTGTCGGTCCTGCCCCGCTCTCGCACGGCAGTCGATCGCACGGGAACTGTCATGCCGTCGCCCTCCTCGAAATCCGTTCGACGCAGCGCACACGCACCGGCGCCGAACGCGGGTTCTCCTCGATCTCCTGCTCGCTCGCGCGTTCGGCGCCGCGGGTATGCGACTCGAACTCCGGTCCCATGCCCGGCAATTCAACGGGCAGCCCCTCCGGGCTCCGGGACTTGGTGCGCGGGGTGAGTTCCTGCTTGACCAGCCGGTCCTCGAGGGACTGGTAGGACATGAACAGCACCCGACCGCCGACGGTGAGCGCATCCAGCGCGGCCGGGATCGCGGCCCGCAGCGAGTCGAGTTCGCCGTTGACCTCCACCCGCAGGGCCTGGAACGTGCGCTTGCCCGGGTGTCCGCCGGTGCGCCGGGTCGCGGCGGGAATCGACGCGTAGAGCACCTCGACGAGCTGGGCGCTGGTGGTGAATGGTTCGGTCTTCCTGCGCCGCACCACTTCCGACGCGATCCGCCCGGCGAACCGCTCCTCGCCGTAGGTGCTGAGCACCCGGGCCAGTTCACCGTGGCTGTACGTGTTGAGGATGTCGGCTGCCGTCTGGCCCCGCGTCGGATCCATCCGCATGTCCAGCGGCGCGTCCACCGAGTACGCGAAGCCACGGTCGGCCTCGTCGAGCTGCATCGAGGACACCCCGAGATCGAACAGGATCGCGGCAACCGACTCGACCTGGTCGTATCCGGCGGTCTCGAGGGCGTCGGCGATGCCGTCGTACCTGGTGTGCACCAACGTGACTCGATCACCGAACGGGGCAAGGCGACCGCCCGCGATCTCCAGGGCTGCCGGGTCGCGGTCGAGGCCGATCAGGTGCAGCCCGGGGTAGGTCCGGAGGAAGTGCTCGGAGTGCCCACCGAGCCCGAGGGTCGCGTCGATCATCACCGCGCCGCTGCCGTCGGCGCTCTCGCGGGTGATCGCGGGGCCGAGGAGTTCTACTGCGCGAGTGAGCATCACGGGGACGTGGCCGAACTCCTGCCCTGAGGTGTGGCCGGGATCGGCCGCGGGGTTCGCTTCGTCGTCCACGCGTTCTCCCTTGCGGTCCTGTTCGGTGTTCTCTGCTCGTCGGTCGTGGCTGCGATCGGGGTCCGATCGAGTGTCGAGGTGGGGGCGGGTGCCGCGAGGTCTCTGTCCGATCCACCGGACCTGGCGCTGGGGAAGTGCGTCAGGGTCGGCGTCGGGCAGAGGCCTCGCGGCATCCGCCGATGACGAATGGCGGCTACAGGATGTCGCTCAGGGACTCGGATCTGGCTTGGGAGTACGTTTCTTCGTTGTCCTCGGAGTAGGTGCGCCACGCCTGGGCGTCCCAGATCTCCAGGAAGTCGACGGAGCCGACGACCACGCAGTCCTTTGTCAGGCCCGCGTAGCGCCGGTGGTCACCGGACAGGGTGATGCGCCCCTGCGCGTCGGGGTGCTGTTCGTCGGCCCCCGCCGCGAGCGCGCGGACGAAGGCCCGGGCCTCCGGGTTGCTCCGTGACGCAGCTGCGGCCCGTCGGGCGAGCGCCGTGAACTCCTCTCGCGGATACACCGCGAGGCTGTGGTCCTGCCCTTTCGTGACCATCAGACCTCCCGCCAGCGCATCGCGATACTTCGCGGGCAACGTCAGCCGCCCCTTGTCGTCGAGCTTCGGCGTGTAGGTACCGAGAAACATCTCGACACCTCCCCTGCGTCTCACGGGAATCCCCGGTTCCGCAGAACCGGATGTTCCGAAAAACGAACGGCCTCACTCTGTGATTCACCGTGGCGAACCAGTGCGCACCACGTTACCCCACTTTCCCCCACTTTCAAGCTGCGCGGTCGGCGCGCCTTGCCACCGCGATGGTGTCAATGCAGGTCATGACCGTGGCGGAGCGTGGGGGAAGCTTCGTGTGTCCTCCACCACGACCGGGAATGCGACGGCATCGCGGTCGCCGCAACGGTGAAATCCCCAGGACGGGCGCCGATTCCAACCTCGGACGGGCACCGCCACGCGCCCCGGGCGAACGCGGTGGGGCCGAGTGGGGATCGCCCTGCCGGGCGGTGGGGCGCCACCCCGGGCACCGGACGACAACCGCACCGATAAAAACACGGGCACCGACGACAAAGGCGCGACACCACCTGGTGTCGCGCCTTAGGCGTTGCGGGCGGGCGGGAGGACTACTCCTGCTCGAACCGCTTCTTGAATCGATCTTCCATGCGGGACGAGAATCCGCCGCCGCTCCGGCGACCGCCCGAAGGCTTACCGGTCGCCGATGTGGGCCCGGACTTCTCCCCCGACCCAGCCTTCACTCCCGGACCCGATCCCCGAAGGAACAGGACTCCGGCTCCAAACATCACTAGGAAGCCGAGCAGACTGACGATCAGAAACACATTGCCCACGATGGTTGCGAGCGGGATGCCCGCAACCAGGAGAACGAGTCCGAGGACAAAGAGCGCCCCCGCCTGCATCCGACTCTTGCTCGAGGCCGCATGCATACGGCCTCCCCTCACAGAGGAGGCGAACTTAGGGTCTTCGGCGTAGAGAGCGCTCTCGATCTGATCGAGCATCCGCTGCTCGTGCTCGGAGAGTGGCACGGCTACCTCCCCCGGCACATCATGGTGGCGGTCGAATCGTGGGTCGACTCGACCGGTTGCCGACGGTCGCGGCTACCTGCCGTCAATGATACGAGTACACGTGACCGCGTACCACCTACTCCGAGGACGAGTTGTCCGAGTTTCCCCCCGGGCCCGCAGATGCCCTGGTGGACAGCCGCGCCCGGACTCACGCCGACGCGCGGGCGAGACTCCCGTCACCCCGGCCGGCGAGCGCCCCTACCGCCGCGAGCCGGTCCTCGACCGCCGTCAGGAACCGGGACACCTCGGAGTGGAAGCGATCGGCCTCCGCGGCGGTGACGGTGCGCGAGATGCCCGCCTCGATCGCCGCCCGGGTCTCCGAGTGCGCCGCGAAGTAGTCCGCCCAGCCCGCCAGTTCCGGGTCGGCCCGACTGAGCAACACCCAGGCGCTCCGGGACCGGCATCGTGGCGTGCGCCCGGCAAGGGCGGCACCGGCACCCCGCAGCGCGGCCAGGTACGCCGCCCGGAATCGGTCCGACGGGTCGCGGGATCGGCCCGCCTCCGCCAACAACGCGTCCGCCCGGTCGAGCAGGCTCACCCGAACAGCCATCCCGAACACCTCCCCAGTGTCACCGGATCACTCCCACAACCGCCTGTCGTGCAGTCCGGTGGAGCGCGCTTCCCTCGCGCTCCACCGGATTGCCGATATCGAACATTCGTTCGACCTTCACAATATAACCGCCCCCACCGACACGGAGTCAAGAGAGAGGGTGAGTCCGGTCGTCACCACCCCCGCACCCCGCCTGGTCGAGCTGTCCGCCGCCGATCTGCGCGCCCGCTTGCCCCAGGCCCTGTCCATCTACGTCGAGGCCATGGGCTACCCGAGGGGCACCGACGTCCACCGGGCACCGATGTGGGCCGAGCACACCGCACGGGCCGGGTGGTGCGGGATCGCCGCGTTCGCGCCGGACCCCTCCGGGGCCGAGGCGATGGTGGGCATCGCCTACGGCTACCGCGGCGCCCCCCACCAGTGGTGGCAGCAGCAGGTCCGGGAGGGGATGCGGCGGTCCGGCACCGACCCCGGCACGATCGAGTCCGTCCTCGGCGACTACTTCGAACTGACCGAGCTGCACGTCTCCCCCCGCGCGCAGGGGCACGGCACCGGCGCCGCCCTGCTCGACCGGCTGCTCAGCGGCCGCCCCGAGGCGCGGGTGCTGCTGTCGACGCCCGAGGTGCCGGACGAGGACAACCGCGCCTGGCGCCTGTACCGCCGGATCGGCTTCACCGATGTCGTGCGGCACTTCCGGTTTACCGGGGACAGCAGGCCGTTCGCCGTCCTCGGCCGCCCGCTCCCGCTCTGACCTGTCGGCGCCCATCGCTAACCTGGGCGGCGTGATCGACGCGGTGGTGGTGGGTTCCGGACACAATGCGCTCGTTTCGGCGTGCTACCTCGCCAGGGCCGGGTGGTCCGTGGAGGTGCTCGAACGGGACACCGAACTCGGCGGCGCCGTCTCGACGGTCGAACGGTTCCCGGGGCACCGGGTGGACCGCGGCTCGTCGGCGCACATCATGATCCGGCACACCGGCATCATCGAGGAACTCGACCTCGCCGCGCACGGGCTGCGCTACCTGGACTGCGACCCGTGGGCGTTCGCGCCCGCCCCGCAAGGAGACCCGCGGCCCGGCATCGTGTTTCACCGCGACCTAGACGCCACCTGCGACTCGATCGCGGCCGCGTGCTCGCCGCGGGATGCCGACGCGTATCGCCGGTTCGTCGGGGTGTGGGGTCCGCGGACCGCCGCGGTGATGCGGGCGTTCGGCGCCCCGCCGACCGGCGGCAGGCTGGCCCGCGCGTTCGGGGGCGTCGACCGGGGCCCCGGCCCGGCCACCCTGTCCCGGGAGTTCCTCGCGTCCGGGGACGCCCTGCTCGACGACTGGTTCGACGATGAGCGGCTCCGGGCCGCGCTGGCCTGGTTCGGCGCCCAGTCGGGGCCGCCGATGTCCGAGCCGGGCACCGCGCCGATGGTCGGGTTCGCTGCCCTCATGCACACCCTGCCGCCGGGCCGCGCGATCGGCGGCAGCGGCGCGCTGACCGCGGCGCTGGCGTCCCGGCTGGCGTCCGACGGCGCGACGATCCGGCTCGGGGACGCGGTCGCGGAACTGCGCCGGGACGGCGACGGCTGGCTGACCCGCACCGAGCAGGGGCACGTGGTGCGCTCGAGGACGGTGATCGCGGGCTGCCACATCCTGACGACCCTGGACCTGCTCGAGGCCGGCGGATTCGACGCCACCCGGATCGCGGACTGGCGGCGACGGATCCGCGTCGGCCCGGGGATCGGCATGGTCGTGCGGCTCGGCACCGACGCGCTGCCGCAGTATCCGAGCGCCCCCGCGGACACGACCGTGACGTCGGGCCTGCAGCTGCTGGTGTCGGACCGTGCGCAGCTGCGGCTGGCGCACGGCGCGGCGCTCGCCGGGGAGTTGCCGCCGACCCCGGCGGTCCTCGCGATGACGTTCAGCGGCCTCGACCCGAGCCTGTGCCCGCCCGGTGAGCACCAGGCGACGCTGTGGTCGCAGTGGCATCCGTACCGGCTCAGCGGCGGCAGGCGGTGGTCCGACCTCGCCGAGTCCGAGGGCACCCGGATCGTCGGCGAGATCGACCGGCTGGCGCCGGGCTTCGCGTCCACGATCCGGCACACCCTGGTACAGACCCCGGCCGACCTGGAGTCGGAACTGGGCCTGATCGGAGGCAATGTGATGCATGTGGAGATGTCGCTCGACCAGATGTTCCTGTGGCGTCCGCTGCCCGAACTGTCCGGCCACCGGGTGCCGGGCGCGACCGGGATGTACCTGACCGGGGCGTCCACCCATCCCGGCGGCGGGGTATCCGGGTCCAGCGGGCGCAGCGCCGCGCGGGTGGCGTTGTCCGACGGCCGATTCGGCCGGTTGCGCCGGCTCCTGCCCAGGTGACGTCCGACCCGAGCCGCACCGACGGCGTGCCGCCGCTCGCGCGTCCGGGCCGGGCTGGCACCATGTCCAGGTGCTGACGACCCGAACCCGTGATCGACGCCCCCGCACCCGCCTGGCGGCGGTGACCGCACTGCTGCTGCTGGCCGTCCCCCTGCTCACCGGCTGCCTCCGCGTGCAGGTGTCGATGGGGGTGTCCGCCGACGACCGGGTGTCCGGGCAGCTCGTCGCGGCCACCGTCCCCACCAGTGATCAGGACAAGGGCCCCGAGCTCACCACGCCGGATTCGCTGATCGGCAAGGTCCGGGTCCAGGAGTACAAGCAGGACGGCTTCGTCGGCTCCCAGGTGTTCTTCACCGACCTGACGTTCGGCGAGGTCCAGCAGCTCGGGTCGATGTCCAGCCAGGTCGGGTCGTCGGTGCAGCTGAACTTCCAGCGCGCGGGCGACGTGGTGGTGCTCGACGGCAAGGCCGACCTCAAGGCGGTGCCGGAGAGCAGCGACGTGCAGATCAGTGTCGCGTTCCCGGCCCGCGTCGCCACCACCAACGGCACCAGGGACGGCGATTCGGTCGTCACCTGGAAGCTCGCCCCCGGCGAGGTCAACACCCTCCGCGCCGAGGTCCGCTACCAGGACCCCAGCACCCGCGGTTTCGCGGGCTGGGCGGGCATCGTCGGCGGCGTCACCCTCGGTGTCGCGCTGATCGTCGGTGTGATGGCCTACCGGATGCGCGACACCTCGCCGCGCTACCTGCGCGGGGACGGCGCCAACAAGGCGAAGATCCAGGGGGACTGACCGTCCCGGCGGGTCTGCTACGGGACGTGGACGGTCGCGACGCCCGGGGTGTATGGGCCCGCGCCGCTCGTGGCGACGAGGACGACCCGCCCTGGACCGGTCGGCAGGACCGCCTCCGGGTATCCGTCGGCTCCGGTCGACATCGGGGCGGACCCGGCGGCTCCGCTCGACAGGTTCAGCCACTGCACATCGCCGGGGCGCAGGCACTTCCACCAGCCCTCATCTGGGCCGGTGATCCGCACCGTCCCCGGCTGTTCACCGACGACGGCCACACAGCGGATCGTGGGCACATCGAGGCTGCCGTACGGGTTCCCGAACGGTGCCGGGTTGATCTGGAACGGAACGGTGACCGCGGTGGCGGCTGCGGTCACCGGCGTCAGCACCGAACAGGCCCCGATGGCGGCGCAGGCGACGAATCGGCGGACGACCTCGATCATCGGGACCTCCCTCAGGGGACCTGAAGGGTGCCAGCACCCGGGTTGACCAGGATCTTGTACCCCCACGGACCGTACGGGACAACGGTGGCGACGTCGGCGAGCGCGGCGACCGTGCCGCTCCCGGTGGACGCGGTCGCGGGGGCATAGCGGCACCAGTCCCCCGGTTCCGGGTCGCGGGTGTAGTCCCGCTCCACGAGCCGGAGGGTCGTGGAGCCCGCGGCGCCGGTGGTGAGGTTCCGCCAATGCACCGTCATGTCGTAGCAGTAGGACCAGTCCGCCGCAGGCTCCGCCGCGAAGGTCACGACGCCCGATCCGCCAGGCGTCGCGGTCGGTATCACCGTCGTCGGCGGCGGCAGGGTGAAGCACGGGAACATGCTGCCCACGCATCCGGTGAGGAAGCGGATCGGCACCTGGAACACCGTGGTCGCCGGTGCTGCTTCCGGCGGCGGGCCCGCTGTCGCTGCGGCGGACGAGCCCAGCGGGATCGCGAGCACGGCCGCGGACGCCGCGGCGCGGGCGAGGAACGAACGATGAACTGCTACACGGCGCATGGCGTGAGCCTCCCGCGGTGGACCGGACCCCGACCCTGGTGCAGTGCCAGCGTACTCGCGCGGTCACTCCCCGGCCGGATTGATGGCGTTGACCGAACGGGACGCCGCGGGGAACTCGGTCGGTGCGCATGCCATGACAGACTCGGCCGAATGGACCTGTTCCCAGCGATCGAACCGTCCGACTCGGGGCACCTCGCGGTGACTGACGGCAACTCGGTGTACTGGGAGACCATCGGCATCTCGACGGGTCTTCCCCTCCTCTATCTCCACGGAGGTCCGGGATCCGGGTGCACCGTGGGAATGCGCAGGTTCTTCGACCCGACCGCGTTTCGTGCGGTGTTGTTCGACCAGCGTGGCTGCGGGCGCAGCACACCCCGTGCCGACGATCCGGCCACCGACCTCTCCACGAACACGACCGGTCATCTCATCGCCGACATCGAGCGTCTTCGAGAACACCTCGGAATCGAAAGATGGGTCGTCGCCGGTGCGTCCTGGGGCGTCTGCCTCGGGTTGGCCTACGGGCAAGCGCATCCCGATCGGGTGATCGGGATGGCGTTCGGTGCGATCACCTCGGGTAGACGCATGGAAGTCGAGTGGATCACCCGCGACATGCGGCGCATCTTTCCACGGGAGTGGCAGCGGTTTATCGAGCCGGTCCCGGAGGGCGAGCGAGGAGGCAACCTCGCCGCGGCCTACGCGCGCCTGCTCGCCCATCCCGACGCCGCTGTTCGCGAGCACGCAGCGCTACGCTGGTGCGCGTGGGAGGACACCCACATCTCGCTCGCTCCCGGATGGACGCCATCCCGCAGGTACCAGGACCCCGCCTTCCGGATGGTGTTCGCGCGCCTGGTCACCCACTATTGGGGCAACGATCACTTCCTGCGCGAGAACCAACTGATCGACGGCATGACGCGGCTCGCCGGGATCCCCGCGGTCCTCGTGCACGGCCGATACGACGTGTCCGGCCCGCTCGACACCGCATGGGAGCTTTCCCGCCGATGGGACGGCAGCCGGCTCGTCGTCGTCGACGATGCCGGCCACGGCGGGGGGAGTTTCATCAGCGAGTTCGTCGAAGCGATCAACTCTTTCGCGAGGACGAACCCCACCGCCTCGGGCCGGCCGGCAGTTCGATGTCAGCTCACCTGAGCAGGAACTCGAGGGCGACCCGCTCGAATCCCTCCTTGGCTTCGATCATCACCCAGTGCCCACAGTTCGGGAAGACGTGCAACTCGGCGTTCGGGATCAGCCGCATCGGGATCATCGGCATATCCGGCGGGCACTGCCGGTCATCGCGCCCCCACGTCAGCAGCGTCGGGCACGCCACCTTGCCCATCATCGACCAGTAGGGCGGTAGGCCGGAACTGGCCATCGCCTGCTGCTGCGCCTCGAAAGCCTTGGAGCCGTACATCGCGGCCAACGTCGCGTGCGATGCCGGATCGTTGGCCGTCTCCCAGCGTTCCTCGATCCGCTCCTCGGTGACCACGGACCGGTCGTACACCATGCACTCGAGCCAGCGGACCAACTTCTCGCGACTCGGTCCGTCGGCGAAGTCCTGCAGCAGACGAGTTCCCTCACTCGGGTTCTGGCTGAAGATGTTCGGCCCCACCCCGCCAATGGTGACGAGCTTGCTCACCCGCTCGGGGTGCTTCATGGCCACGTTGACGCCGACGACTCCGCCCATCGAATTGCCGATCATCGCGGCGGAGTCGATGCCGAGTGCGTCCATGAAGCGGATCACCGACGACCCCGCGGTCAGCACCGGATGGCCAGCAACGGGATCGCTCACGCCGAATCCGGGGAATTCGAGGACATAGCAGTGGAAGTGCTCGGCGAACACCTCCAGGTTTCCCCGGTAGTTCCGCCACCCGCTGACCCCGATGCCGGAGCCGTGCAGCAACAGCAACGGCGGCCCCTCGCCCGCTTCGTGGTAGCGCAGCACCCCCTTGTCGGTGGTGATCTCCCTCTTGGTCCCCTCGTATGTCACGTCCATCCCACGACACTAGAACACGTTGCAGTTTGCCGGTCGCGTGTAGGAGAGGACTTGGGCGCTCCCGGACCCCTGGTACACCACCTACACCCAGCGCGGCCGGCCCTGCCCACGACACGAGCACGCAGGGCTCAGCTGGCACTGACCGGGATGAGCGACGTCAGGGCACTTCGCATTTCGGTACCTGAGTCGCGGCTACGCGCTGGCTCGGCCGTCCGGAAGCTTCCAGTGCGGTCTCGGAAAGTGGCAGGTGTACCCGTCCGGGTAGTGCTGCAGATAGTTCTGGTGCTCGTCCTCCGCTTCCCAGAATGTGCTGGCCGGGGTCACCTCGGTCACGACCTTGCCTGGCCATCGACGTGAGTCGTCCACATCGACAATCGTGCCCAGGGCGATGCGCTTTTGATCGTCGTCGAGATAGAAGATCGCCGAACGGTATGCGGTCCCGATGTCGTTGCCTTGACGGTTCTCCGTCGTGGGATCGTGGATCTGAAAGAAGAACTCGAGCAGAACTCGATAATCGGTTCGCGCGGGATCGTAGGTGATCTCCACCGCCTCAGCGTGACCTGGATGATTGCGATAGGTGGGACGGTCGTTATGCCCTCCGGTGTAGCCGACTCGCGGTGACACCACGCCCGACTGCTTGCGGATCAAGTCCTCCATGCCCCAGAAGCATCCGCCAGCCAGAATTGCCTTCCGCGCGTCGGCCATCCCTACTCCTCCCCGATCAATGCCAGACAGGTCCACGACCCCGCCCCTCGCTTCCTCGACAGGCTTCGCTGCTGGCCTGGCATTCGTAGATACCCGCTCGCACAAACCTATCCGAGCCCTGTCCCGTACACCGCCCCTCGCCGATCAACGGCACTCGCCTGCGCTAGGTTCCCCCGATGAAGACCCTGACAATCGCCTCGTTCGTCACGGTTCTCTGCACCGTCTCGATATGGCTGTGCACCGCGCTGGCCATAGCGCTCGAGGGTCAAGTCGATCTCGACGAGCGGTTCGTGGTGATGGTCGTATATCCGACGATCCTCGGGCTGCTGGCTTCGTTGGTGGGAGCAGCGGCCGGTGTGGCAATTCTCGTCCGGCGCGCCAGCCACGGCTGGCCAGGCACTGCGATGGCGGTGGGGCAGCTACTCACCTGGGCCCTGGCTATCGGAATCATCGTGTGGGCGATGGTGTTTCCCTCCACCGGATGGGAGCTCATTGCGCTGCCCCTCGCGTTGATGCTGGGGCAGGTCGTGGTCGCGATCGGCCTGCTCGAGCCGGTGGCTCGCCGACTGAGGGGCGCCGCGCGCCGTGCGGCCTAGGCTGCATGCTCGGCGCGACTGACACCTCTTCTGGATGACGAATGGGGACTGCCCCACCTCAGTTCACTCGCGGGGCAGAGTGAGGCAGTCCCGACAGACCGATCGCGGCGAAGAGGACGGCGGCGGTGCGACGGACGGGAAGCTTGCCGAGCCGTGCCTACTGCGCGTCAGACATATCCGCTCGCGCCCCCGTCGCCCATTGAACTGGGCACGCGACTCCGAATGTCTCATGGCGGCCGCGTTTGGCGATGCCTATCCCGCCGCTGGGACGATCGAGCAGGCGCCTGGCGATCCCGGCTCTACTGGTCCGTCACCAGGCGATAGACCACGTATCCGACGAACCATGTGGTGAGGAGGACGCAGAGAACGAGGAGGACGTCGATCGCGATCACCAGCATGCAGACTCCTTGGTTAGTGGGTACTCACTAACCAAGAGCGTAAGCTACCGTCGGGACATGCCCGACAACGCAGTACCTACCGCGCGCGACCGGATCCTGGATGCAGCCGCCAGCACCATGCGGGACCGAGGGCTTGCCCGGGCAACAACCAAGGAGATCGCGGCGGTCGCCGGTTACTCAGAGGCGATGATTTACAAGCTCTTCGACGACAAAGTCGACCTATTTCTGAGCGTGCTGCGTGAGCGGGTTCCCGCCGTCGACATCCTCACCCGCACCGATCGCACCCCCGGCGACGCCAACACCCTCGAGGGCAGGTTGGTAGCGACGATCGAGCAGATCACGGCGTTCTATCGGCAGACGTTCGCGATCGGCGCGTCCCTGTTCTCCGACGCCAAACTCCTCGACCGCCACCGAACCGCCGTCATGGCACAAGGGGCAGGCCCGGCGCTTCTCCCGGCCTCCGTGGCCCGATTCCTTCAGAACGAGCAACGCACCGGCACCATCGTTGCTGGCGCCCCGATCAACGGGGCCGCATCGTCCATCGCCGGCGCCTGCTATCTACGGGCCTTCCTCGAGCAGTTCTACGGTCCCGAGCACCCGCAGGAACCGATGGCAGAGTTCACCGCCTCAGTCGTCGCGACAGTGTTGCCTTCCTTGATCGCTGCCTAACACCACTTCTGAGACAGGGCCTTGTCAGGATCCGGGTGAGCGATCGTCGAACGGAACCTCAGTCCAGGGCTGAGCAGGTGACCAGGTGGGCCGACCAACGCTCGGACCAGCCCCAGACCTGCTGCAGGGCGGCACCGAGCTCGATACCCGCGCTGCTCAACTCATAGGTCTTGTCGACCCGCTTCTCGACTATCCCGGCATTCTGCAGCTGTTGCAGTCGCTCCGAAAGCGTGCTGGACGAGCAGTTTCCCATTCGTCTGCGCAGTTCCAGGAAGCCCAACGGCCCGGGCTCGAGCTCCCAGAGTGCCCGCAAGATCCAGCGCTGCCCAAGAAGTTCCATCGCCGCGAGTATCGGTTGTGCGGAGGGCTCACTCAACTGTCGGGACCGCTCCGGTTCTCTTGTGCTTCTCATTTCGAACCATCATAGTGGTTCGAAATCAGAAGCGTTTGGAGCGCGAGGGGGCGTCATGAACGAGGTCGTGGACCCAACCGGTCGGCGGATCGCACTGGTCACGGGAGCATCGCGAGGGATCGGCGCCGAGACCGCACGGGCACTCGCGACCGCCGGCGACCACGTGATCATCAACTATCGAGAGAAGTTCAAGCGCGCGCAGGCGCTAGCCGACGACATTGCCCACACTGGAGGGACGGCGTCGGTCGCCGGCGGCGACCTGTCCAACGAAGCCGCAGCGAATCGGCTGATCGCCGAGGTGGCGGAAGAGTTCGGACGCCTGGACGTGCTGGTCCTGAACGCGTCCGGCGGGCTCGAACTCAATGCGGGGCCGGACTATCCGATGAGGATCAATCGTGATGCGCAGGTCAGGCTCGTTCAGTTGGCGTTGCCGCTCATGCCGTCCGGGTCTCGGATCGTCTTCGTGACCAGTCATCAGGCGCACTTTCATGGCCGCAAACCCGTGCCGGCTGAGTACGAACCGATCGCCGAGAGCAAGCGAGCGGGGGAAGACGCGTTGCGGAGCATGATCCCGATGCTCTCCGACCGCGGAGTTGAGCTCATCGTCGTGTCGGGCGACATGATCGACGGGACGATCATCGTGCGGCTACTCGAACGCCGGAACAGTGACGCAGTCGAGGCACGCCGGCATCACGGACCACTGCCCACGGTCGAGGAGTTCGCCCGCGCAGTCGCAGATGCCACACTCAGCAGCGACGCCACGGGACATACGGTCTACGTCGGCGGACTCGACTACCTCTCGACGCCAGCCATCTGACCGCTTCCTCAGCTCACCCTCGGCTGTCCGCGTCGGGGTCGGCGTTCGGGGCTACACGATGGATGCTCACTCGGCACGACTGCTGGCTCCGCCACCGCCGCGCCGTCGCTGCTGGCCCGGCTTGATGTGCAGCCGAACATCCTCGTACACCACAGTGTAGGGCAGGTCCTCGTCGGTGTCCGGATCGCCGGAATCCGAGGGGTCCGGCAGTTCCGCCATCTGCTCGACGACGATCTGGGCTCGCGCCGCACCCGGATCGAACATCTCCTGAAACGGCCCGACGAACGACCCCCCGAGGCCGCGGTCCTTCGCACGAATCGCGGCCCACCCGAGCAGCACTATCGGGCCGATCGTGACGAGCAACAGCAACGCGTCCCCACCCATGCCCGCGAGCGTACCGACGAATACCGCCGTTCCCACTGGAGGCAGAGCTGCTACCGCGAGCCCGAAGGTGTAGACCGGTTGCGCGCCGCGAGATCCGGCGGCCTGCCGTCGACTCGTTTGACGGGCAGCCACGTCGCGAGGGTGCGCGCAAGGGATCCGAGTAGGCGCTCACCGTACACGCACAGGGTCTGCTCCCAGGGGTGTCCGAACGTCCCCTCGCTGAGGTCGTCGCGCAGGAAGATGTAGTAGTCGCCGTCGGGGTAGACGGGAACCCGCCACTCGGTGTCGCGGGTCGAGGCGTGGACCGCCGCGTCGAGCCGGTAGCAGGTGTGTTGCCAGTCCAACACCACGAACGTCGGATCCTCGGCGAACTCGGTGACGAAGCAGCGCAGCGCCTCCGCGTTCACCGCGTCGAATCGGCTCGACCAGGCGCCCGCGATCTCCGCCGGTGCCGTGAGGTCGAACGTGATGGAGGGTGTCGGTTCGGCGATCGCCGGCCAGGACGATGCGGTGACGCCCGGCCGGAACCCGAACCGGTCGGTGAACAGATCCCAGTAGCGATCTTGGTCCCGCAACTCGGTCCAGCCGGGCGGCAGCGGGCTTCCGAAGTCGAGCGTGCGCCTCATCAGTGGGGGAACCTCCTGCTCCGCCAACTCCAGTCGAGATCGACTGTCGCGCCGACGGTCAACGCGCGGAATCCGGTCCCGTCGATGTTGCTGTAGTGGGCCCAGCATCCGCCGGGGGTGGCCGGGGAGTCCAGCACGCCCCATCCCCGCTCGGCGTGCCACTCCCGCACCGTTCCCCTCGTCAGTTCCACGACCATGACGATCTCACGCCCTCGGCACACAATGACGGCCCGAAACGCCGGAAGCCGGAACGAATCCCGCTCGGTCGGGCGTCTATGCGCCGGCGGCGCTCCCCAGTACTCGATCGAGGAGATGGTCGACGAGGTCGACCGCCGATTGCGGGGTGCCGTACCCCTGCAGCATGCCCTGGGCGAGTCCGCCGGTTGCCATCAGCACGAGTTCGGCGTCGAGCTCGGGGTTCCCCTGAGTCGGCGCTCCGGCAGGCCGGGCTCGCCGGAGTTGGTCGGCGACGATCGTGGTCAATGCGCGTGGCGCGGCGAAGGTCTCCTCGGCGGTGATGCCTGCGCCGGTGATCGCCGCCCACCCGAAGGCGCCGAGCACGTACACCTCCTCGCGGCGCCGGTCGTCGAGGGGAAGCAGTTCGGTGAGGACGGCGCGGATCGCCTCGCGAGGGGTGGCGTCCGCGCCGAGCGCCGTCCAGCTCTGCATGAAGCGGGCGCCGGCATCCTCCATCACCGAGCGGTGGGTGGCCAGGAGGAAGTCCCTCTTGGTGCCGAAGTAGTACTGGACCAGCCGGACCGAGATCCCCGCCTCCGCGGCGACGGTGTGAAAGGTGACGGACTCCAGTCCGCCGCGGACCATGACGCGCCGGACGGCGTCGGTGATCTGGCGTCGCCGCGCTTCATGGTCGGCCAATCGTGGCACCGGACTGTCCGCCTTCCCCGCCGTCGACCTGACGATGGCTCCACGTACCACGGTTATGGTACGAACAAACCATAACCGTGGTACGTTCATATCAACAAAGCCAGCAAGGAGGGAACGTGCCGAAGATCGGGCGATTCACCAACGAGAACGCGAAGAACGAGTTCCTGCGCGCCTACGACACCGCGGCCGCGAAGTGGCCGGTGCCGTCGACGACCGTCGATGTTGAGACATCGTTCGGGACGACGCGGGTGCGCAGGTCGGGCAGCGGCGAGGGGACGCCGATCGTGTTGCTGCCCGGTATCGGCGGTAACGGGCTGGCGTGGTTTCGGTTCATCGAGGACCTGGCCCGCGACCACGTCGTGTACACCCCGGACGTGATCGGGTGGGCGGGCCGGTGCGTGCAGACCGCGCCGCTGCGCGACGCGCGGGACGTGGCGACGTGGATGGCGGAGGTGGTCGACGGGCTCGGCGCGGATCGCGTCCACCTCGCGGGCAACTCGCTTGGCGCCTGGCTGGCCGGGGCGGTCGCGGTGTATCGCTCCGACCGTCTCGCGAGCCTGACCATGCTCGAACCGAGCGCCGCGACCTTCGCCAAGCCGAGTTGGGGTCTGCTACTGAAGTTCCTGGCGGCGGGAATGCGACCGACCCCCGAGCGGATGCGCAAGCTCAACAAGTGGCTGATGCCCGGCTTCGAGATGTCCGACGACGAGTTCGCCGTCGCGATGGCGGCCGTGAAGTACCGGATGGCGATGCCGTGGGACCGCACGTTCACCGACGATCAACTGGCCGCCATCGCGGTGCCGACGCTGGTGCTCTTCGGCGCCGACACGGTCGTCGCCGATCCCGAAGCGGGCGCCGCCCGCGCCAACGCCACCATTCCGTCGGTCGAGACCGAGATCTACCCGGGCGTCGGGCACGACCTGATGTGGGCGAACCCGGATCAGGTCATTCCGCGCTTCCTGGCCTTCACCGACAGTCACGACCCGATCCGATCCTGAATCACCGGTGGTTGTGGTGCCGCCCGGTGCCACCCCTGCCCGCGGCGGCGGTCCGGCGAGCATCGGGCCGCGGCACACGGTCGAGGTGATGCATCACTCCAGGCGCCTCTGCGACAATCTCGGTCCAAGTGGGCAGGGGAGGACGACATGGGAAACTTCATCGCGGATCGGTACGCCCCGGTTCGACAGGAACTGGTCGAATACAATCTCGACGTTCGAGGCGTGATCCCCGACTGGCTTGACGGACGGTACCTACGGAATGGGCCGAATCCTGTCGCCGACGTTTCACCCGACGAGTACAACTGGTTCACCGGCGACGGGATGGTCCACGGCATTCGGTTGAGTAATGGTGACGCACTCTGGTACCGCAATCGCTGGGTCGACTCGGAAGTGACTTCGCGACTGTTGAAGCGGACGGCCCCGGACGAGCACGGGAGGTCGCCGCTCCACGGCCCTTCTGCGAACACAAACGTAATCGGGTTCGCGGGCCGGACGTTGGCACTTGTCGAAGGAGGAACTGCCTGCGCAGAATTGTCGAGCGACCTCGAGACAATCGACGTCTGCGACTTCGACGGAACCGTGCGCGGGGGCTACACCGGACACCCGGTGCTCGATCCGGACACCGGAGAGTTGCACGCCGTTTCCTACCACTTCGGGCGCGGAAACACCGTGCAGTACACCGTGATCGGTCCAGATGGCCGCCTTCGATGCAAGATGGCGGTCCCGGTCCAGGGCAGCCCCATGATGCACGCATTCTCGCTGACTCGGGACTACGTTGTGCTGTACGACCTACCCGTCACGTTCGATCCGCGGTCGGCTGCCCAGGTTGGTGTGCCCCGCCCGCTGCGTCCGCTTGCCCAGCTGGCGCTGAGTGCGATCGTCGGCAACGTGCGTGTTCCCCCGGTGATGATGAACCGGATGCCGCGAATACCCGCTGGGCGCTTCCCCTATCGATGGAACCGAAACTATCCCGCACGAGTCGGTCTGCTGCCGCGATCGTCGCAGGATCCGACGACGGTCACCTGGGTAGAACTCGACCAGCCCTGCTACGTGTTCCACCCGATGAACGCCCACAATGACGATCGTGGGCTGGCAATCGACCTGGTAGTTCACGACAGAGTCTTCGACGCCGACCCCCTAGGCCCAACCGAGGGGCTGCCGCGGCTGGAACGGTGGCAGATCGATCAACGGACCGGGTCTCTCCGGCGTGACCGCCTCGCAGAGGAACACATGGAGTTCCCACGAATCGACGACCGGTGCGCCGCGAGCGCCTTCCAGCACGGCTGGGCCGTGGGCGGCACGGATGATGTGTCCGGGGAACACCGACTGTTCCGAACGAACACCGCTGCCGGGATCGCCGTACAGCGCGACTTCGGTAGCCATTCTGCGGTTGGTGAATTCAGTTTCGTCCCGTCCTCGCCCTCGGCGCCGGAGGGCGACGGCATCGTGATGGGTCTCGTGACCGACCTGGCCGAGAACGTCACTGACTTGCGGATTCTCGATGCCCAGAGCCTTGAGGATGTGGCAACTGTGCGTCTACCTCAACGCATTCCGGCCGGCTTCCACGGCAACTGGATCCAGGAACCGCACTGAGGAATCCATGCCTCGTGGTCCGACAACGCAGGGAACTACCACCGGCGTCGAGCATTGACCAGCCGGGGACCGACGGCCGCGAATGCGGCCGTCCCCCCGGCGAGCGCAATACCGACCAGCGCGGCCTTCCGAGGCAGTCCGCGGCGCGCGGCGTCGGCAACCACGACAGCGTCGATCAGATCCATCGCGATCCCGGCACGCAGGTTCGCCCGACGCACCGTGGCATCCGGATGCAACGCGGCTGCACCCAACACGATGTCGCGCACACCAAATGCCTTGATCCACACGCCCCGATCACTGCCGGGGTAGGACATGCCCAACGCGGTGTAGACCTGCCTCGACGCGATTGCGGTGGTGACGCCCCACACGATTCGTCCGACGCCGATGACGTGGGACACCACCCGCTCGGCCGAATCGTCCTGCTGATGTATCCCCGGTGCCGTCATGGCCGCCAGCTTGCCACAATGGATCGGCTACCCGGAGACCAGCCGGAGCCTGCGCGCGAGGTCGGAGACGAACACCCGGCCGGGGTCGATGCGGTCCCTGATCGCCCGCCATTCGTCGAGTCGCGGATACATGCGGGCGATGCGGTCGGGAGTGCTGCGGGAGTCCTTGGCGAAGTAGAGCCTGCCGCCGAGGTCGAGGACCCGATCGTCGAGTTCGTCGCACAACCTGCCCAGTCCGTCGCGGGTCGGGAAGTCGAGACTGAGCATGTAGCCCGGCCGCGGCCAGGACAGCGGGGCCGGGTTGCCGTCACCCATACGCTTGAACACGTTGAGGAACGAGCGATGTCCGGACTCGGCGATCATTCGGATGATGTCGGCGAACTGGGCCTCTGCACCGAACGGCACCGAGAACTGGTACTGCAGAAAACCGCCCGGGCCGTATGCCCGGTTCCACTCCCCGAGCAGATCCAGTGGATGGTAGAACTGCGTCAGGTTCTGGATCGCGCCCCGGCCATGGCGGGGGTACATCCGATACGCGGCCTCCGCCGCGATGCGCGTGGTGACCCTGTTGACCATCCCGCTCGGAAAGAGGTCCGGGACGGTGAACAGCTGTGGGGCGTTGAATCGCAACGGGTCCCGGCGAAGCTTCGGCGGGAGCTGGTCCAGGGTCGCGAGCGAGCCGCGGGTGAAGCCGGCGCGCCCCAACTTCGGGCCGGTGGAGATCGTGTCGGGCACCGACATCGAGTAGTCGTATCCCTCGTCGGAGCCGCCGGTCAGCAGTTCCATCGTTTCGTCGAGGTTCGCGGTGCGGTCGTGGTCGGCGATGAAGTACGCGGTCTCGGTGTGCTTCATCCGCACTCGCGCGCGAACGACGATGCCGGTCAGGCCCATTCCGCCGATCGTGGCCCAGAACAGGTCGCGGTCATCCCCCGAGGGGGTGAGGGTGCGGATCGTTCCGTCGGCGGTGAGCAGGTCGAGTTCGTCGACATGGTTGCCGAAGCTGCCGTGCGAGTGGTGGTTCTTGCCGTGGATGTCGGCACCGATCGCACCGCCGATCGTGACCTGCCTGGTCCCGGGCAGCACAGGAACCCAGAGTCCGTGGGGCAGAACGGCACGCATCAGGGTGTCGAGGCTGACTCCGGCGTCGACGTCGACGATGCCCGAGTCCGGGTCGATGCGGTGAATGCGGTCGAGGGCGGTCATGTCCACCACGAGTCCGCCCGCGTTCTGCGCGGGGTCACCGTAGCTGCGACCGAGACCGCGGGCGATGACACCGCGCGGACCCACGGTACGCACTGCACGGGCGATCACATCGAGGTCCGGGGTGGCGAGCACATCTGCCGGTGTCGCCGCACAGCGACCCCACCCGCTCAGGGAACGGCGTACGGAGTTGTGCTCGGTCGTCACAGTCACTCGGTCCACACTAGTCACCGCACTGGATCGAGCGGCCGGATCGGACACCTGGTGCGAGGGGCGGAGATTCGATTGGCCGGGCCCGCGTTGGCGATCGTCACCGGCTCGCGACGAGCGTGTCCAGCCACAGCCGGATCGTCGCGCGGCGGTCATCGACGCAGGGGGCGAGGGCACGGGCCCCGAAGGTGCAGTCGAATACCAGTCCCTCGAGCAGGCTGATCAGGTCGCGCGCTGCGACCGCCGGATCGCGTGCCCCGAGGGCGCCCATGAGTGCCGTCGCCGCGGGAAGCGAGAACAGGCACGACGCCAGCCCCGCGCGGAGCTCCTCGTCACCCGCGGCGTCGACGGCGAGCGCGTACCGGGCCAGCACGTCCCTGCGACGGTCGACCAGCAGCGTCTCGAGGTGGTCCGCGATGACCCGCCCCGCCTCCTCGGTTGTCCGCGGCGGATCCGACGAGGCGGCATCGGCGAAGTGCTCGCGGGATCGGGTCGCCAGGCGCGTGATCGCGGCCGACACCAGGGCGCGCCGGGTCCGGTAGTAGTACGAGGTCGAGCCGCGAGCGAGCCCGAGGCGCGCGTCGATTCCCTGGTGGGTGAGCGCGTGGTTGCCGCCGTCGGCGGCGAGGTCGAGCGCGGCCTCGCAGATGAGATCTCGGCGGGAGCGACGGTGAGCCATGTCTCCATCCTCTCAATACTCTACGTTGCTAGAGTTTCGGCATGCGTTGGACCCGCAAATCTCCCCAGTCGCGCCGTTCACTCCGGGTGGATGAATCCGTGTTTGTGTCGACCGCAGCAGAATTGGGCTTCGCGCTCGATGACGCGCAGCGACGTGCCGCGGCCGCCCTCGCCGCCGACGACCGGAACCTGTACCTGTGGGGCCCCGTCGGTCGGGGCAAGAGCTGGTTGATGGCGGCGTACTTCGCCGCGCTGCCGACCGATCGGAAGATGCGGATTCACTTCCACGAGTTCTTCCGCGACCTGCACCTGGCCATTCGCAGGCACCGCAACGACCTGGACGCGGCCCTGGCGGATCTGCTCGGCGAGGTGGAGGTGGTGTGCTTCGACGAGTTCCACGTCCACGACCCCGCCGACGGCAGGTTCCTCGGCCGCCTGCTTCCCGCGCTCCTCCGCCGGGAGATCCGGATCGTTGTAACCTCGAACTACCCGCCCCGGGAGTTGCTGCCCAATCCCCTCTTCCATGACGACTTCGTTCCCACCATTGAGGTGCTCGAGCGCAACCTGACGATCATCGCCGTCGACGGACCCGTCGACTACCGGATCACCGCCGGCCACGACGTGGGGTTTGCCGCCGGGTGGTGGCTCCACCCCGGCACCCCCGAGCAGGTCGAACACCTCGGGCTGCACGCGCCGGGACCGGATGAGCACACGACCCTCACGCCGGCCGGGCACCCGATGCGGGTCCGCCGCGCGGCGGACGGCTGGTTGTGGATCGACTTCGCCGAACTGTGCGAGAAAGCCACCGCCCCCTCCGATTACCTCGCGCTGACCCGGGACTGGCGCCGGTGGGTGATTGGCGGCGTGCCGGACCTGCGCTCGGCGGGACGGGAGCCGACACAGCGGTTCGCCAATGTCGTCGACGTGCTGTACGACCGCGACGTCACCGCCGCGTTCCTCGCCACGACGCCCCTACGGGCCCTCACTGGCGGCGCACAACTGCCCGCCGACATCGAACGAATCACCAGCCGGCTCGGGCAGCTTCGCCGCGTCGAGCTCGACGCGGCAGAACCGGAGCCGGTCGACGGATGTCGGCAGGCGCGGGCAACCACAATTTCGAGGCGACCGTAAGAATCGGCCGGCGGCCGGACACTACGGGATATGGCAGAGGAATAGCCGGAAGCACCGGCAGCGGACCCGACACATGCGGCCTACCCGGTGCGCCACCGGGCCAGCAACCCACTCAACGCCGCGACCGTCTCGTCGGGCCGGGTCAGCAGCCCGGCATGACCCGCGTTCGCTACCGTCACGATCTCGGTGTTCGCGCCCAAATGTCGTGCAGTAGCGGTCGACTCGTGGGCGGGGAAGAGCGGATCGTGGTCGAAGTAGACCAGCGCCGCCCGCACCTCGGCTGGCCACGGTGCGCCGACCGTTCCACCGGCGTCCTTCCAGTCCAACGCCACCTGCGCCTGACCCACCTCGCCATGCGGCGGCGCCCACTGATCCCCCTGATGAGCCAGGAGCTTCCACCACTGGGCGACCTTCTCGGAGTCGGCCAGCTCGGCCCCGCCGAGCGCCGTCAGCAACGTCATCAGGCGACTGAAGGGCCGGGGAACTTCCCCGGCACGTTCGGCGAAGGCGTTCTCGGCGTCGATGACGGCATTGCGGATAGTGCCGTCGGCCCCGCCTGCACTGGCCATCAGCACCGCACCATCGATCCTGGCCGGTGCGCGGCGGGCCATTCGTTCCGCGGTGAAGCCGCCGAGCGAGTAGCCGATGACGGTGGCCCGCGCAATCTCCAGGTGGTCGAGCAGCTGCAGCGCGTCGTCGGCCATCGCGTCCAGCGACCAGGGCAGCGGGGGGCATCCCGACGGCTGCACTCCGCGCGCGGCGAACCAGATCACCCGGTGCCCGACCGCGACAAGAGCGTCGATCAGGCCGCTGAACTCCCAGGCGATCATCGGCTCCCCGGAACCACCGAGCAGCAGTACCGGAGAACCGATTCCGCGTTCCTCGTAGAACAGGTCGTGAGTGGGTAGCGACATACTAGGCACCCAGAAACCGTATACTTACTAATGGAAATTATCTAGGAAACGACATGAACCGCACTGACGTACTCGACCTCTTGACCATCCTGGGCATGCGCATGACGGCCGCAGCCGACCAGGGCAGCGCCATGCTCGGCGTCACCGCCACCGAAGCGCGGGCAATCACCTGTCTGCGGGAACACGGACCGCTCCGGCCGAGCGTGGTCGCCGATCACCTCGAGTCGTCACCCAGGCGCATGACCCAGGTCGCCGAGACACTTGAGGAGAAGCGGCTCATCACTCGCGAACCCGACCCCGACGACGGCCGAGCCAAGCGGTTGACCCTGACCACCGAGGGTGCCGCCATCGGCGAGAAAATCGCCACGCTCCGCGAAGCCTGGGCTCACCAGCTTTTCGGGCAGCTCCCCGACCGTGAGGTCGCCGACGTCGGCGACATCCTCACCCACCTCCTCCGCGCACTCCCCCGCACACCACACGGCCCGGCCGATGCACGGGACGCCGGTGTAGGTCGCGGCGGCTGAGCCGCCGCCCGGCTACGCGGCGTGGCTCGCGAGCCCCAGGTTGGTGAGCACCTCACGGGTGGCCCGCGCGAAGTTCAGGGTGATGAAGTGCAGGCACGGGGCGCCCTCGGAGATCAGCCGCTCGGCGAGCTCCGTCGCCACCTCGATACCGACCTCCCGCACCGCGGCCCGGTTCTCCTCCGGCCCATCGCCAGCGGCCCTCGTCAGCCGCTCCTCCAGTGCCGCAGGCAGTTTCGACCCGGACAACTCAAGGCTGCGACGCGCCGACCGCAGCGACGTGATCGGCATGATCTCCGGGATGATCGGCTTCGCCGCCTGCTCGGCGTCGAACTTCGCGACCCGATCCCGCAGCCGCAGGTAGTCGTCGACCTCGAAGAACATCTGGGTGATCGAGTACTCGGCGCCCGACCGCAGCTTCTGCACCAGGTACCGGGTGTCGTGGTCGAGGTCCGGGGCGCGGTAGTGCCCCTCCGGGAACGACGCAACACCGACGTGGAAGTCGCCCATGTCGCGCACCAACCGGACCAGGTCCTCGGCGTACTCGACGCCGTCGGGGTGCTTGACCCACTCACCGAGCGGGTCCCCCGGCGGGTCCCCGCGCAGGACCAGGATGTTGCTGATGCCGCGGTCCGCGTACGCGCCGCACATGGTGCGCAGCTCGTCGACGCTGTGCCCGACCGCGGTCAGGTGCGCCACCGGGAGCAGCGTGGTCTCCTCCGCCAGTTCGCCGGTGACGCGGACGGTGCGGTCGCGAGTGGAGCCGCCCGCACCGTAGGTCATCGACACGAACGCCGGGCCCATCCGCTCGAACTCGCGGACCGCCCGCCACAGCCGCGCCTCCGCGTCGGCGTCGCGCGGCGGGGAGAACTCGACGGAGAACGGGATTCGGCCGCCCGCGGCGCCGATGCGGTCGACGATCGACGGGGTGTGTGTCACCCATCCCTCGCTGGCCCGCCCCCTGACGGCATCAAAAGTCACGGCTCCAATCATAGGGGCGGGAGCTCAGCGCCCCGCCGGTGCCTTCACCTGTGACCGATAGGGTGGCGGTCATGAGCACCCCTCCCGACTCGACCACCTCACTCCCGGCGGCCGTCGAGTCGGTGCTGCGCACCTTCTTCGCCTCCCGGCGCACCGTCACCGACGGTGTCGGCGGCACCTACTCCGACGCCGCGGCCGCGCTCGAGGCGTTCGTGCTGCGCGGCGGCAAGCGGGTGCGCCCGGCGTTCGCGTGGACCGGCTGGCTCGGCGCGGGCGGCGACCCCGACGGACCGGAGGCGGACGCGGTGCTGCGGGTCTGCTCGGCCCTGGAACTGGTGCAGGCGTGCGCGCTGGTGCACGACGACATCATCGACTCGTCCGCGACCCGCCGCGGCTTCCCCACCCTGCACGTGGAGTTCGCGAACCGGCACCGGGCGGGCGGCTGGGCGGGCGACCCCGCGAAGTACGGGGAGTCCGTCGCGATCCTGCTCGGCGACCTGGCGCTGGCCTGGGCGGACGACCTGATCCGCGAGTCCGGCGTCGACGCCGCCGCGCAGGCCCGGATCGCGACGGTGTGGTCGGCGATGCGCACCGAGGTGCTCGGCGGCCAGTACCTCGACGTGACCACCGAGGTGACCGGCGACGAGTCGGTGGCGGCGGCCCTGCGCATCAACCGGTACAAGACCGCCGCCTACACCATCGAACGTCCCCTGCACCTCGGTGCCGCGCTCGCCGGGGCCGACGACGCGCTGGTCGCCGCGTACCGCGAGTTCGGCACCGACATCGGGATCGCGTTCCAGTTGCAAGACGACCTGCTCGGGGTATTCGGCGACCCCGAGGTCACCGGCAAGCCGTCCGGCGACGACCTGCGGGAGGGCAAGCGGACGGTGCTGTTCGCGGAGGCGCTGGTGCGGGCGGACGCATCCGACCCCGGCACCGCAGACTTTCTGCGGCGCGGCATCGGCGCCGACCTCAACGACGACCAGGTGCACCGGATGCGTCAGGTGATCACCGACCTCGGGGCCGTCGCGGCCGTGCAGGCCAGGATCGACGACCTGACCGCGACCGGGCTGCGTGCGCTGGACGCGTCGTCGGCGACGGCCGACGGCAAGACCCGCCTGCGGGAGATGGCGGTCGCGGTGGGCCGCCGCAGCGCCTGATGGTGCGCGCGGTGCCCGGGCCGACGGACCGGGTGGTGGTGATCGGCGCGGGGCTGTCCGGGTTGGCGGCCGCGCTGCACCTGCGCGGCGCCGGCCGCCAGGTGACCGTCCTGGAACGGGACACCACGGTCGGCGGCCGGGTCGGCGTCCATGCCGGACCGGGATACCAGATCGACAACGGCGCGACGGTGCTCACGATGCCGGAACTGGTGGACGACGCCCTCGCGGCGGTCGGCGCGCGGGCCGAGACGCTCACCCCGCCGCTGCGCCTGCGCCGACTGGACCCGTCGTATCACGCCCGGTTCGCGGACGGCACCGCGCTCCGCGTGTTCGCCGACCCGGACGCGATGGCCGCCGAGATCACCCGCGTCGCTGGCCCGGAGGAGGCCGTCCGGTACCGCAGGCTGCGGGAGTGGCTGGCGACGATCTTCACCGCCGACTTCGACAGCTTCATGGACGCCAACTTCGACTCCCCGCTCGACCTGGTCCGCACCGGCGCCGCGCGCCGCGACCTGTGGACGCTGCTGCGCAACGGCGGATTCGGCAGGCTCGGCCCCGCGGTCGCGCACCACGTCAACGACCCGCGGCTGCAGCGGATCTTCACGTTCCAGGCGCTGTACGCCGGGGTCGCGCCTGCGCGGGCGCTCGGGGTGTACGGCGCGATCGCGCACATGGACACCTCGATGGGGGTGTGGTTCCCGGACGGTGGGATGCACCGGGTCGCGGAGACGATGGCGGCGGCGCTCACCGCGGCGGGCGGGACGGTGCGCCTCGCCGTCGAGGTCACCGGCATCGACCACGACGGCGGCCGCGCCACGGCGGTGCGGACCGCGGACGGCGCCGTGATCGACGCCGACGTCGTCGTGGTCACCGCCGACCTCGGATCCGGTGAGGCGCTGCTGCCGCGGCGCCGCCTCCCCCGCCGCCCGGTGCGGCACTCGCCGTCGGCGGTCGTCGCGCACGGCACCATCCCGACGTCGGTGACGCGGACCTGGGCCGACAGCGGCCACCACACCATCGACTTCGGCGCCGCATGGGACCGCACCTTCACCGAGATCACCGCGCGCCGCGGGCGGGGCAGGCTGATGAGCGATCCGTCGCTGCTGCTGACCCGGCCCGCGTGCACCGACCCGGGGCTGCGGCTGGTCCGCGACGGTATCGACCACGAGCCGCTGTCGGTGCTGGCGCCGTGCCCGAACCTGCGCAGCGCGCCGCTGGACTGGCCCGCGCTCGGCGACCCGTACGTCCGGGAGCTGCTCACGGTGCTGGAGCGGCGCGGCTACCGCGGCATCGTCGACCACTTCCGGGTCGACGTCGTCGACACACCGCACACCTGGGCGGCCCGCGGAATGGCGGACGGGTCGCCGTTCGGTCCCGCGCACCTGTTCGTGCAGACCGGGCCGTTCCGGCGCGGCAACCTCGATACCGGCGCCGAGAACGTGGTCCTCGCCGGGTCCGGGACCACCCCGGGGGTGGGGGTGCCGACGGTGCTGCTGTCCGGCAGGCTCGCCGCCGAACGGGTCCTCGGCCGGGCGCCCGTCCGGGCGGCGAACGGCAGGTGAACAGCATCACCGCGGGCTCGTTGCCCGGGTCCGCGGCCGGAACCACTAAACTGGGTCGCCGACACCGGTCCACCGCGCCGCCGCGGTGACCCGACCGGGCCACCGCAGCGTCATCACACGATCAGGGGAGGACCCGCAACCGATGCCGTCCCCCACCCCCGTGCCCGGCGCGCGTCCGCGGTCGGTCGCCGCGTTCCTGCGCAGCGACGCCGGTCATGCCACCGTCCTCGGCGTCCTCGGCGCGATCATGATCCTGTTCGGCGGTTTCGGTTCCGGCGCCGTCCGCCGCAGCGACCCGTTGCTCGAGGCGATGTACCTGTCGTGGCTGCGGTTTGGGCACGGCTTCATCCTGTCCACGATCATCGTGTGGATCGGCGTGCTGCTGATGGTCGCGGCGTGGGTGCGGATCGGCAGGAACGTGCGCGCCGGGCTCGTCGAGGTCGGCGAGCTGCGCTGGGTGATCGCCGCGCAGACCGCGCCGCTGCTGCTGTCGGTGCCGCTGTTCAGTCGCGACGCCTACTCCTACCTCGCGCAGGGCGCGCTGCTGCGCGACGGGTTCGACCCGTACGCCGTCGGCCCGGTCGCCAACCCCGGCCTGCTGCTCGACAACGTCAGCAACGTGTGGACCACGACCACCGCGCCATACGGTCCGGTCTCGCTGCTGCTCGGGCAGGGCATCACCGCGATCAGCGGCGACAACGTGATCGCCGGGACGATGCTGCTGCGGCTGACGATGCTGCCCGGCCTCGCGCTGATGATGTGGGCGTTGCCGCGGCTGGCCCGCCAGCTCGGCGGCGACCCGGCGACCGCGCTGTGGCTGGCCGTCCTGAACCCGCTGGTGCTGATCCACCTGGTCGGCGGCGTCCACAACGAGCTGCTGATGGTCGGGTTGATGGTCGCGGGCATCACCCTCGCGCTGGACCGCAAGCATCTCGCGGGCATCGCGGTGATCGCGCTCGGCGTCGCGGTGAAGGCGATGGCCGGGATCGCGCTGCCGTTCGTGGTGTGGATCTGGATGATCCACGAACGCGAACGCGCCGAGGCCGAGGGCAGGCCCGCCCCGGCACCGCTCGCGTCGTTCGCCCGCACCGCCGGCGCCGGGTTCGGGGTCTTCGTCGCGGTGTTCGCGGTGTGCTCCGCGGTCGCCGGGGTGGGTCTGGGCTGGCTGACCGCGCTGCAGGGGTCGGCGAAGATCATCAACTGGCTGTCGGTGCCGACGATCGTCGCGCACGTCATCACGGTCACCACGTCCTGGTTCACCGGGCTGCGGCTCGGCCCGGTGCTCGAGGTCACCCGCGCGGTCTCCGCGCTGGTGATGGTCGTCGCGCTGGTCGCCGTGTGGTGGCGGTTCCGCAGAACGCCGCGACAGGCGGTGCTCGGCATCCTCGTCGCGCTGGTCGTGATCGTGCTGCTCTCCCCCGCCGCGCTGCCCTGGTACTACTCGTGGCCGCTGGCGATCGCCGCCGGTTTCGCGATGTCGACGACGACGCTGATGGTGCTCGTCGGCCTGTCCACCTGGCTGATGCTGATGTTCAATCCGGACGGGTCGATCGGCCTGTACTCGCTGCCGCACGTGCTGCTCGCGACGTTCGCCGCGGTCGTCGCGGCGCGGTCGCTGGTCACCGTGGACCCGCTGCGGCTGCGGTCCGGGCGTGCGCCCGCCGCGGCGCCGCTGGCCACCGCGGCCCACGACTGACCGTGACCACCGTGTCCGTCCCGCCGCGCGACGGCGACCTCGCCGCGGCCTACCGCCACTGCCGACGGCTCAGCGCGGAACACGGCAGGAGCTACCACCTCGCGACCCGCCTGCTGCCGCGCCGGGACCGGCCTGCGGTGCACGCGCTGTACGGCTTCGCGCGCACCGTCGACGACATCGTCGACGTCGACGCGCTGGCGGGACGTCCACCCGCCGACTGCCTGGCCGAGATCGACGCCGTCGAGGCGGAACTCACCCGTGCGCTGGCCGGATCGCCGGCGGGTGCGCGGCCGGTGGTGCTCGCCGTCGCCGACACCATCCGCCGGTACCGGATCGACCCGGCCAACTTCGCGGTGTTCCTCGCGTCGATGCGGATGGACGTGCCCGGCGCTCCGGGGTTCCGTGCCAGCTACCGGACGCTGACCGAGCTGCGCGGCTACATGCGCGGGTCCGCCGCCGCGATCGGTCTGCAGATGCTGCCGATCCTCGGCACCGTCACCGACCGCGCCGACGCCGAACCGGCCGCGGCTGCCCTCGGCGAGGCGTTCCAGTTGACGAACTTCCTCCGCGACGTCGGCGAGGACCTCGACCGGGGGCGGCTGTACCTGCCGACCGATGAGCTCGCCGCGTTCGGCGTTGACGCGCCGCTGCTGCAGACCTGCCGCGCGTCGGGGCGATCGGACCCGCGGATCGCGCGCGCCCTCGCGCATCTGGTGGCCGTCAACCGGCACTGGTACCGGCTCGCCGAGCCCGGGCTGGCGATGCTCGCCCCGCGGGTGCGGCCGGGGCTGGTCGCCGCGTTCGAGTTGTACGCGGCGATCCTCGACGAGATCGAACGCGGCGGCTACCGGGTGCTGGACCGGCGGGCGCTGGTGCCGCGGCGGCGTCGGGCCGCGATCGTGGCCCGCGCGCTGCTCTGACCGGCGGCGCGCCCGCGGCTACCCGGCGGTGTGCCCGTCGCCGAGCGCGCGGGTGCGGGCACTGACCGACCTGCCCAGCGCGGCGACCTCGGCGTCCATCTCCGGCAGCAGGGTCGGGGTGAGCCTGCGCAGGTCGCGTTCGGCGAGCCGGGTCCGCACCAGCGGGCGCAGCCAGCGCAGCACGCCGACCCAGCCGGGGACGTCGATGTGGGTGGCGCGGCGGTCGATGCCCCGCTCGAACCGTGCCCCGCAGGCCTGCACCGATGTGGTCGACCCGAGCGGGCCGGGGAGGGCGTCGAGCATCCGCCGGAACGCGCCGAGGTCCGCCTTCGCGTCCCGCACCAGCGGGGTGTCGATCCACGCCATGTGCGCGGACCCGACATCGACGCCGCGGTGCGCGACCTCAAGCCGCAGCGTGTTCGCGAAGTACTCCACGCCCGCCTTCGACGCGTGATACGCGGCCAGCCCCGGCGCCGAGGTGTAGGCGGCGAGCGACGACACCACCAGGACGTATCCCCGGCGCTCGATGATCGACGGCAGGGCGGCGCGGACGGTGTGAAACACGCCGACGACGTTGACGTCGATGACCCGCCGGAACGCCGCCGGGTCCACCGCAAGGACGGATCCGTAGCTGGCGATCCCCGCGTTGGCGACCACGATGTCGATGCCGCCGAACGCGTCGACGCCCACCGCGACCGCGGCCTCCATCGACGGCAGGTCGGTGACGTCGGCGACCACGGCAACGACCCGGTCCCCGAGCTCGGCGGCGAGGTCGTGCAGCGGCGCCTCGTCGAGGTCGGCGAGGATCAGGCGGGCGCCGCGGCGGTGCAGCCGCCGGGCCAGCTCCGCACCGACCCCGCGCGCGCCACCGGTGATCAACACGGCCTTGCCCGCCGGACCAGTCATGACCCCAGGCTACGTCGGCGGCGGCGCCGATCGGTCGTGAACGCGGGTCGGTGTCAGAACGCCATGGCCTGCGCCCGGCGCACCACCTCACGGGCCGCGTCGGTGTGCATGGCAGCGATCGGCGTCCCCGGCAGCGTCTCGTCCTCGGTGAACAGCCAGCGCAGGATCTCGGCGTCGGTGTAGCCGCCGTCGCGGAGCACCATCAGCAGCCCGGGCAGCAGCCGAACAACACCGCCGTCCGCGAAGAAGGCCTCGGGCACGGAGACGATGCCGTCGCGGCGCACCGCGATGAGGTCGCCGTCGCGCAGCATCTGGTGCACCTTGGTGACGACGATGCCGAGCCACTTCGCCACATCGGGCAACTGCAGCAGCGAGACGGTGGGATCGAGGACGTCGTCGGTGTACGGAATGGCACTCACACCGGTAACGGTATCGGGTGCGGCCACCGGCCGCCGCCGCTGGCTACCATCGATGCCGACGATGGCGATCCGCCCGCTCCGGTGGCGGTCAATCGTGACGACGAGGAAACGAGGTATCCGCGGGTGGGTCCGGGTGATCAGCGGCTGATCGGCGAGCTGCTCGACCGACGCTATCGGGTGGATGCCCCGATCGCGCGCGGCGGCATGTCGATGGTGTATCGCGGCATGGATCTGCGCCTGGATCGGCCCGTCGCGATCAAGGTGATGGACCCGAAGTTCGCGCAGGATCCGCAGTTCCTGTCCCGGTTCGAGTTCGAGGCGCGGGCGGTGGCCCGGCTGAGCCATCCCGGCCTGGTCGCGGTGCACGACCAGGGCATCGACGGCGAGCACGCCTTCCTGGTGATGGACCTGGTCGCGGGCGGCACGCTCCGCGAACTGCTGCGCGAACGCGGCCCGATGCCCCCACACGCCGCGACGGCCGTCGCCGGGCCGGTGCTCGACGCCCTCGCCGTGGCGCACCGTGCCGGGCTGGTGCATCGCGACGTCAAACCGGAGAACGTGCTGATCTCCGACGCCGGGGACGTGAAGATCGCCGACTTCGGTCTGGTCCGGGCGGTCGCGGGGTCGAACGCGACGTCCTCGAGCGTGATCCTCGGCACCGCGGCGTACCTGTCGCCGGAGCAGGTGACGTCCGGCAACGCCGACGCCCGCAGCGACGTGTACGCGACCGGGGTGCTGCTGTTCGAGATGCTCACCGGGCGCACCCCGTTCACCGGGGACACCTCCCTGTCGATCGCCTACCAGCGGATCAACTCCGACGTCCCTGCGCCGAGTTCGGCGATCCCGGGGGTGCCCGCGGAGTTCGACCGCCTGGTGCTGCAGGCCACCGCCCGCGACCCCGACGACCGCTACGCGCACGCAGGCGAGATGGCGGCCGCGCTGCGCGGCGCGGCCCGCGCCCTCGGCCTGCCCGAGTACCGGGTGCCCGCACCCCGCCGCTCCGCCCAGCACCTCAGCGCGGCCAGGCAGGTCGCGGGCGCCGCAGCATCCGCGGCGCCGACGGAGGTCGCTGCCGCCGCGCCGACCACCGCGCTCACCGCCGCCGCGCCCGCGCATCCCGCCGTCGAGCACGGCGCACCGCAGCCGACCCGGGTCGTCACCGTCGAAACCCGTCGGGAGGCGACCGAACCGGAGACGGGCGGGGACCATCGCGACCCGGCCCACTACCAGTTCCCGGACTTTCCCGCCGAACGCGCCCGATCCCGGCGCACGATGCTGATCTGGGTGGCGGTGATCGCGCTGCTCACCGTCGCGGTCGGCGTCGGCGGGTGGTGGCTCGGCTCGGGGCGCTACACGTCCGTCCCGACCGTCACCGGGATGACCCGGGAGGCGGCGACCGCGGCGATCGAATCGGCCGGGCTGTCCACCGAGATCCGCGGCGAGTACTCCGACACCGCCCCCGTCGACACCCTGCTCGGCACCGACCCGGACGGCGGGGCCCGGATCGCGCGGGACGGCTCGGTCGCGGTGCTGGTGTCGCTCGGCAGGCCCGCGGTCCCCGCGCTGGCCGTCGGCGCCGACGTCGCCGGTGTGGAGGACGAGTTGCGGGCGCGGACGTTCGACCCGGTCGACGGCGGCGAGGCGTTCAGCACGAAGGCACCGGTCGGTGCGGTCGCGGCGCTCGACCCCGGCCCGGGGACGGTGCTCCCCGTCGGATCGCAGGTGAAGGTGGTGCGCAGCAAGGGCTCGCCGCCGGTGGAGATCCCGGACCTTCGGGGCCGGACGGTCGATCAGGCCCGCGCCGACCTCGACGCCCTCGGCATCGTCGTCGCCGACACCCGGACGGTGTTCGACGAGCAGGTCGACGCCGGCGACGTGGTCGGCACCGACCCGGCGGCGGGCACCAGCGTCGGCGCCGGATCCAGCGTGACGCTGACCGTGTCCACCGGGGTGAAGGTGCCGTCGATGCTTGGCCGTTCGGTCGGCTCGGCCAGGGACGAACTGGTCCGGCTGGGCCTCGACGTGCAGGTGCGGCAGATGGCCGATTCGGACCGGTCCCTGGTGATCACCCAGTCCCCCGGATCCGGAACCCGCGTCGAGCCGGGCAGCACGGTGACCCTCACCGCGCTGCCCTGACCCCGCGCCGGTAACGCGCCGGCCAGCGGCCGCGACATCAAGGACACACCCAGCGGAGGAGTCCCGATGCCCGTGCGCCTGCGTTCGTTCACCGTCACCGCCGTCGTCGCCGCGGGTCTCGTCGCCGCCCCCGGAGTGGCGAACGCCGCCGATGCCTGGCCGCCGATCCCCGATTACCCGTCGCCGTCGGTGCCGTTCGATACGAAGGACTTCCTCACCCCGGACAACCCCGAGTACTGGAACCCGTTCGTTGCGAAGGACCGGCTCACCTCCCCGTACGGGACGAGCACCCGCATCGTGTGCACCGCGTTCCACGGCGTGCTGACGGGCTGCTGGCAGGCCGACCGGGACGGGAACCCGCACGAGCTGGTGCGGCTGCCGTTCAACGCACCGAACGTCTCGGGTTCGGCACTGCCGGGTGGCGGCCCCGGGCACTACGTGTACCCGCTGTGGGAGACCGGCAGCTGAGCCGTCGCCCCGCCCCCGGTCAGGTCGCCGGGGTGTAGATCGCGAACCCGCCGCCCTGCGGGTCGGTGAGGATCGCGAACCGGCCGGTGCCGGGGATGTCAGTGCCCGGCACGTGCACGGCGCCACCGAGTTCGGTGGCCCGTGCCGCGGAGGCGTCAACGTCGTCGACCCCGAAGTACAGCGCCCAATGCGGCGGGACTGCCTCCGGGAAGTCCGCACCCATCGCCATCATCCCGCCGAAGTCCGCGCCGTCCACCCCGAACTGGGTGTACCCGCCGCCTGCGTTCACGGTCCAGCCGAACACCTCGGTATAGAACTGCTGCGCGGCGGCGGTGTCGCGGGTGCGCAGTTCGATCCAGCACAGCGCGCCGGTCTCGTTCAACCGGGCCGCGCCGGCGAAGCGGCGCGGCTGCCACAGCGAGATCACCGCCCCGGTCGGGTCGGCGAGCACCGCGAACCGGCCGAGGTCGAACACGTCCATCGGGCCTGCCAGCACCGTGGCCCCGGCCGCGGTGGCCGCCGCGACGGTGGCGTCGGCGCCCTCGACCGCGATCGACACCGTCCAGCCGACGGGCTGGCCCTGCTGTTGGAGCGGGCTGGTCGCCGCGACCGGGTCGCCGCCAAGCAACTGCATCGTGTAGCCGCCGGCCTCCGGATTCGGGTTCTGCTCCGCGGTCCAGCCGAACAGTGCGCCGTAGAAGGCGCCCGCCGCCGCCACGTCCGTGGTGCCCAGTTCGGCCCAGCAGGGCGCCCCGAGCTGCGGTTCGGTGATCTTCATGATGCGTGCCTCACTCTCGGTGTGGATTCATCGATCACCGCGACCCTAGCCGCGGGGTGCGACACCTTCGACCGGGGAACGCACCGCGGCCCGCCCCGGACCAGGCCGGGGCGGGCCGCGCACGCGGGCGGAGGCGGGATCAGCCGCGCAGCATCTCGGCGACCAGGAAGGCCAGCTCCAGGGACTGCTGGGTGTTCAGCCGCGGGTCGCAGGCGGTCTCGTAGCGGCCGGACAGGTCCACGTCGGAGATGTCCTGCGCGCCGCCGAGGCACTCGGTGACGTTCTCGCCGGTCAGCTCGACGTGGATGCCGCCCGGGTGGGTGCCGAGCGCGTTGTGCACCTCGAAGAAGCCCTGCACCTCGTCGACGACCCGGTCGAAGTGCCGGGTCTTGTAGCCGGTCGACGACTCGTGGGTGTTGCCGTGCATCGGGTCGCACTGCCAGATCACCTGATGGCCGGTGGCCTGGACCTTCTCGATGATCGCGGGCAGCAGCTCGCGGACCTTGCCGTTGCCCATCCGGGAGATCAGCGTCAACCGGCCGGGCTTGTTTGTCGGGTCGAGGCGCTCGACGTACTCGACGGCCATGTCCGGCGTCGTGGACGGGCCGATCTTCAGGCCGATCGGGTTCGCGAGCAGCTCCGCGAACGCGATGTGCGCGCCGTCGAGTTGGCGGGTGCGGTCGCCGATCCACAGGAAGTGCGCCGACAGGTCGTACAGCTTCGGGTGATCCCCGGTCTCGTCGAGACGCAGCATCGCCCGCTCGTAGTCGAGGACGAGGGCCTCGTGACTGGCGAAGATCTTCGCGGACTGCAGGTTCGGGTCGACGACCCCGCAGGCGTCCATGAACCGCAGGCCCCGATCGATCTCGGCGGCGAGCGCCTCGTACCGGGCACCGGCCGGGGACGAGGCGACGAACGCGCGGTTCCAGTCGTGCACCCGGTGCAGGTCCGCCTCGCCCGCGGCGGTGATCGCGCGAACCAGGTTCATCGCGGCGCTGGCGTTGGCGTACGCGCGGACCAGCCGGGACGGATCATGCACGCGGACGGCCTCGTCTGCGACCAGCGAGTTGACCATGTCGCCGCGGTAGGACAGCAGGCCGAGGGAGTCGGTGTCCGAGGACCGCGGCTTGGCGTACTGGCCCGCGATCCGGCCGACCTTCACCACCGGCAGCGACGCACCGTAGGTGAGCACCACGGCCATCTGCAGCAGGGTGCGGATGTTGCCCTTGATGTGCGGTTCGGTGTTGTCGGCGAAGGTTTCCGCGCAGTCGCCGCCCTGCAGCAGGAACGCCTCGCCGCGGGCGACGGACGCCAGCTGCGCCTGCAGGTCCTCGACCTCGCTGGCCACCGTGATCGGCGGGACGCTCTCGAGGACGGTGCGCATCGCGGCCGCCTGGTCGGCGGGCCACGACGGCTGCTGCGCGGCGGGCTTGCTCAGCGCCTCGTCCAGCCTCTGTCGGAGCGCCACCGGCAGCGGCGGGAGTTCGGGCAAGCGGTCGATCGGCACGTCGACGGTCCAGTTCACCGATCCAGGATATTCGGTCCGCGGGTGGGCGGTCACGGCCGGGTGTGATCGACGCCCTACCGTGACCGCTGCCCGGCCCGGTCAGCGCCGGGTCGCGAGACGGATCGCCTCGAACTTCGCCAGGTTGTGCCGGGCATCGGCAAGGGCATCGTGGGCGTCGGTCGGTGCGGCCGGGATCGCGGGCCGCCCGGCGTCCTCCCAGTACTGCTTGAGTTCCCTGGTGAACCGCGGCAGCGACGGCGGCAGCGCGGTCATGTCGCCCCAGAGCTGGCAGAACGCGACGTGATCGTAGGCGGCGACCCATGCCCACAGCTCGGGAACCACGCCGGGTCGCGGGATCAGGAACTTGAGCAGGTCCTCACGCAGCCGATCGCGGCTCTTCCACACCGGCGACGTCTGCGGCGGCAGCTTGGGAAGGACGTTGCTGCGCACCCATTTCCCCGCCCGGGACGAATCGAACTCGGTCGACACGGCATAGAACTCCCGGCCGTCCTCGGCCGCCACACCGATCGAGACCAGGTCGATTGTGCGACCATCCTCGATGAACTCGCAGTCGTAGAAGTAGCGCACGACGGGCAACCCTATGCGCCCGGCACACTGGTGACACGACCGCCCCCGACCCGAAGGACTGACGTGCTGCCGACCCCCGAGCGACCGCCGACCCGGACCTGGTTTCCCGACGCGGGCACCCCGGCGGGACTGACGCTGCGGATCGGCATCCTCCTCGCTGCGGCCGCGGGCATCGCGTACAACCTGGTCGGGCTGCCGGGCCTGCGTGATCTTGGCGCCTACTACCGGATCGACCTGGACGTGTACCGGCTCGGCGGCACCGCGTTCGCGAACGGCGCCGCCCTGTACGGCGCGATGCCCCCGACCGCACTCGGATCGACGCTGCCGTTCACCTATCCCCCGCTCGCGGCCATCGTGTTCGGACCGCTGTCGACGATCAGCCTCGAGGCGGCGAGCGCCGTGCTCACCGCGCTGTCCTTGGCCGCGCTCGCGGGGACCGTCGCGCTCACCCTGCACACGCTCGGGGTGATCGATCGCCGGGTCGCGGTGTGGACGGTCCCGGCGATCTTCGCCGGTGCCCTGCTGCTGGAACCGGTGTACTCCACCCTCGACTACGGGCAGGTCAACCTCCTGCTGATGGCGGCCGTGGCGGCGGACTGCCTGCTGCCGCGCACGCCGTGGCCCCGCGGCCTGCTGGTCGGCCTCGTCGCGGCGGTCAAGCTGACTCCCGCGGTCTTCGTGCTGTACTTCCTGCTGCGCAAGGACATTCGGGCCACCGTGATGACCGGTGTCGGGTTCCTCGCCGGGACCGCGCTCGGCTTCGTGCTGTGCTTCTCCGACGCCAGGCAGTACTGGACCGAGACGCTGCTCGATTCGAACCGCATCGGCAGGCCCGCGTACCCGGCCAACCAGTCCCTGACCGGCATGCTGGCCCGCCTCGGGCTGGAGGGGTCCGCGCGGTCCGTGGTGTGGCTGGTGTGCTGCGCGGTGCTGTTTGTGGTCGCGGTGGTCGCGATCCGTCGGGCGCTGTCGGCGGGGCATCCGGTGCTCGCGCTGTCGGCGACCGCGCTACTCGGCCTGCTCGCGTCACCGGTGTCGTGGTCGCATCACTGGGTGTGGGTGGTGCCGCTGCTGATGGCGTGCGGTCACCTGGCGCTCGGCCGCGGCCCGCTGACGCCGGGGCAGCGGGCGATGTGGACCGGGTGGACACTCGGCGGGGTCGCGCTGATGGTCATCGCGCCGCACTGGCGGCTCACGCCGGGCCGCACCAGTGGGCTCGGGTGGTCGCTGGTGGACCAGCTGCTCGCGTCGTCGTACGTGTGGTGGGCGGTGGCGACCCTGGTGCTGCTCGCGCTCGTCCGGCTTCCGCGGGTCGCGGCCGCCGCGGTGGTCGATCGGCCCGCCGCCGCGCCGGTCCCGGTCGCCTGACGGTGCCGTCGGGCGTCACCCGGTCCGGTCGCCGCCGGGCCGGGCCTGCGCCGACCGCAGGCCCGCGGCATAGACGTCGACGTACTCCTGCCCGGAGAGCTTCATCAGCTTGTACATCACCTCGTCGGTGACGGCGCGCTCGACGAACCGGTTGCCCGCCATCCCGTGGAATCGGGTGAAGTCGATCGGCTCGCCGATCCGGATCACGATCTTCGTCGGCCGCGGCCACCGCGATCCGATCGGGTTGAGGGTGTCGGTCCCGATCATCGCGACCGGGATCACCGGCACCCCCGCGGCGAGGGCAAGGCGGGCCATCCCGGTCTTGCCCTTGTACAGCCGCCCGTCCGGGGACCGGGTGCCCTCCGGGTAGATGCCGAGCAGTCGGCCGTCACCGAGCACCCGCAGGCCCGCCGCGAGAGCATCGGCCGCCGCGTCGGCGCCGGTGCGGTCGATCGGCACCTGGCCGGCGGCGGTGAAGAACCACCTCTGGAATCGACCCTTGAGCCCGGTCCCGGTGAAGTATTCGCTCTTGGCGAGAAAGGTGATCCGCCGCGGCGCCCGCAACGGCAGATAGAACGAATCCATCACCGCCTGGTGGTTGCTCGCCAGGATCGCCGGACCCGTCTGCGGAAGATGCTCCGCCCCTTCAATTCTGGGGCGGCCGAGCGCGATGAGGATCGGCCCGAGAAGGACGTATTTGAACAGCCAGTACCACACGACGCCTCCCGAGCCTGTTGTCCCGCGAACTGTACCGACGAGCCGTGCGACCGGCCACACCGGACGCCCGCGGGTGCCGCCGCGGCCCGCTGGCCGCTACCGGCGGGCCGAGCGCGCCAGGTCGGCCGCACCGATCATCGCGGCCGCCTCACCGAGCTGGGTGGTGCGGATCCGCGCCAGCGGCCGGTGCCCGGCACCGGTCAGCGTCCGCGCATAGTGCTCGCGGGCGTCGTCGAGGAACAGTCCGGCCGAGCTCGCGACGCCGCCGGCGATCACGATCAGCTCGGGGTCGAAGACGTCGGCGACGGTGGCCAGGCCGACGCCGAGCCACCGCGCGAACTCGGCGATCGCCAGCATCGCCACCCGGTCGCCGTCCCGCGCGGCGCCCGCGATGCGCCGCCCGGTCAGCGACCCCGGGTCGCGGGCCACCTCCGCGGCGAGCACCGTCGACCCCGACGGATCCGCGGCGAGTAGTTCGATCGCGGTGTCCACCAGGGCCGTTCCGCTGCAGTACCGCTCCAGGCAGCCGCGTTTGCCGCACGAGCACGGTCTGCCGTCCGGCACCACCTGCAGGTGCCCCAGCTCCGGCGCCACCCCGTAGCTGCCGCGGTAGAGGCGGCCATCGATCAGCAGCGCGGCACCGATGCCGGTGCCGATCGCCACCGTGACCACGGTGCCAGCGCCGGTCGCCGCGCCGAACCGGCGTTCGGCCCACGCCGCCGCGTTGGCGTCGTGTTCGAGCACGACGGGCAGGCCGACGCGCTCGCTCAGCTCGCGAGCGACCGGCGTGTCCAGCCACGGCAGGTGCGGCGCGAACCGCAGATTCGTCCGGTCCTCCGACACGAACCCGGCAACGGCGAGACCGATCGCGTCGACGTCGTTGCGGGACATCAGCTCTCGCACGGTCCGGTCGAGGGCGTCCTGCAGCGCAGACACCGATCGGGAGGTCGGGGCCTGCGCGGTGTCGAGGACCTGCCCCGCCGCGTCGACCACCGCGGCGCGAATGCTGGTGCCGCCCACGTCGATCCCGATGGTCGGGCCGGTTCCCGGCCGCGGTGTGTGCTCGCTCATGCCTCGGGATTGTCCCGGGTCTGCACCCGAATCGGCACGAATGCGCGCCGATTCGGTGTCGGGTCGGCGGCCGGTCCCTCCTCGGACGGCTCCGGACGGTGCTCGTCGAGGAGCGTCCGCACCAGCGTGAGCAGCGCGGCGACCTGCGCGGCAACCAGTGTCAGCAGCTCGTGCGATTCGCCGCGGAGCAGCGCGACGAGCGCGCACACCGGGCACCAGCCGCACCCGGCGCCCGGGTCCGCCGGTGCGTCGGGGTCCGGCTCCGCGACGGCGGCCGCGACCTCAAGCGCGCGTTCGAGTAGCGGTTCGATGCGGTCCATGGCCGCGGTCGCCAACGCCCGCAACTCGGCCATCACGGCCGCGTGATCGTCGGTCACTGCGGCCACACCTCGGGGTCGGGGCGGAATCGCACCACGAGCCGGTCGTCCTCGACGTCGGCGCCGACCGCCTCGCAGCGGCGCAGCACCGACGCGAGCGGCATCCGTCGACGCACCCCGGCCGCGCCGATCAGCAGGTCGTCGCCCATCCGGCCGAGGGTGATTGACGCCGGGTCGACGAGCGGAAGCGGCACTCGCAACGCGTACACCGAGTCCACCCCCACCCCCGATTCGTGTTCGACACTCGATCCGTGTTCGGCCCGGGACCCGCCCCGCGACGTCGCGGCACCGACAGCGGCCTTGGCGAGGTCGTCGGCGAGGGCGCCGAGAGCGTCCCACCCTACCGGGTCGTCACCGCGGTCGGACACGACGTGGACCGGTAAGTCCGCGAGCGCGGCCCGCAGACCCGTGAGGGCGGCGGCCTGGGCCGCCCCCCTGCGCGCCAACCACTCGGCGGCCACCGAGTCCGGGATCCGACTCCCTGCGGAGTCATCCTGCGGGACAACACCGTTCACCACGACGTCGTCAAGTTCGAGGCCGAGCAGTGCCAGCGCCGTCACGGTTCGCCGCGCCTCCGCCACCGCCACCGCCCGCGGTTCGACCACCAACCGCACCCCGGCCCGGTCCGGGTCGCCGAGCAGCGCCCGGATCGGTGCCGTCGCGTCGACGAGCCAGTCCGCAAGCAACGCCGCCAGCAGCTGCCACTGTTGGGCCCCCGCCCCGATCGTGGCGCGCGCGTGCCGTGGCCAGATCCGCTCGACGCCGTCCGCGACGAGATCGGCGGCGGTCAACAGCCGCACGGTGTCCGCGGTGGCCGGGCAGTCGACCACCACCTCGTCCCAGTCGCCGCTCCCCGCCAGCGTCGTGACCTCGGCGAGCCCAACGAATTCCTGCGCGCCGGGCAACGCGGTCAACTCCTCCGGCTCGGGCAGCGTCAAGCCATGGTCGTGGTCGGGCCCGGACGGCACCAGCGCCGCCGCGACCGCGAGCCGCTGCTCCAGCACGGCGAGGGTGTCCAGTTCGAGGATCTCGACGGCGCCGACCGCCCCGACACCGGGAACGTCGCGGATCGCGTCCTGCGCGGTTCCCGGACTGCGCGGGACACCCAGCACCTCGGACAGCGAATGAGCCTGGTCGAGCGACACGACGAGCACCCGAGAACCCGTGCGCGCCAAGGCGAGCGCAGTTGCCGCCGCCACCGTGGACTTGCCGACCCCACCCTTCCCGACGACGAACCGCACCCGCGGGTGCGCGTCGTCCTCCCGCGGCGTCAGCCCTCCACTCTCTTCTTCAGTTCGGTGAGCGCGGTGTCCGTGATCGCCCGCTCCGCCTTGCGTTTGAACAGTCCGATCATCGGAATCGTCAGGTCCACCGTCAGCCGATACGTCACCAGGGTGGAACCGTCGGCCTGCGGTTCGAGCGTGTACGACCCGGACTGCGCCCGCTGGATCTCGCCCTCGACGAGTTCCCACGACACCGATCGACCGTCCGCGGCCCACGCGAACTCGAGCACGTAGGTGTCCTTGACCATGCCCGCATCCAGCTCGAAGCGAACCCGGCGGGCCCGCCCTGCCGGACCGGCCTCGACGACCTCGACGGACTTCGCGGCCGCCACCCACTCCGGGTAGGCGCGGTGGTCCGCGATCACGTCCATCACCTGCTCCGCTGTCGCGGCGATCGTGATCGACCTCTCGGTCTTCTCGGCCATGGCGGAACGTTCCTTTCCTATGGCTGTTCCGGGGTCACCGGGCCAGCGGGGACTCTCCCGCGGCGCGTCCCGCCTCGAGCTCCCGCTTCGCCTCGAAGGTGACCACCTTGCCCGCGAGCCTGCGCGCGTGGTTCATGCCGGCAAGGTCCAGTGCCGCAACGTTCTCGGGCGGCACCCCGGCCGGCTCGGCGTGCAGGAAGTAGTGCACGATCGTGCCGTCCAGTTCGGCCTCGAGCCAGAGCTCCATGGTGCCGGTCAGCGCGCCGGCAACGGTCCACCGGATCCCCTTCTCCGCGCGGTCCTCCTGCACCTGCAGGCGCAGATCCGGCCACCAGCGACCCCATTTCGCCTGCGCCGACAGGCAGGCCGCGACCCGTTCGGGTGCCGCCGCGATGAAGGTCTGGTCCGCGACCTGAATGCTGCTCACCCGGACAGCTTCACATATCGGCCGCCACGGACGTGGCGCAGGTCGCATCCCGCAAGGTTTAGAGTGGACCCCGAGTAATACCTACTCGTCAGTATTCGCAGGTTCGGAGGCCTCACGTGCGTGAATTCAGTGTCCCGCTCAACTTCGCCGTTCCGGCGGACGGATCCGCGGTCGACGCGGTGTTCGCCCACGCCGCCGCGACACCGAACCTGGTGGTGTTCAAGAAGCTGACGGGCGGCACCTGGACCGACGTGACCGCGAGCGAGGTCGCGGAGCAGGTCACCGCGGTCGCGAAGGGCCTTGTCGCGTCCGGTGTTCGGGCGGGCGACCGGGTCGCGATGATGTCCTCGACCCGCTACGAGTGGCCGATCCTGGACTTCGCGATCTGGGCGGCGGGCGCGGTGACCGTACCGATCTACGAGACCTCGTCCGCGGACCAGGTTCGGTGGATCCTCGAGGATTCCGCCGCGGTCGGGCTGATCGTCGAGACCGCCGAGCACGCCGAGACCGTCGCCGGGGTCACCGACGAATTCCCGACGCTGCGCGCGGTCCTGCGCATCGAGCCGGCCGACGGCGACGCTGGCGCCGTCGCCGCCCTCGTCGAACGCGGCGCCGAGATCGCCGACGACGAGGTTCGAGCGCGGACCGCCGCGTTGCAGGCAGCCGACCCGGCGACGCTGATCTACACCTCCGGCACCACCGGCCGCCCGAAGGGCTGCATGCTCACCCACTCGAACCTGATCGCCGAGTCGCAGGCGATCGCGACGTCCGGGTTCGGCGAGCTGCTGCAGCCGGGCAGGCGGAACCTGATGTTCCTGCCGCTGGCCCACGTCCTTGCGCGGGCGGTCAGCCTTGCCGCGTTCAACGCGGGCGCGACCGTCGGCCACACCTCGGACACCAAGAACATCGTCGCCACCTTCGGCGAGTTCAAGCCGGACTTCATCCTGTCGGTGCCGCGGGTGTTCGAGAAGGTCTTCAACACCGCTCAGCAGAAGGCGCACAACGAGGGCAAGGGCAAGATCTTCGACCTGGCCGCCGAGGTGGCCGTGCGGTGGAGCCAGGCGCAGGACACCGGCGGCGCCGGGTTCGTGCTGAATCTCAAGCACACCGTCTTCGACAAGCTGGTGTACAGCAAGCTCAAGGCGGCCCTCGGCGGCCAGTGCCAGCTCGCCATCTCCGGTGGGGCACCGCTCGGCGCCCGCCTCGGCCACTTCTTCCGCGGCCTCGGCGTCACGATCTACGAGGGCTACGGGCTGACCGAGAGCACCGCCGCGATCACCGTCAACACCCCCGGCCACCAGAAGATCGGCACCGTCGGCAAGCCGCTCGCGGGCAACGCCGTCCGGATCGCCGAGGACGGCGAGATCCTGCTGCAGGGCCCGGTGGTGTTCACCGAGTACTGGAAGAACGAGGCCGCGACGAGGGAGGCCATCGTCGACGGCTGGTTCCACACCGGCGATCTCGGCTCCCTCGACACCGAGGGCTACCTGTCCATCACGGGCCGGAAGAAGGAGATCATCGTCACCGCGGGCGGCAAGAACGTCGCCCCCGCCGGTCTCGAGGACCACCTGCGGGCGCACCCCCTGATCAGCCAGGCGCTGGTGGTCGGCGACCAGAAGCCGTTCATCGGCGCGCTGATCACGATCGACCCGGAGGCGTGGCCGGGCTGGGTCGAACGCAACGGCAAGCCCGCCGGATCCAGCATCGAGGACCTGCTCGCCGACCCCGACCTGGTCGCCGAGGTGGACGCCGCGATCGCCGAGGCCAACACGCTCGTCTCGCATGCCGAGGCGATCAAGAAGTACCGGATCCTGCCGCTCGACTTCACCGAGGAGACCGGCGAGCTCACCCCGACGCTCAAGCTCAAGCGCAACATCATCCACCAGAACCGCGGCACCGAGATCGAGGCCATCTACGGCTAATCGGCTCCGCCGCCGTGCGTGATTTTTGGCTCTACTGACGCATCCGTGGGTCCACCAGAGTCGGCAACCGAGGCGGGTCACCCCCGAGACTGAGCATCGCCAACGCGATCAACGACTCGGGG
>NZ_JBHXNU010000009.1:0-11365 GCF_042719255.1 Rhodococcus sp. NPDC058532
TGTTTCTAGACAATCCAGAACGCTACTGGGAGAACGGCGTGCGCCTCATTTGGTACGGGGTTCCACCCACGGACACGTCACAAGAGCCTGATTTTCACCCCGGTCGGGGTGAAAATCACGCACGGGCGCGAAGCGCACTCAGCAGCAGCCGCCGGGCAGGGTCCGGACCTCACGGGTGGCGGCGTTGCGGGCGGCGAGGTTCTCGTCGGCCGGGTAGTCGACCCGCACGAGGGAGAGCCCGTGCGCCGGCGCGACCAGCACCGAACTCGAACGTTCCCGCTCCTGCAGCAGCGCGGCGGTCCAGTCGACGGTGCGCCTGCCCTCCCCGACCGCGAGGACCGCACCGACCAGGCTGCGGACCATCGACCAGCAGAACGCGTCGGCGCTGACGTACGCGGTCAGGATGTCACCGTCACCGCGAGCGGAGTCATCATTCGACCGCAGCCAGTCGAAGCGTTGCAGGTCGCGGACCGTGGTCGCGCCCTCGCGGCGACGGCAGAACGCGGCAAAGTCGTGCAGCCCGAGCAGCGCGTGCGAGGCGGCCCGCATCGCGTCCAGGTCGAGCACCTTCGGCACCGACACGGTGTCCCTGGCGCGCAGCGGCTCCGCCCCGTAGCGCGCGGTGGTGACGCGGTACTCGTAGTGCCTGCGGATCGCGGAGAAGCGGGCATCGAAGGCGGCGGGGACCGGCGTGATCGCCTTGACCCGCACATCCGCGGGCAGGAACCGGGCGAGCCTGCGCACCAGGCGCTCCGGCTCCTCGATGTCCTGCGCGAGATCCAGATGCGCGACCTGACCACTCGCGTGCACACCGGCGTCGGTGCGGCCGGCAACGGTCAGCTGCACCGGCTGCCGCAACACCGTCGCGATCGCCTGCTCCAGCACGCCGCACACCGTCCGCAGCCCGGGCTGGCGGGCCCAGCCGGAGAAGTCGGTGCCGTCGTAGGTGATGTCCAGTCGAAAGCGAACGAACCCGCCCTCCCGGAGGGGAGTGACGGGTTCGTTCGCAGGTTCTGACGCGTTCAGCGTTAGTCCTTCTTGTCCTCGTCGGCCGCGGCCTCGGTGGACTCGGCCGGAGCGGCCTCGGTCTCCTCGACCTTGGTCTCCTCGGCCTTGGCCTCCTGCGACGCCTGGACGCGGCGGGCGCGATCGGCCTCGGAGGTGACCGTCTGCTCCTTGACGAGCTCGATGATCGCCATCGGGGCGTTGTCACCCTTGCGGGGGACGGTCTTGATGATGCGGGTGTAGCCGCCGTCGCGCTCCGCGTAGAACGGGCCGATCTCCGCGAACAGGGTGTGCACGACATCCTTGTTGCGGATCACCTTGAGGACCTCGCGACGGTCGGCGAGGGTGCCACCCTTGGCCTTGGTCACGATCTTCTCGGCGTACGGACGCAGGGCCTTGGCCTTGGCCTCCGTGGTGGTGATGCGGCCGTGCTCGAACAGCGCGGTCGCCAGGTTGGCGAAGATCGCCTTCTGGTGCGAAGCCGACCCGCCGAAGCGGGCACCCTTCTTGGGCTTGGGCATGATGAATCTCCTAGTAAGGACCCAGTGAGCTGGTTACAGCTGCTCGGTCTCGGCGTAGTCCTGGTCGTTGCCGTCGCCCTCGTTGAAGGCACCGGCATCGGTGTCGCTCCAGGTCCCGGTGGCGGCGTCGTAGCCGGCAACCGTGGACGGATCGAACGAGGCCGGGCTGTCCTTGAGGGACAGGCCGAGCGAGTGCAGCTTGACCTTGACCTCGTCGATGGACTTCTGGCCGAAGTTGCGGATGTCGAGCAGATCGGACTCGGTGCGGCCGACCAGCTCGCCGACCGTGTGCACACCCTCGCGCTTGAGGCAGTTGTAGGACCGGACCGTCAGGTCCAGGTCCTCGATCGGCAGCCCGAAGGACGCGATGTGATCGGCCTCGGCGGGCGAGGGTCCGATCTCGATGCCTTCTGCTTCGACGTTCAGCTCACGGGCCAGGCCGAAGAGCTCAACCAGGGTCTTGCCCGCCGAGGCGAGCGCGTCCCGCGCGGTGATGGAGTTCTTGGTCTCCACGTCCAGCACGAGCCGATCGAAGTCGGTGCGCTGCTCGACGCGGGTGGCCTCCACCTTGTAGGTGACCTTGAGCACCGGCGAGTAGATCGAGTCGACCGGGATGCGGCCGATCTCGGCGCCGGACGCCTTGTTCTGGACGGCGGGGACGTAGCCGCGACCGCGCTCGACGACGAGCTCGATCTCCAGCTTGCCCTTGTCGTTCAGGGTGGCGATGTGCAGATCCGGGTTGTTCACCGTGACGCCGGCCGGGGGCACGATGTCGCCAGCAGTGACGGCGCCGGGGCCCTGCTTGCGGACGTACATGGTGACCGGCTCGTCCTCTTCCGAGCTCACGACCAGGCCCTTGAGGTTCAGGATGATGTCGGTGACATCCTCCTTCACGCCGGGGACGGTGGTGAACTCGTGCAGGACGCCGTCGATGCGGATGCTGGTGACAGCAGCGCCGGGGATCGACGACAGCAGGGTGCGGCGAAGCGAGTTGCCGAGGGTGTACCCGAAGCCGGGCTCAAGGGGCTCGATGACGAACTTCGAGCGGTTGTCAGCGATGACCTCTTCGGTCAGGGTGGGTCGCTGCGAAATGAGCATTGGTTCTCCTCCTGTACGGGCGTCCGCTATTTGACGCCCACGTTGGATGGTGCCTTCGGCACCCGTGCGCGGCTTGCAGGTCCGAGGACAGGCAAACCGCGCACGGGCCGTGAGGCTTTACTTCGAGTAGAACTCGACGATCATCTGCTCCTGCAGCGGCACCTGGATCTGCGCACGCTCCGGCTCCTGGTGGACCAGGATCCGCAGGCGACCCGGGACGACCTGCAGCCAGCCCGCGTTGGGGCGCTCGGTGTAGGTCTCGCGGGCGATCTGGAAGGGCAGGGTCGCCAGCGACTTCTCCCGGACATCGATGATGTCGTACTGGGAGACGCGGTAGCTGGGGATGTCGACCTTCTTGTTGTTCACCAGGAAGTGGCCGTGGGTGACCAGCTGGCGAGCCTGACGACGGGTCCGGGCCAGGCCGGCGCGGTACACGACGTTGTCGAGGCGGGTCTCGAGGATGCGGAGCAGGTTCTCGCCGGTCTTGCCGGGGCGAGCGTTCGCCTCCTCGTAGTAGCGGCGGAACTGCTTCTCCATGACGCCGTAGGTGAAGCGAGCCTTCTGCTTCTCCTGCAGCTGGAGCAGGTACTCGCTCTCCTTGATCCGCGCGCGGCCGTGCTGGCCCGGCGGGTAGGGGCGACGCTCAAACGCCTGGTCGCCTCCGACGAGGTCGACGCGCAGACGACGCGACTTGCGGGTAACGGGTCCGGTATAACGTGCCATGTTCTTTTACCTATCCTTCCCGCTACTTAAACGCGACGCCGCTTGGGCGGGCGGCAGCCGTTGTGCGGCTGGGGGGTGACATCGGAGATGGTGCCGACCTCGAGACCGGCGGCCTGCAGCGAGCGGATCGCGGTCTCGCGTCCGGAGCCGGGGCCCTTGACGAAGACGTCGACCTTCTTCACGCCGTGCTCCTGCGCCTTGCGGGCAGCGTTCTCGGCGGCCAGCTGGGCGGCGAACGGGGTGGACTTACGCGAGCCCTTGAAACCCACGTGGCCCGACGACGCCCACGAGATGACGTTGCCTGCCGGGTCCGTGATGGACACGATCGTGTTGTTGAAGGTGCTCTTGATGTGAGCGGCACCGTGCGGGACGTTCTTCTTGTCCCTGCGACGCGCCTTCTGGGTCTTCTTGGGACCGGTGCTACGTGACTTCGGAGGCATTACTTCTTCTTCCCTGCGACGGTGCGCTTCGGACCCTTACGGGTACGCGCGTTGGTCTTGGTGCGCTGTCCACGCACGGGCAGACCACGACGGTGGCGCAGGCCCTGGTAGCAGCCGATCTCGATCTTGCGACGGATGTCGGCCTGCACCTCGCGGCGCAGGTCGCCCTCGACCTTGAGCTCCGAGCCCTCGATGTAGTCGCGGAGCTTGGTGAGGTCGTCGTCGCTCAGGTCCTTGCTGCGCAGGTCGGCGCTCACGCCGGTAGCCGCGAGGATCTCCTTGGAGCGGGTACGGCCGACGCCGTAGATGTAGGTCAGTGCGATCTCCATCCGCTTTTCGCGGGGAAGATCGACACCCATGAGTCGTGCCATGTGGCATTCCTTTTCGGTGTGCGGAGGTCTGCTCCCAGCCCATCCCCTGTGTCACCGCCGGTTCCGGGTGTCCCGATCCCGGCGGTACGTCTTTCAACTAACTCAGTGGGGCCCCGGCCTCCGTGCCGGGGGTGCACCGACGTCTGCGCGTGGATCCGTCACCCGAGGGTGTCGTGTCCGGTGGCCGTGAACGCCGGCAGGTGCTGGAAGGTCATCTGTGCTTGTTGCCAAGCAGATCTTCGAGAAGAGCGATCTAGCCCTGACGCTGCTTGTGGCGCAGGTTTTCGCAGATCACCATGACCCGCCCGTTGCGGCGGATCACCTTGCACTTCTCGCAGATCTTCTTGACGCTGGGCTGAACCTTCACGTCTGTCTGATCTCCTGTGTGTCGCCCACCGGTCGGTGGACATACCTCTCCCAGACCAGGGCCGGCCCGGGAAGCCTGTTACTTGTACCGGTAGACGATGCGACCGCGAGAAAGGTCGTAGGGCGACAGCTCTACGACGACCCGGTCTTCGGGCAGGATGCGAATGTAGTGCTGACGCATCTTGCCGCTGATGTGTGCGAGGACCTTGTGGCCGTTCTCCAGCTCAATGCGGAACATCGCATTGGGCAGCGGCTCGACAACTCGTCCCTCGACCTCGATGGCCCCGTCTTTCTTAGCCATATCCTCCGCGATCCGTTGGTGGGCATCGTTCTCCGTTACGGTGGTGCGGACGCGATGGAGAACCGGCCGCTCACTGCCTTCGAGTGCACCCCGAGAACGACGCGGGAAGCGGGATCGAAACAGCGGACAACCGGCACGCAGGACGCACCATTGATCCACTTTACCGGAGTTCTCCCACCAGGCCAAATGCGGCGCGGAGCCCTCCCTGCCGCGCAGCCCTCCCCGACCGAAAGGACGATGCCCGTGCGTGCGGTGGTGCAACGAGTGACCGAGGCGTCGGTGGAGGTGGAGGGGACGGTCGTCGGCCGGATCGCGCCGAGCGGGCAGGGTCTGCTCGTCCTGCTCGGGGTCGGCCACGACGACACCGCCGCGACCGCGGCCGGCCTCGCGACGAAGATCTGGCGGCTACGGATCCTCGACGACGAGCGGTCCGCCTCCGACGTCGACGCCCCGATCCTGGTGGTCAGCCAGTTCACCCTGCTCGGGGACGCCCGCAAGAGCAGGCGCCCGTCCTGGTCGGCGGCCGCCCCGCGCCCGGTCGCCGAACCCCTCGTCGACGCGTTCGCCGACGCCCTCCGCGAGCTCGGTGCCACGGTCGCAACCGGGCACTTCGGGGCTCACATGCACGTCGCGTCGGTGAACGACGGACCGGTGACGCTGCTGCTCGAGGCCTGATCGCCGGTCAGCCGTCGATGCTCGACATGTCCCCGTAGCGGGCACCGGCGACCGCGTCCCGCGGCACCGCGGCCGCCAGTGCCTCCAGGTCCGCGGCCGTCAGTTCGACCGCGGCCGCGGCCACGTTCTCCTCCAGGTGCCGCACTCGCTTGGTGCCGGCGATCGGAACGATGTCGGGGCCCTGCGCGAGCACCCAGGCCAGCGCGAGTTGGCCGGCGGTGACCCCCTTCCCCGTCGCCACCGCCCGCACCCGCTCCACCAGCGACAGGTTCGTCGTGAGTGCGTCGCCCCGGAACCGCGGGAAGTAGTCCGAGCGACGCAGGTCGCCCTCGCCCGTCGCACCGGTCGCGGCGGTGACCGCGCCGGTCAGCAGCCCACGGCCGAGCGGCGAGTACGGCACCAGGCCGATCCCGAGCTCGCGAATCGTCGGCAGGATCTCGTCCTCGAGGTCGCGGCTAAACAGCGAGTATTCCGTTTGCAATGCGGTGATCGGGTGGACGGCGTGCGCCCGCCGGATGGTGTCCGGGCCCGCCTCGGACAGCCCCAGGTGGCGGACCTTGCCCGCCGCAACCAGTCCCGCCATCGCGCCGACCGTGTCCTCGATCGGCACCGCGGGGTCGACCCGGTGCTGGTAGTACAGGTCGATGTGGTCGACGCCGAGCCGTCGCAGCGAGGCGTCACAGGCCGCGATGACGTAGTCGGGTCGGCCGTTGATTCCCATCCGGGTGCCGTCGGGGCGTCGCTCGTTGCCGAACTTCGTGGCGAGCACCGCCGCGTCCCGCCGACCCGCGACCGCGCGGCCGACCAGCTCCTCGTTGACGAACGGGCCGTACATGTCGGCGGTGTCGAGCAGGGTGACACCAAGATCGAGGGCGCGGCGGATGGTGGCGATGCCGGTGGCGTCGTCGGCGGGGCCGTAGAACTCCGACATGCCCATGCAGCCGAGGCCGACGGTGGAGACGGTCAGGGGCGAGTCGAGTCCGAGGGTTCTGGTGTCAAGGTCGGGTGTCATGCGACGAGTCAACGTCTTCGAGCGCACTCGAAGTCAAGCCCCGCGCCGCGACCCGCTCGGTGTACACCCCGATCTTCGTATCGAGCGCGGCCAGGTGCTCGGTCACCTCCGCGAGCTGCGCCAGCACCCTGCCCCGATGCACCAGCAGCAACTCCAGCCGGTCCGATTCGGTGCCGTCCCCGGCGCGAACCAACGCCGCGTACCGCTGAATCTCCCGGATCGGCATCCCGGTCGCCCGCAGCCGGGTGATCAGTTCGATCCACGCCACGTCGAATGCGGTGTATCTCCGGTGCCCGGACGACGCCCTGCCGATCTCGGCGAGCATCAGGCCGTCCCGCTCGTAGTAGCGCAGGGTGTGCGCGGTGAGCCCGGTCCGCGCGACCACCTCCGCGATCGTCATGCCCGGATCGGCGGTCATCGCATCTCCTCGCGCGGGTCGAACGGGCGGAGCGCGCCGACCTCCTCGAACACCCAGCGCAACCAGGTCGTCTCCTCCCCCGCGCATGCCCACAACTCCGACCAGCCTGCCGGGGATGCCACCCGAACCTGGGTGGCCGTGAGGAAGGCCCACTGCGTGATGTGCACCCCGTCGTAGGCGGTCGCGATACCCGGCCAGTCCGGCACCCGACCGCCGTTCGATCCCCACGGTTCACCGTCGGTCCGCGGGTCCGACCGGTCCGCCGGAGCAGCGGTGACCCCGTGCCGGGCGACGAGGTTGTGCCAGTCCGCGGCCGAGCCGATCTCCGCGACGCGCGCCGCTGGCGACACCCGAACGGTCCGGGTGCTGGCCTCGTAGTCGTCGACCCAATCTTCATGACCCGCCGCGGCGCACGCATGATGGGCGGACCAGTCGTCGGGGGCCGTCGAGGTCAGGGTCGACGTGGCGATCCGGTCCGCCGGGCGCTGCACATACAGGTCGAATCCGCCGACCTCGGTCGGCGTGAAGTGGGTGTCCGGGTCGGGGAAGTCCAGGCTCTCGTACGGCTTCAGCCAAACCTGACTCTCACGGCGCAGCGGCGCCCACCAACCCGCCGCGCCAGCCAGGTCCACCACGTCGGCGGCAAGGTCCCGATGCTCCCGGCCACACCGGACGGCAGCCTCAACGGTAGCCGCGTGGCCGTCCCACCACGGGCTCAGCTCGGCGACCGCCGCCGACACCACGGACGGGCCCGCGATCGGATCGGCCAGGTCCACCAGGGTGTGTGTGCCGTCGGCGAGCCATCCGAGCAGGACACCACCGCCCGGTGACGCGCACAGCTGCTCGATCCGGTCCGCATCCATGCCCGCGACGATAGCCGGGATCGGAAGCCCCCTGACCCGGTTGACCTCCGTCGTAGTCTGAATTGGTGCGGTGTACATCCCGCACGGCGTCGGCATCGCGTGCCGTCCCCGCCTCACGCCTCCTCCTTCCCCCGGCCGCGACCACCCCACCGGATACCCGGCAGGTACCCGGCGCAGTCGCAGGAGGTCACCATGTCCCGACATGTCACCCGTCCCCGAGCCGCGGTCCTCGCCGCGGGAGCAGGCGCCGCCGCCGCGCTGCTGATGGCCCCGCCCGTCGCCTCGGCAGATGTCGCACCCGGCAGCGTCGCCATCGAGCCGGGCCTCAACATCCGGGTCGGGACCGCCGACTACGGCACCACCTGCCCGTACAAGGTGACCGCCAAGGCAACCGAGAACGCGGAGACCGTCGAGTTCTTCTCGCGCCCGGATCCGGGCGGCGCCTGGACGAAGTTCGGCACCGACACCTCCACCGCTGTCAACGACACCGTCGAGGCAACCTGGACACCGAACGCGACCGGGAAGTTCGTGGTCAACGCCAACGATGTCGGCGCAGGGGGCGGTGTGAGCGCGGCGCCGGTCACCGTCGGCAACGGCTTCAACGTGTTCGGCGTCGCCTGCATCGTGTTCTGACATCGGAGACGCGAAACGGGCGGCGGCACCGAGTCCGGTGCCGCCGCCCGCTCGTCGGGTGCGTGCTATTCGGGGCGGAGCGTGAGGATCCGCGGACCGTCCTCGGTGACCGCGACGGTGTGCTCCCAGTGCGCGGCGCGGGATCCGTCGATCGTCACCACGGTCCAGTCGTCGTCGAGGACCTCGGTCTCGGTGGTGCCGAGGGTGAGCATCGGCTCGATCGCGAGGACCGACCCGACCACCAGTTCCGGGCCCTTGCCTGGCTTGCCCTCGTTGGCGAGGAACGGCTCCATGTGCATCTCGCGGCCGATGCCGTGCCCGCCGTAGCCGTCGACGATGCCGTAGCTGCGGCCGTGCGACCGTTCCGCGGCCCGGGTGCCCAGTTCGATCGCGTGCGAGATGTCGGTGAGCCGGGCCCCGGGCAGCATCGCCGCGATCCCCGCCTCCATCGACAGCCGGGTGGCGTCGCTGAGGTCGCGGTCCGCGTCGGACAGGTCCCCCACCCCGAACGTCCAGGCGGAGTCGCCGTGCCAGCCGTCCAGGATCGCGCCGCAGTCGATGGACACCAGGTCGCCCTCGGCGAGGACGTCGCCGGCGGACGGGATGCCGTGCACCACGCGGTCGTTCACGGACGAGCAGATCGAGCCGGTGAAGCCGTGATAGCCGAGGAACGACGGCACCGCGCCGGCATCCCGGATCGTCTGTTCGGCGATCCGGTCCAGGTCCAGGGTGCTGACCCCGGGCGTGGCCGCGGCCCGCACCGCAACCAGGGCCGCGCCGACGATCGCCCCGGCCGCGGCCATGGCGTCGAGCTCACCGGCGGTGCGGAACGGGACGACCTTCTTACGACGAAACCCCACGAGCGGATCCTCTTCTTACTTGCCGAGCGCGGCGAGCGCGCGGGCGTTGACCTCGTCGATCTCACCGACGGCGTCGACGGTGACGATGCTGCCGGCGTAGTAGTCGAGCAGCGGTGCGGTCTCCTCGCGGTAGACGCGCATCCGGTTGCGGATGACGTCCTCGGTGTCGTCGGCGCGGCCGCGGGCCAGCATCCGCTCAACCACGACGTCGTCCTCGACCTCGAACGCGAGCACGCCGTCGAGGGACACGTTCAGCCCGGCGAGGATCGCCTTCAGCGCCTCCGCCTGGTCGACGGTGCGGGGGAACCCGTCGAGCAGGAAGCCGTTCGCGGCGTCCGGCTCGGCGACCCGGGCCTTGACCATGTTGTTGGTGATCTCGCTGGGCACCAGGTCCCCGGCATCCATGTACTTCTTCGCCTCGAGGCCGAGCGCCGTCTGCTGCCCGATGTTCGCGCGGAACAGGTCGCCCGTCGAGATGTGCGGAACGCCGAGCTTCTCCGACAGGATTTCGGCCTGGGTGCCCTTACCGGCACCGGGAGGTCCAACGAGGACGAGTCTCACTTGAGGAACCCTTCATAGTTGCGCTGCATGAGCTGACTTTCGATCTGCTTGACGGTGTCGAGGCCGACGCTGACGAGAATCAGCACGGCTGCGCCGCCGAAGATGCTGGTACCCGACGTCCCCTGCGCGAGGAAGAAGTTGGGCAGCACGGCGATCAGACCGAGATAGATGGCGCCCGGCAGCGTGATGCGGCTGAGCACGTACTGGAGGTAGTCCGCGGTCGGACGGCCGGGACGAATCCCGGGGATGAAGCCGCCGAACTTCTTCATCTCGTCGGCGCGTTCCTCCGGGTTGAAGGTGATCGCGACGTAGAAGTAGGTGAAGAAGACGATGAGCAGGAAGTAGATGAGGATGTAGACCGGGTTCGCCGGGTTCACCAGGTACTCGTTGATGATCCGCTGCCACCAGCTGGGGTCCGTGGTGCTCGTCGCGCCGGTCAGCTGCGCGATCAGGTTCGGCAGGTACAGCAGCGACGACGCGAAGATGACCGGGATGACACCCGCCTGGTTGACCTTCAGCGGCAGGTACGTCGACGAGCCGCCGTACATCTTGCGGCCGACCATCCGCTTCGCGTACTGGACGGGGATCCGGCGCTGGCCCTGCTCGACGAACACGACACCGGCGATCAGCACCAGCAGCGCCACGCAGACCGCGGCGAAGATCAGGCCGCCGCGCGAGTCGAGGATGGCCCCGCCCTCGGACGGGAGCCGGGACGCGATGCCGGCGAAGATCAGCAGCGACATGCCGTTGCCGACGCCGCGTTCGGTGATCAGCTCACCCATCCACATGACCAGTGCCGCGCCCGCGGTCATCACCAGCACGATGGTGACCATCGCGAACACCGAGTCGTCGGCGAGGATCGGCTCCTGACAGCCCTGCAGCAGCTGGCCGCGGGCGGCGAGGGCGACGATGCCGGTCGACTGCAGGATCGCCAACGCGATCGACAGGTACCGGGTGTACTGCGTCATCTTCGCCTGGCCGGACTGGCCCTCCTTGCGGAGTTCCTCGAACCGCGGGATGACGACGGTCAGCAGCTGCACGATGATGCTCGCCGTGATGTACGGCATGATGCCGATCGCGAAGATCGACAGCTGCAGCAGCGCGCCACCGGAGAACAGGTTGATCAGCGAGTAGATGCCCGCCTGCTCACTGCCCGAGATCTGATCGATACACGCCTTGACGTTGCCGTAGTCGACGCCGGGCGACGGCACCGTCGCACCGAGCCGGTAGAGCGCGATCAGTCCGAGTGCGATGAGGATCTTCCGCCTCAGGTCTGGAGTCCTGAAGGCCGAGACGAAGGCGGAAAGCAAGAATCCTCCTGGGCACGACGAGGTGAGGGTGGGCGAGAGCGCCCGATGGTCGGGTGAACTCCAGAACTCTATCAGTGGCGCCGGAAGCGACCGCCGGGCAATCCCATAAATCGCCGCCAACGGCGACGGCCGCGGGGACCCCAAAACGATGTGGCGGGAGTCACCGGGTTTCCCGGTTAAGCTCTCCAGACCCGCGGTGGGTTCCCCC
>NZ_JBHXNU010000009.1:11375-93759 GCF_042719255.1 Rhodococcus sp. NPDC058532
AGGGGCGCGGGGTGTGGGGGGGGACCAAGGGTCGCGGGGGGTGGGGGGGGAGGAGACCGCGGAGAGACCCCAGAACCCACCACCAGGGTCAACCCACGAGCAACGACGAGCGCCTCCCCGCGGCCGTCGCGGTCTGCAGAGCCGAATCGCTACAGCTCGGTGGTGGTCCCACCGGCAGCGGCGATCTTCTCCTTGGCGGAGCCGGTGAACTTGTTCGCGGTCACCTGCACGGCAACCGTGAGCTCACCGTCGCCGAGAACCTTCACCAGACGGTTCTTGCGGACCAGGCCCTTGGCAACGAACTCGTCGATGCCGATCTGGCCGCCCTCGGGGAACACCCGAGCGATGTCGGCGACGTTGACAACCTGGTACTCGACCCGGTTCGGGTTCGTGAAGCCCTTGAGCTTGGGCAGCCGCATGTGCAGCGGCATCTGCCCGCCCTCGAAGGCGGCAGGCACGTTCTTGCGGGCCTTGGTGCCCTTCGTGCCGCGACCGGCGGTCTTACCCTTGGAACCCTCACCACGGCCGACGCGGGTCTTGTCGGTCTTGGCGCCCGGCGCGGGCCGGAGGTGGTGCAGCTTGATGGTCATGGTTAGACCTCCTCAACTGTGACGAGGTGTCGAACCACGTTGATCAGGCCGCGGTTCTGCGCGTTGTCCTCGCGGACGACGCTCTTGCGGATGCCCTTGAGGCCGAGCGTCCGCAGGCTGTCGCGCTGGTTCTGCTTGGTCCCGATCGAGCTCTTGACCTGAGTGACCTTCAGATCTGCCATTACTTCACGCTCCCAGCCTGTGCGCGGGCACGCAGCATGCCGGCCGGGGCCACGTCCTCGAGGGGCAGGCCACGACGGGCCGCAACCTCTTCCGGACGCTGCAGACCCTTGAGGGCGGCAACGGTCGCGTGCACGACGTTGATCGCGTTGTCGCTACCGAGCGACTTGGCAAGGATGTCGTGCACACCCGCGCACTCGAGCACGGCACGCACCGCACCACCGGCGATCACACCGGTACCCGGGCTGGCCGGGCGGAGCATGACGACGCCGGCAGCGGCCTCGCCCTGCACCGGGTGGGTGATGGTGCTGCCGATGAGCGGCACGCGGAAGAAGCCCTTGCGCGCCTCCTCGACACCCTTCTGGATGGCCGCGGGAACTTCCTTGGCCTTGCCGTAGCCGACGCCAACGAGTCCGTTGCCGTCGCCGACGATCACGAGGGCGGTGAAGCTGAAACGCCGACCACCCTTGACGACCTTCGACACGCGGTTGATCGCGACCACACGCTCGATGTGGTCCGACTTCGGTGCCGCCTGGCCGCGACGATCGTCACGACCGCCACGGCGGTCGCCACCGCGGTTGTCCCCGGTGTTGGGGCCATTCTGTCCGGCGGGTCCGCTGCCGCCGTCACGCCTCTGACGTCCCGGCATCAGACTGTCCTTCCGTTAGAAATCTTCGTCATCAGAACTTCAACCCGCCTTCGCGAGCGGCATCGGCCAGGGCCGCGATGCGGCCGTGGTAGCCGTGGCCACCGTGGTCGAAGACCACGGCGTCGATGCCGGCAGCCTTGGCGCGCTCGGCGATCAGCTGACCGACCTTGGCGCTCAGGGCCTTCTTGTCGCCCTCGGCGGCACGCAGGTCCGCCTCGATGGTCGACGCCGCGGCCAGGGTCCGGCCTGCGAGGTCGTCCACGAGCTGGACGTGGATGTGACGCGAGGAGCGGTTCACGACGAGACGGGGACGCTCGGGCGTGCCGGAGATCTTCTTGCGCAGACGGAAGTGACGACGCGTCTTCGACAGACGACGCGTGGTGGACACGTCCTTGCCCAGCGGGATTCGCTTGGCCTTCTGGTTTGCAGTCTGGCTCATATCACTTACCCGTCTTTCCGACCTTGCGGCGGACCTGCTCACCCTCGTAGCGGATGCCCTTGCCCTTGTACGGGTCGGACTTGCGCAGACGACGGATGTTGGCGGCGATCTGGCCGACCTTCTGCTTGTCGATGCCGGAGACCGAGAACCGGGTCGGCGACTCGACCGCGAACGAGATGCCCTCGGGCGCCTCGATCGGGACCGGGTGGCTGTAGCCGAGCGCGAACTCGAGGTCCTGGCCCTTGAGCGCGACGCGGTAGCCGACGCCGTGAATCTCCATCTTGGTGGTGTACCCCTGGGTGACACCGGTGATGAGGTTCGCGACGAGGGTGCGCGACAGGCCGTGCAGCGCGCGGCTGCGACGCTCGTCGTCGGGACGGGTGACCAGCAGGGCACCGTCCTCACCCTTGGCGATGGCGATCGGCTCGGCGATGGTCAGCGACAGCTGCCCCTTCGGGCCCTTCACCGCGACGTCCTGGCCGTCGATGGTCACCTCGACACCCGAGGGGACGGTGACCGGAATCTTTCCAATACGCGACATTGTGGTGGCCTCCCTTACCAGACGTAGGCGAGGACTTCGCCGCCCACGCCCTGCTTGGCCGCCTGACGGTCCGTGAGCAGACCGGAGGACGTGGAGATGATCGCCACGCCGAGGCCGCCGAGAACCTTGGGCAGGTTGGTGGACTTCGCGTACACCCGGAGACCGGGCTTGGAGACACGGCGGACGCCGGCGAGGCTGCGCTCGCGGGTGGGGCCGTACTTGAGGTCGACGATGAGGGTCTTGCCCACCTCGGCGTCCTCGGTGCGGTAGTCGGAGATGTAGCCCTCGCGCTTGAGGATCTCGGCGATGTTCGCCTTGATCTTCGAGTGCGGCAGCTTCACCTCGTCGTGGTACGCCGTGTTGGCGTTGCGCAGACGCGTCAAGAAGTCTGCGATCGGGTCGGTCATGGTCATGGTTAGACCTCGACACCTTTCTCGCTGCGGTTCCCATGCAACACCGGTCGCCCGGTCGTGGGCCTACAACAATTCGGCTGGTCCGACCGACAATCGTCGACCGGAATGAATGCATGTCGCCCGGTCCGTGACGACGCAACGTGGGTCGTCGTGGCACAGGCAACCGCTCTAGTGTAGGCAAAACCCCTGGCCAGGCCAAATCGCCCCAGGTGGCCGCCCCTCCCCCGCCGCGGCGGGGCACGGAAACAACAAGGGGCGCGGACCTTTTCAGGTCCGCGCCCCTCGCCTGTCACACTGGTGGTGTCACCGTCGAACGGGTGAGATCACCACGAGCTCTTGTGGACACCCGGCAGCTCGCCGGCGTGCGCCATCTCGCGCAGGCACACGCGGCAGAGGCCGAACTTGCGGTAGACCGCGTGCGGCCGGCCGCACTTCTGGCAGCGGGTGTACGCGCGGACCGCGAACTTGGGCTTCTTGTTGGCCTTGTTGACCAGTGCCTTCTTCGCCATGCTCAGTTCTCCTTGAACGGGAAGCCGAGGTGCTTGAGCAGGGCACGGCCTTCGTCGTTGTTGGTGGCGGTGGTCACGACGGTGATGTCCATACCCCGCGGGCGGTCGATCTTGTCGACGTCGATCTCGTGGAACATCGACTGCTCGTTGAGGCCGAACGTGTAGTTGCCGTTGCCGTCGAACTGCTTGCCGGACAGGCCACGGAAGTCCCTGATTCGCGGAAGCGCGATCGACACGAGACGGTCGAGGAACTCCCACATGCGGTCGCCACGGAGGGTGACGCGGGCACCGATCGGCATGCCCTCACGCAGCTTGAACTGCGCGATGGACTTGCGGGCCTTGCGGATCTCCGGCTTCTGACCGGTGATCAGCGCGAGGTCCGCGACGGCGCCGTTGATCAGCTTGGCGTCGCGGGCGGCGTCGCCGACACCCATGTTGACGACGACCTTGACCACGCCGGGGATCTGCATGACGTTGTCGTACTTGAACTCCGCGTTCAGCGCGTCCTTGATCTCGGCGCGGTAGCGCAGCTTCAGGCGCGGCTGGATCTTGTTCTCAGTGCTCGTCATCTCAGATGTCCTTCCCGTTCTTACGGGAGATCCGAACCCGCTTGCCGTTCTCGTCGGTGCGGTAGCCCACGCGGGTGGGGTTGCCGTCCGAGTCGATGACCGCGACGTTCGAGACGTGGATCGGGGCCTCCTGGGTCACGATGCCGCCGGAGGAGGCGCCGCGCTGGTTCGCGGAGACCGCGGTGTGCTTCTTGATCCGGTTCACACCCTCGACGAGGACCTTGTCGGTCGCCGGGTAGGCCTGGATGACCTTGCCCTTGGCGCCCTTGTCCTTGCCGGCGATGACCAGAACGGTGTCACCCTTGTGCACCTTCATCACAGCACCTCCGGGGCGAGCGAGACGATCTTCATGAACTTCTTGTCGCGCAGCTCGCGGCCGACGGGTCCGAAGATGCGGGTGCCACGCGGGTCGTGATCGGGCTTGATCAGGACGGCGGCGTTCTCGTCGAACTTGATGTACGAGCCGTCCGGACGGCGGCGCTCCTTGGTGGTGCGCACGACGACGGCCTTGACGACCTCGCCCTTCTTGATGTTTCCACCCGGGATGGCGTCCTTGACGGTGGCGACGATGATGTCACCGATCCCGGCGTAGCGACGGGACGAGCCACCGAGAACGCGGATGCAGAGAATCTCCTTGGCACCCGTGTTGTCGGCGACGCGCAGTCGCGACTCCTGCTGAATCACTGATCTCTCCTAAGACCTGGATTTTCGTACGTAGCGGATTACCGACCCGATACGCGCGGTCTGCCGCCCATCCGTACCCGCACGCGGGCATGCGGAGGCACAGGCAACCGCCCTAGTGTAGGGAATCCGCACCGCGAAGCCAAATCGGTGACACCCGATTCACGCAGGTGGGGATCCCTGTCACAGCCGAACGGCCCGCCCCGGAAGTCCGGGACGGGCCGTTCGACAGTGCTGCATCCGGCGCGGGCAGCTGGTGCCAACGCCGGGAGGAACGCGAGGGCCTACTTGGCCTTCTCGAGCACCTCGACCAGACGCCAGCGCTTGGTCGCCGACAGCGGTCGGGTCTCCATCAGCTGCACGCGGTCGCCGACGCCGGCGAGGCCGTTCTCGTCATGCGCCTTCACCTTGGTGGTGCGGCGGATGATCTTGCCGTACAGCTTGTGCTTGACGCGATCCTCGAGCTCGACAACGATCGTCTTCTCCATCTTGTCGGAGACGACATAGCCGATGCGGACCTTGCGGGTCCCACGCTCTTCAGTCACTGCGGTGTCCTTCTCGTTCTCACTCATGCCGCGTCACCCGCACCCGGGCCGGCGGCGAGGCCGAGCTCACGCTCGCGCATAACGGTGTAGATGCGCGCGATCTCGTGACGAACGGTGCGCAGGCGACGGTTGTTGTCCAGCTGACCGGTCGCCATCTGGAAGCGAAGGTTGAACAGCTCTTCCTTCGACTCGCGGAGCTTGGTGACCAGCTCCTCCTCGGTGAGCTCGCGGAGCTCCGCGGCGGGGGTTCCAGTAGCCATCAGAACTGCTCCTCCCTGGTGACGATGCGGCACTTGCACGGGAGCTTGTGCATCGCGCGACGCAGGGCCTCGCGAGCGATCTCCTCGTTCGGGTAGCTCATCTCGAACATGACCCGACCGGGCTTGACGTTCGCGACCCACCACTCCGGCGAACCCTTACCGGAACCCATGCGGGTCTCGGCGGGCTTCTTGGTCAGCGGGCGATCCGGGAAGATGTTGATCCAGATCTTGCCGCCACGCTTGATGTGGCGCGTCATGGCGATACGAGCGGACTCGATCTGACGGTTGGTGATGTAGGCGGGCTCGAGAGCCTGGATGCCGTACTCACCGAACGTGACCTGGGTGCCACCCTTGGCCGCACCCGAACGGCTCGGGTGGTGCTGCTTGCGGTGCTTGACCCGACGTGGGATCAACATGCGTCAGCCCTCCTGATTCGATTCGGTCGAGGCCGGGGCCTCGGAGGCGGCGCGACCGGCCTCGGTGCTGGTCGCGGTGGTGCCCGAGGCACCGGAACGACGCGGGCGGCTCGGACGCTCGCGACGCGGGCGGTCGCCTGCCGGCGCGGCGGCGGTCAGCTCACGCTTGCCACCGACGATGTCGCCCTTGTAGATCCACACCTTCACGCCGATCCGGCCGAAGGTGGTCTTCGCCTCGTAGAGGCCGTAGTCGATGTCCGCGCGCAGCGTGTGCAGCGGGACGCGACCCTCGCGGTAGAACTCCGAGCGGGACATCTCGGCACCGCCGAGACGGCCCGAGCACTGCACCCGGATGCCCTTGACGTTCGGCTGACGCATGGCCGACTGGATGGCCTTGCGCATGGCGCGACGGAACGCGACACGGTTGCTGAGCTGCTCGGCGACGCCCTGCGCGACGAGCTGGGCCTCGGCCTCCGCGTTCTTGACCTCGAGGATGTTCAGCTGGACCTGCTTGCCGGTCAGCTTCTCGAGGGCGGCGCGGATGCGGTCGGCCTCGGCGCCGCGGCGGCCGATGACGATGCCCGGACGCGCGGTGTGGATGTCGACGCGGACCCGGTCACGGGTGCGCTCGATCTCCACCTTCGCGATGCCTGCCCGCTCCATGCCGGTGGCGAGGAGCTTGCGGATCGCGACGTCTTCCTTGACGTACTCCGCGTACTGCTTGTCGGCGTACCAGCGGGACTTCCAGTCGGTGGTGATACCCAGGCGGAAGCCGTGCGGGTTGATTTTCTGGCCCACTACTGAGCACTTCCCTTCCGGCGGTTGCGGGTCGAGGTTCCGGCCTTCGGCAGGCTCTCCACGATGACCGTGATGTGGCTGGTGCGCTTGCGGATCCGGAACGCACGGCCCTGGGCACGCGGCTGGAAACGCTTGAGGGTGGCACCCTCGTCCACGTACGCGGTGGCGACGACCAGCGTGCTGGGGTCAAGGCCGAGGTTGTTCTCGGCGTTGGCAGCGGCGCTGGCAACGACCTTGGCGACCGGCTCGCTGGCGGCCTGCGGCGCGAACTTGAGGATGTTCAGGGCGTCCTCGACGGAACGACCACGAACCAGGTCCACGACACGACGGGCCTTCATCGGCGTCACGCGCACGTGGCGCGCGACCGCCTTGGCGGTGGGGTTCTGAGTTTCAGTGCTCATCGACGCTTGCTCTTCCGGTCGTCCTTGATGTGACCCTTGAACGTGCGGGTCGGTGCGAACTCACCGAGCTTGTGACCGACCATCGAATCGGACACGAACACCGGCACGTGCTTGCGACCGTCGTGGACGGCGAACGTGTGACCGATGAAGTCCGGGATGATGGTCGAACGACGGGACCAGGTCTTGATGACCTGCTTGGTGCCCTTTTCGTTCTGCACGTCCACCTTCGCGAGGAGGTGGTCGTCGACGAACGGACCCTTCTTAAGACTGCGGGGCATTCTTCACTCCCTCCTAGCGCTTCTTGCCGGTACGCCGGCGGCGGACGATGAGCTTGTCGCTCGGCTTGTTGGGCTTGCGGGTGCGGCCTTCCGGCTTACCCCACGGGCTGACCGGGTGGCGACCACCGGAGGTCTTACCCTCACCACCACCGTGCGGGTGGTCGACCGGGTTCATCACGACACCGCGGACGGTCGGGCGCTTGCCCTTCCAGCGCATGCGGCCGGCCTTGCCCCAGTTGATGTTCGACTGCTCGGCGTTGCCGACCTCGCCGACGGTGGCGCGGCAGCGCACGTCGACGCGGCGGATCTCACCCGACGGCATGCGCAGGGTCGCGTACGGACCCTCCTTGCCGAGGAGCTGGATGCTGGCACCGGCGGAGCGGGCCATCTTGGCGCCGCCGCCCGGACGCAGTTCCACCGCGTGGATGGTGGTACCGGTCGGGATGTTGCGCAGCGGCAGGTTGTTGCCGGGCTTGATGTCGGCGCCGACACCGGACTCGACCCGTGCACCCTGCTTGAGGTCCTTCGGCGCGATGATGTAGCGCTTCTCGCCGTCGGCGTAGTGCAGCAGCGCGATGTTCGCGGTGCGGTTGGGGTCGTACTCGATGTGCGCGACCTTGGCCGGCACGCCGTCCTTGTCGTTGCGACGGAAATCGATCAGCCGGTAGGCGCGCTTGTGTCCGCCACCCTTGTGCCGGGTCGTGATGCGACCGTGCGCGTTACGACCACCGCGCCCGTGCAGCGGGCGGATGAGCGACTTTTCGGGCGTCGACCGAGTGATCTCGGCGAAGTCCGAGACGCTCGAGCCGCGACGGCCCGGGGTAGTCGGCTTGTACTTACGGATTGCCATGAGTCTTCTCGTCCTCTATATCTCGTCAAGTCCCGCCCGCTTACGCGACCGGGCCTCCGAAGATCTCGATGGGCTTGCTGTCGGCCGAGAGGGTCACGAGCGCGCGCTTGGTGTTCTTGCGCTTGCCGTAGCCGAACCGGGTCCGCTTGCGCTTGCCCTGACGGTTGGCGGTGTTGACGCTGGTCACGGTGACGCCGAAGACCTTCTCCACGGCAATCTTGATCTGCGTCTTGTTCGAGTCCGGGTGCACCAGGAAGGTGTAGGTGCCTTCCTCGATCAGTCCGTAGGACTTCTCGGAGATGACCGGCGCGAGCAGGATGTCGCGGGGATCGGCGATGGTGCTCACTTGCTCTCCTCCTTCTGCGCCGACTCGGCCGGGCCGTGGACGAACGTGTTGAGCGCCTCGACGCTGAACACGACGTCGTCGCTGTTGAGCACGTCGTAGGTGTTCAGCTGGTCGGGGGCGATGGGGTGCACACCCTCGAGGTTCTGCACGCTCTTCCAGGCCGCGATGTCCTCGCGTCCGACGACGAGCAGGACCTTCTTGCGATCCGAGATCTCGCCGAGGAACTTCTTGGCGGACTTGGTGGACGGGGTCTGACCCGCCACCAGTTCGGTGATCACGTGGATGCGCTCGTTGCGGGCCCGATCGGAGAGGGCACCGCGGAGGGCGGCGGCCTTCATCTTCTTCGGGGTCCGCTGGCTGTAGTCGCGCGGCTTCGGGCCGTGGACGGTGCCACCACCGGCGAACTGCGGCGCGCGGGTCGAGCCCTGACGGGCGCGGCCGGTGCCCTTCTGCCGGTACGGCTTCTTGCCACCGCCGCGGACCTCGCCGCGGGTCTTGGTGGAGTGCGTGCCCTGACGTGCCGCGGCCAGCTGAGCGACGACGACCTGGTGCATCAGCGCGATGTTGGCCTGGACGTCGAAGATCTCGGCGGGCAGGTCGACGGTGCCGTTGGTGCCGCCGTCGGCGTTGCGGACGTCGAGGGTGAGCTTGGTTGCGGTCTCGGTCATGCGGACGCACCACCCTTCACTGCGGTCTTGACGATCACGAGGCCGCCCTTGCGGCCGGGGATCGCACCCTTGATCAGAAGCAGACCGTTCTCGGCGTCCACCTTGTGGACCGAGAGGTTCTGCGTGGTGACGCGGTCGTTACCCATGCGGCCCGACATGCGCATGCCCTTGAACACGCGGCCGGGGGTGGCGCAGCCACCGATCGAGCCCGGGCGACGGTGCACGGCCTGCGCACCGTGGGAGGCGCCCTGACCGGCGAAGCCGTGACGCTTCATGGTGCCGGCGAAGCCCTTGCCCTTGGAGGTGCCGGTGACGTCGACGTAGGCGCCGTCCTCGAACACAGCGGCGGTGAGCTCCTGGCCGACCTCGTACTCGCCGGCGTCGGCGACGCGCAGCTCCACGATGTGGCGGCGGGGGGTCACACCGGCCTTGGCGAACTGGCCGGTGGTCGGCTTGTTCACCTTGCGGGGGTCGATCGCGCCGTACGCGAGCTGGACGGCGCTGTAGCCGTCGCGCTCCTCGGTGCGGATCTGGGTGACGACGTTCGGTCCGGCCTTGACGACGGTGACCGGAACGACCCGGTTGTTCTCGTCGAAGACCTGGGTCATGCCGAGCTTGGTGCCCAGGATGCCCGTGATCTTGTTCTCAGTCATTGTTGTTGTCTCCGCCGCGCTCACTGGATGTTGACATCGACGCTGGCCGGCAGGTCGATGCGCATGAGCGCGTCGACCGTCTTGGGCGTCGGGTCGAGGATGTCAATGAGCCGCTTGTGGGTGCGCATCTCGAAGTGCTCGCGCGAATCCTTGTACTTGTGCGGCGAACGGATAACGCAGTACACGTTCTTTTCGGTCGGCAACGGCACCGGTCCGACCACACGGGCCCCGGTACGGGTCACCGTCTCGACGATCTTGCGCGCAGACGCGTCGATCGCCTCATGGTCGTAGGCCTTGAGCCTGATGCGGATCTTCTGTCCCGCCACGCTTGTGTCCTCTTCCTTGCCCGATGTGATTAGGCCTTCGCAGCATCCGGGGATGCTGCTCGTTTGCACGTAGACCCGTCAGGGGCTACCTCGTCTGCACAGTTCCCACCCACTTCCGGGCGAAGAAGAACGTTGGCGATCGGGACGCAGGGTCCTGGGACTCGTTGTCCGATGCCGATCGGGATTCCGATCCGCTGCCGCTGTTCATCTGTCATGGAACTGTCCCCGGTCCACGCGGTCGGGCGTGTCGCCCTCCCGCTCCGTCCCCGACCCGCGTTTACACACGAATCGGCGACGGAAAATGTGTCCCGGGCTGCGCTCCGGGTGGAGCGCAGGTGGTCACTGCTTCCGTCTTGCGACGATTTGTTCTGCTTCGGCCCGACCGGCAGTCCGGTGAAACCTCCACCGGAACGTGCTGATCTCGACCCTCAACCGCCGGGCGGAGGCCGTGCGCGTGCACGTCCCTGGCCCAGGCAACCTGAACAGTATGCCGTAGCGCGGCGCGGACTTCAACTCCGGGCGGCCGACCCCCTTGGCCCTGAACTTACTTTTAAGTAAGGTTCGGGCATGGCCATCGAGTCCCCGACCTACCGCAGCTGGCAGCGTCTGCCGAGGAACGGCGTCGGTTCCGTGCTGTTCTCCCTCGGCATGTGCGCGCGGGTGCCGTACTTCGCGACGGTGCTCCCCCGCGTCACCGCGCTGGAGCCGGGCCGCTGCGAGGTGCGGTCCCCGAAGTGGTGGGGGGTGCACAACCACATCGGCACCTTCCACGCGATCGCGGCGTGCAATCTGGCGGAGGCCGCGATGGGGATGCTCGCCGAGGCGACGGTCCCGACCACGCACCGCTGGATCCCGAAGGCGATGCACACGCAGTACCTGGGGAAGGCGACGACGGGACTGCACGCCGTCGCGCAGCTGCCCGCGCTCCCCGACTTCGCCGCGATCACCGACGGCACCGACCTCGTTGTCCCGGTCACGATCCGGGACCGGAACGGCGCCGAGGTGGTGCACGCGGACATCACGATCTGGGTGACGCCGCGGTAGCGAGCTTATCGAATTCCGCCGTCAACAGGTCCTCGTAGCGACCGAGATCCGGCATCGCCGCGCTGTCGACCGTCACCGACAGGGACACGCGGTCGCCGACGGACGAGACGAAGTGCGCCAGGCCATCTCCGTCGCTGAGGGTCAGCACTCCGAACGACCCGATGATGCGCTTGCCCTCGAAGGTCGCGCCTGCCGCCCGGCTCGGGACGTTGGAGATCAGGGTGTTGCCGGTGGACACCACCTCCGGGGGTGTTGCGCCCGCGGCGGCGCGGGCCCCGACGAACCTGGTGACGAACGCGGGAATGCGCTCGGACACGGTGCGCTGCGCGGCGACCGCCGCATGGTTCTGCCGGTCCTTCTCCGCGCGCGTGGTCGCGGCAACCTTCCGCAGTCGCTCGGTCGCATCCGGGACGTCCGTGTGAAGGTCGACGGACCCGAGCGCGAACTTGTTCGCCGTGTCGGTGTCGTCGTCGGTCGCGATAGGCATCTTCGCGGCCAACGAACGGCCGGGCTTCTCCCCCGCCTCGTCCAGGTAGGCGCCCATCGCACCCCCGATGACGGTGAGCATGACGTCGTTGACCGTCGCTCCGGCGACGGTCGATCTGATCGCTGCCAGGTCGGCGAGGTCGAAGAACTGCACCGCGACTCCGGGCACCCCGGCGAGGCGGCGGTTGAATCGCGTTCGCGGCCAGCGCCCCTGCGGCTTGACCAGTTCGCCGCGGGCGGCCGCCAGGTCGACTGCCCGGGCGGCGCGGGCCCCGGTCACGAGCGCGCCGCCGAACCGTACGAGCCGGGCCGGGACCCGCAGCACAGCGGCGGCCGCGCCGGTCGGCCGTGGCACAGGCTGCATGGCCACCGCGGAAGTCCGACTGCCGTCGAACAGTCGCCGTGCGATCGCCGCGGTGGCCACGGCATCCCCCACCGAGTGATGGAAGCGCAGAACCACCACCGTCGCCGTGTCGGGAAAGCCCCCTCCGATCCCGGACACGTTCGGAAGAACGGTGATGTCCCACGGCGGCCGGGTGAGGTCCATCCGCGCATTGACCCGGCCGGCGATGATCCACTTCGCCGAGCCCCACTCAGTGTCGCCGGGCACCACGGTGACGTGGTCACGCACGTCGAAATCCTCGTCGGTGATCCACGCCGGGTAATCGAGCTCACCGAACATCCGGTGCAAACGGGCGGTGAGTATCGGCGAACAGGTCAGCCGCCCGGCGATCCAGTCGGCCACGGAATCCCCGGTGACCTCGCGCGTCACGCCATCGAAGACGTAGACATCGACGATGGTCGCGGGTCCCCGATCCGACTCGCCGTAGACGTTGGCCGCGTCGCGCGGAGCCAGCGGAATCGAGACCTTGCCGATGCCTTCAGTGATCCTCCCCATCCGTCGATCGGATCACGGATCAACACCTACGCACCGAAATCACAGGTACTCATGCGTGTCGTTCAGATGAATGACACAGCGATGAGCAACTCGTACGCCATGCCCATCCAGCGGGTCCGCCGATTGAATGAACTTGGCCATCTCGGCTTCTCGGACGCCGCCTTTCGCCGATAACGTTTGACGCCATGCCGCTTCCTTCGCTGTCCGTTGTCATCCCCGCCTTCAACGAGGAGGACAACATCGAAGCGACCCTCACGAACGTCTTCGCTCAGATCGACGAGATCGCGGAGATCGTGGTCGTTAACAACGATTCGACCGACAACACCGAAGCAATCGTGCAGGGCATTCAGGCCCGAGAGCCCAAACTGCGTCTGGTGAACGAGGCCCGGGCAGGCGTCACCTTCGCGAGGAATGCAGGCCTCAACGCCGCGACCTCGGAGATCGTCGCCCGCCTCGATGCCGACACCCTGGCGCAGCCCGGGTGGGCCCGCGCTATCCGGGAGTACTTCGCGACTGCCCCCGACTCGGTTGGTGCCGCGACGGGCCCCCTGTTGCCGTTTGACTCCCCGTTCCGCAAGACGTTCGCGAAGTCGAACGAGCGGCTGATCGCGAGAACGCGCGCCGCATCGACGGACGGTCTCGGCGTGGTCGGACTCGCGATGGCGCCGGGTGGAAACATGGCGATTCGCAGGTCCGCGTGGGCGTCGGTGCGTGCTGCCATTTCCGATCGCACCGACATCCACGACGATCTGGATCTGTCGCTGTGTGTCCGCAAGTGTGATTACTCGATCGCGTTCATCCTCGGGATGCAGGCGGAGACGTCAGCCCGCCGGTTCCGCACCAATCCGGTCGCCTACTGGCGCTATACCAACCTGCTGACGCGCACCTACAGGGCACACGAAATGGCGCACGAGGCGCGCGCCACTCGGATTGAGGTGTGGAACAACCGGGTTGTCCACCTCGTCACGTGGCTCCCGACGCGCGCCTACAACCCGGAATCGCAACGCTTCTCGCTCGGGCGGATGCTCTCACCCGAACAGGACCGGATCACCGGCCGGGCATACGCCTCGTCAGTCAACTGAACGACCGTCCAACACGTCAACACCACTCGTGCGCGCCGTGCACCCAGCACCCGAAGGACACAGGGATGCTCTCTGCGACAACACCGATGCCGGGCGAGTTGTCCTACCTGGATTCGTCATTCCTCATTGCGGAAACTGACCACTCTCCGCAGGCGATCGTCAATGCGTACCTCCTCGACCCGTCGGCGCCGGACAAGTCGTTCCCGCGCTCGGCGCCAGCCTTGATCGAGTGGATCGCGGCGCGAATCCACTCCAGCACCGTCTTCACCGATGCGCTGGTCCGGGCTCCGCTCGACATCGCGCCGCCACGCTGGGCTCACGACGATGCCTTCGACATCGCGAACCATGTGTTCGTCGATGTGCCCCCAGCTGGCACCACCGTCGACGAGGTGCTCGCGGCAATCTCGGGCACTCGGATGGATCTCACTCGCCCGCCCTGGGAAGCACGTCTTGTCCTGGGCGCGCACGATCGAGGAGCACCCTGCAATGTGTTCGTCTTCAAGGTCCACCACAGCGCCGCCGATGGCATCGCGAGCGCCGATCTCGGTCGAAGCTTGTTGAGCGCACCGGGCCCACTTATCGCAGGTCATTCCGCCTTCCGCGGCTCACATCGGGCACCCGCACTCCCTGCCGCTTTGGCCACAGTTCCGCGGCAACTGGTTCGCCATGCCCGCAGCGTCCGCAGGCTGAAGATCCTTCGACGCGAACTTGCCGCCGAAGTTGCGGCCGGACGGATCCCGGAACTCCAGCAGGACCGAACACCGACACGCTTCAATGCCAGAATCGGTCCCACCCGGACCGTCGGAAGCATCCGATTGCCCCTGGAGGATGCTCGCGCCCTTCGTGCTACCGAGGCGCAGGCGACCGTGAACGATGTCATTCTGGCCACCGTGTCCGCTGCGCTGGCCACGTACCTGAAGGGGCGACCCGAGAGCGATACGCTCTCACTAGCGGCACACGTACCGAAGAGTGTTCGCGGGTCGTTTGAGTTGGACGCAGCTAATCAGGTCGCATCGATGCTCGTGGATCTTCACGTCGAGGAGACCGACGACCGATCACGACTGGCAGCGATCGCCGCATCCGTCTCAACGGAGCGGCACCGACGTGAGCATCCGCTGCTGATGGAGTCGGTGGAATGCGCAGCGGCCATCCCTACCTTCCTCGGCCGCTTTGCGGCATGGATGGAGCGCCGCCGGGGGCATCAGGGCGACAATCGATGCTCCACAACGGTCTCCAACTACATGCGCGAACCCGAGCCGCTCGTCCTCGGAAGCGCCGCGATTGTTGAGATCCGATGCGTCCCGATCATCGACAACGGGACCGGACTCGCCCACATGGTCGCTTCCACTGGAGATGATGTACTCACTATTACGTTCACCGTCGATCTCGCGATGATGCCGGACCCGGATCACTACCGCGAATTGCTTCGCAGCGCCTACTTCGACATCACCAGGTGACCCGGCCACCAGCTGGCGGGAAGTAATCGAGCGTCGATGCTCAGCCGTCTGGCGTCATCCATTCGAAGTAATCTCACCGCGTGGCAGGTCGGCCATGCGCCGCCACACGGCCGGGCGGGGACGCCCACCTCGTCTTGCGCGAAGATCCCGACGGCGAGGCGCGTCGCGTGTTCACGCGATCCACGTCACGCCGCGACAGCCGGTACATCGCGGTATCTGCCACCAGGACCGGCGGCATCATTCGCACGACACGCGCTGCTCTCGGCACGTTCACTCCGACCAGGCGTTGTGTGGGAGACGATCGCGGCACCCGCGGCCGCCGTTACTGCTGTCACCAGCCAGCCAGAGGCAGGGCATGAACTGCCCCGAGGCTTCCTCCGCGTTCAACAGGTCATGACATACTCGCAGGCATGCCTACGCCCCACTCTGCGGTCCTGGTCGAGGGAATCCGCAAGTCCTTCGGTGACGTGCATGCGCTCAGGGGGGTCAACTTCGAGGTGCCGCGCGGCACCGTACTCGGCATCCTCGGACCCAACGGCGCCGGCAAGACGACGACGGTCAACGTGCTGTCCACGCTGCTGCGCCCGGACTCCGGGCGTGCGATGATCGCCGGACACGACGTCGTCAGCCAGGCGCCGGCGGTGCGCCGGTCGATCATGATGACCGGCCAATACGCCGCCCTCGACGAGTCGCTGACGGCGCGGGAGAACATGGTGCTGTTCGGGCGCCTGATGGGCCTCAACCGGGAGTCCGCGAAGGCCCGCGCTGGCGAACTTCTGCGCCAGTTCGACCTTGAGTACGCGGCCGAGCGGAAGGTCGCAGGATACTCCGGCGGCATGCGCCGCCGCGTCGACATCGCCTGTGGGCTCGTCACCAGGCCCGAGGTGGTGTTTCTCGACGAACCCACCACCGGGCTCGACCCGCGCAGCAGGCAGGGCGTGTGGTCGCTTGTCTCCACCCTCAAGGAGCAGGGCATCACGGTCCTGCTCACCACCCAGTACCTCGAAGAGGCCGACGTCCTCAGCGACAACATCGTCGTCATCGACAAGGGCACCGTCATCGCCGAGGGCACCGCGGACCAACTGAAGGAACGGACCGGCGGCAGCTACTGCGAGGTGGTTCCGCTGCGCGTGTCCGACCTGCCGCGGGTGCACGCCGTGCTGACCAGCCTGGTGCCGCCGGAGTACGTCACCGCCACCGGGCACGACCGTCTGTCGATCCCCGCCCAGTATGGCGCGCAGACCCTCGCCGAGGTGCTGCGCCGGCTCGACATCTCGCGGATCCCGCTGGCCGACATCGCGCTGCGCAGGCCCTCCCTCGACGACGTCTTCCTCGCGCTGACGGGCCAGCCGGCCGAAGAAGAGAGCGAAGCTTCATGACTGCAGTCGCTGCGCGAGCAGCACAGTCCGACAACCCGCCACCCGAACCGCAGTCGAAGGTCGTGGCCCGGGTCGGCAGGCATCGCAGGCCGGAACTGTCACCGGTCGGGCAGTGGCTCGCGCTCACCGGCCGCAACATCCGCGGCATGTGGACCAGCGGGCAGCTGTTCATCGCGGTCCTTGCCCCCGCCATCTTCACGATCGGCTTCTACCTTCCGCTGCGCCTGGTGATGAAGTTCCAGGGCATCGACTACGCCCAGTACGTGATGGCGATCATCGTGCTGCAGGCGATGGCGTTCACCGCCATCTCCGCCGCGGGTAAGGCCGCCCTCGAGGCCGTGAATGGCATGGAGGCCCGATTCAAGACGATGCCGATCTTCGCGGGGGTGCCGCTCGCATCGCGCATGTCGGCGTCGTTCGTGCACTGCACCATCTCGCTGATTGCCGCGCTGATCTACGGGCACATCATCGGCTTCCGCTTCCAGGGCGGTCCCGCCAACACCGCCGCCTTCGTTGGAATGTCCCTTGTATTCGCGATGACCCTCTCGCTAGGTGGTGACCTGATCGGCACCCTCAGCAAGAGTCCGGTGATCACCAGCCAGGCGCTGACCATCCCGCAGCTGATCCTCGGCATGTTCTCGGCAGGGTTCATCCCGGTGGAACAGTTCCCGTCCTGGTCGCAGGCCTTCGTGCGCAATCAGCCGGTCTCCCAGTTCGCGATCGCGATGCGCTCCATCGCGGAGGGCAACGCCACGATGGACCTGATAGCGCCAGCGATCTGGTGGAGCATCGGACTGTTCGTGGTAATCGCACCGCTGACGGTGTGGGCGAACGTGAGGCGCAAGTAGATGACCGCCACCCCGACCCACGAACGCCGCGAAGAATCCCCGATCACCGAGATCACCTTCCACGAGACCACCGAGGCGTACCCGGAGAACTCGCGGCAGGCCCTCGTCACGCACAGCCTCCTGCAGACGCAGCGGCTGCTGACCCGCTGGGTGCGCGACCCATTCACGATGCTGCAGGCGATCGGCTACCCGGCGCTGATGCTGATCATGTTCAACGCGGTGCTGGGCATCTCGGTCACCAAGGCCACCGGCATCAATGCGGTCTACGGCTACGCCCCGATGATCGCGCTCGTCGGCTCCATGTTCGGCTCCATCGCCAGCGGCATGGAGTTGAAGGAGGAGTGGCGCAAGGGTCTGCTCTCCCGCTTCTGGATCCTGCCCGTGCACCGGGCGTCCGGGCTGATCAGCAGGCTGCTCTCCGAAGCCGTCCGGATCCTGCTGACCACGGTGCTCATCCTGATCGTCGGCGTGATGCTCGGCTTCCGCTTCAACCAGGGCCCGCTCGCCGCGATCGCCCTGATCCTGGTGCCGCTGCTGATGGGCATCGGCTTCGCGACGATGGTGACCGCCCTGTCGGTGAGCGCGACCAAGGCCCCGCTCGTCGAGCTCCTGTCGCTGATCTGTTCGCTGCTGATGTTCTTCAACTCCGGCTTCGTGCCGACCGCGGCCTACCCGACCTGGCTGCAGAGTTTCGTCGAGAACCAGCCGATGTCGACGGCAATCGACTCGATGAAGGGACTTAGCCTCGGCGGTCCGGTCGCAGAACCACTGACCAAGACGGTCCTGTGGTCGCTCGGCATGATCGTCGTGTTCGCATGGCCCGCGATCCGCGGCTACCGCAGGGCGGCGGGCACCCCGATCTGACGGGCGCACCGCCTGCTCCCGACCACCGACTGGTCACCAACAACCACAACGAGTGAGGGCCCCACCGCAACCGCGGTGGGGCCCTCACTCATCCGGGGGTCACTGCCCCGCGCGCAGGATCCCGTCCAGCACCGGACCGATCTGGGCCAGCGCCTTCGGCGTCGTCATCCCGTTGTGGTCCGAGTCCACATCATGCGTGACCACCGACCCGACCACGTCGGCCCACTGCGCGGCGCCGTCCAGGTGGCCGAGCTCGCCGCGGCGGGCGGCGAAGAAGTCGACCCGGCCGTCGTAGCGCTGCGGCCGGTACGCCCCAACGAGGTCCCCGGTCCGGCCAGCGCTGGCGAGGATCCGCTCGAGATCCGCCACCGACAGCGACGTCGGGAAGCCCGGAACCGCCGCAAGCAGCTCCAGCAGCCGTTCCGAGGTCAGCGACGCCAGGTCGGGGCCGAGGTCGATGCCGAACCCGAGCCCGGCAACCACCTCGCCCATGTTGTCGGCTGCCGCGACGGACCCGACCTCGACCAGGTCGCGGAAGCTGTCGAGCATGACGACCGACTCGACCCGCTCCCCCGCCGCCCGCAGCTGCACGGCCATCGCGTGCGCGACGACACCACCGAACGACCAGCCGAGCAGGTGGTACGGGCCTTCCGGCTGCACCTCCCGGATCTGCTCGATGTACAGCGCCGCGATCTCCTCGATCGTGTCCGGCAGCGCGCCGCCGGACAGCGCGGGCGACTGGATGCCGTACACCGGACGGTCGGCGGACAGGTGCTGCGCGAGCCCGCCGTACGACCAGGACAGGCCGACGAACGGGTGCACGCAGAACAGCGGCGGCTGGGTGCCCGCGCTGCGCAGCGGCAGCATCACCTGCAGCGCGGCCTCGCCCTCGCTGACGCCGCGGTGGGCGGCGTCGACGCGGGCGGCGATCCGCCGCGGTGTCGGGTCGGTGAACATCCACTGCAGCGGCACCCGCACCTCGGTGCGGTCGCCGATCAGCGCGACCAGCCGGGTCGCGAGCAGCGAGTGGCCACCGAGGTCGAAGAACCCGTCGTCGATGCCGATGCCGTCGGCGCCGAGGACCTCCTCGAATGCGTCGACGACGATCTGTTCGACCGGGGTTTCCGGTGCCACGTACGGCGCCCGCTCCGCGAACTGCGGCTCGGGCAGGGCGCGGCGGTCGATCTTGCCGGCCCCGGTCAGCGGGATCTCGTCGATCGGGACGATCGCCGCCGGAACCATGTACGCGGGCAGGGTCTCCCCGACGAACAAGGCCAGCGTCGCCGGGTCGACCACGCCGCCCGGTGCGGGCAGCACGTACGCGGCGAGCGCGGTCGCGCCGCCCGGTCCGGGAACGCCGATCACGTGGGCGAATTCGACGCTCGGATGCGCGGCCAGCGCCGACTCGATCTCGCCGAGCTCGATCCGGAAGCCGCGGACCTTCACCTGGAAGTCGGAGCGGCCGAGGTAGTCGATGATCCACTCCCCGTCCGCGTCCCGGATCCACTGCGCGACGTCGCCGGTGCGGTACATCCGCTCGCCGGGCTCCCCGAACGGGTTCGCGACGAACCGCTCCGCGGTCAGCCCGGTGCGGCGGTGATAGCCGCGGGCCAGCGACTGCCCGAACACGTACAGCTCGCCGGGGACGCCCGCGGGCACCGGCCGCAGCCGCCGATCCAGGATCACCGCGCCAACCCCGGCGAGCAGGCCACCGATGGTGACGTGTTCGCCCGGCCGCAGCGCGCCGGTCGCGGTGACCCAGATGGTGGTCTCCGTCGGCCCGTACGCGTTGACGAACCGGCGGCCCGGCGCCCACCGGGCGACGAGATCCGCGGGGCACGCCTCGCCACCGACCGCGACGACCCGCAGTTCGTCGAGCCCGTCGGGGTCGACGGACGCCAGCGAGCCGGGCGTCATGAAGGTGTGCGTGACGTGCTGCTTGCGCATCAGGTCCGCCAGGTCCGCGCCGCCGAACACGGTCGCGGGCGCGATGACCATCGTCGCGGCCGCCCCGAACGTCATCAGGTATTCGAGGACGGACGCGTCGAAGCTCGGCGAGATCACGTGCAGCACCCGGTCACCCGCCGCAATCCGGAAGTGCGCGCGCGCCTCTTCCGCGGTGGTGAACAGGTCCCGGTGGGTGACCACAACGCCCTTCGGCAGGCCGGTGGAGCCGGAGGTGTAGATCATGTAGGCCGCCGACCCGGGCCGCACCGGGTGGGTGCGGTCGGCGTCGGTGATGGCCGCCGACGGCAGCTCCGCGAGTTCCGCGGCGACGGCCGGGTCGTCGAGGACGATCCACGGCACCCCGGCGCGCGGGCCGTCCCGGTGCGCGGCGAGGGTCACCCCGAGCACGGCACCGGAGTCGGTGAGCATGTGCTCGATCCGGTCCGGCGGGTAGCTCGGGTCGATCGGCAGGAACGCCGCACCCGTCTTCGCCGCCGCCCAGATCGCGGTCACCGATTCGATGGACCGGGACACCGCGATCGCGACGACGCTCTCGGTGCTGGCACCGGCGGCGAGCAGCTTCCTGGCCAACCGGTTGGACCGCTCGTCGAGCTCCCGGTAGGTCAGGCACTCGTCACCCTCGATCAGGGCGAGCCCCGCCGGATCCACCGCGACGGCCGCGGCGAGCAGGTCCGGCAGGCCGCGGACGCCGGGCGCCTGCGGGCCGCGGGCGGGCACCAGTTCGGCGCGCTGCGCCGGGTCGAGCAGGCTGGTCGCCCCCAGCGCGGCGTGCGGGGTCCGCGCGAACGCCTCGACCGCGCGGGTGACGAACCCGAGGATCTCGCCAGCCCGGTCCTGGTCGACGACGCCGTCGAGGAACTTCAGCCGCAGCGCGAGCGTGCCACTGAACTCGGCGACCAGCGCGAGCGGGTAGTGCACCGAGTCGCTGCCGGTCATGCCCGCGACGGTCATGCCGTCGATGTCGCCGCCGCCGGTCCCGGCCTCGACCGGGTACGACTCGAACACCGCGAGGGTGTCGAACACGGTGCCCTGGCCCGCGGCCGCCTGGATCTCCGGCATCCCGACGTAGTGGTGATCGAGCAGGTCGGCCTGCTCGCCCTGCACCCGGGTCAGCAGGTCGGTGATCGTCTCGGCCGAGTCGAGCCGCACCCGCACCGGCAGCGTGTTGATGAACAGGCCGATCATCTCTTCGATGCCGTCGATCTGCGGCGGGCGGCCGGAGACGGTGGCACCGAACGTGATGTCGTCACGCCCGGTCAGGGTGGCGACGACCAGCGCCCACGCCGCCTGCACGACGGTGTTCATCGTGAACCCGTGCTCACGGCCCAGCGCCACCAACGCGTCGGACACGTCACCGTCGAGGTGCGCGGCCAGCTCGTGCGAGTCGCCGAGCTCGTCGCCCGCATCACCGATCACGATCGTCGGCTCGTCGCTGCCCTCGAACGCGGTCCGCCACGCCTGCAGCGAATGTCCACGGTCCTGCCGGGACAGCCAGGACAGGAAGTCCCGGTACCGGCGGGGCTGCGGCAGGTGCGTGACGTCGCCGTGGGTGGCGTACAGGGTCAGCAGTTCCCGCAGCAGCAACGGCGTGGACCAGCCGTCGAGCAGGGCGTGATGGTTGAGCAGCATCAGCCGGTACTCGCCGTCGGCGAGGGTGACCAGGGTGAACCGGATCAGCGGCGCCGACAGCAGGTCGAAGCCCTCCTCCCGGTCCGCGTCCAGCAGCGCGGTCAGCGCCGCGTCCCGGTCGGCGACCGGCACCGACGTCAGGTCGACGGTCCGCCACGGCAGGGTGACGGTCCGCTGCACGATCTGCGCGCCGACCCCGCTCTCGTAGCTGAACGCCACCCGCAGGTTCGGGTACCGGTCGAGCAGGGCCTGCCCGGCGGCCCGCATCCGGTCGGCGTCGACGGTGCCGGTCAGCGTCAGCATCATCTGGACCTGGTAGAAGTCCGTGTCGCCGGACGCCAGCTGCGACTGGTACAGCAGCCCCTCCTGCAGCGGCGAGAGGGACCACACGTCGGACAGCTCCGGGTACTGCGCCTCCCAGCGGTCGATCTGCCGCTGGTCGACGGTGACCAGGTCGAAGTCGGACGGGGTGCGGCCGCCCGCGTCGGGACGGTCGGCGTAGCTGGCGAGCGCGGTCAGCGCGGCCACCCACAGGTCGGCGAACCGCTGCACCTCGTCGCGGCCGAGCAGCCCGGTCGCGTACGACCAGGTGGCGACCAGCTTCGCGCCCTCGGTGGAGTTCACCGCGATCGCGTTGATGTCAACGACCGCGGGCAGAGCCATGTCCGCGTTCCTGGTGCCCGCCAGGTTGACCGGCTGCGCCCCGCCGGTCGGCGCGGGCTGCGGCTCGTCGGTCGCGGCGCCGCGCCGACCGAGGTAGTTGAACCCGATCTGCGGCGGCGCGAACCCGCGGAGGGCCTCGGCGGTGTCCGGGTTGAGCCTGCTGAGCAGTCCGTAGCCGATGCCGTGGTCGGGGACCGCGAGCAGCTGCTCCTTGACGGTCTTCACCGCGGCACCGAGGTCGCCCCCGCCCGCGAAGGCGGCGGTCAGGTCCAGCCCGGACAGGTCGAGGCGGACCGGGACCTGGGTGGTGAACCAGCCGACGGTGCGGGACAGGTCCGCGCCGGGCAGCACCTGCTCCTCGCGGCCGTGGCCCTCGAGGTTGACCAGCGCGGTCGGCTCGTCGATGCCCCGCTCGGCGCGCCACGCGACGAGCGCCAGCGCGAGTGCGGTGAGCAGCCCGTCGTTGGCGGTGCCGTGGAACTTGCCGGGCAGCACGGTGAGCACGGTCTCGGCGATCGCGGCGGGAACCTCGACGTGCAGGTCCGCCACGGTGCCGACGACGTCCCGTTCCGGGTCGACCGGCCGGGACCCGAGGTCCGGGTCGGGGCCGTCGAGGATGCCGCGCCACAGGTCGAGTTCGGCGACGCGACGCTCGGAGCGGGCCTCGTCGACGAGGCCGTGCGCCCAGCGCCGCACCGACGTCCCGACCGGGGCGAGGTCGACGGCCTGGCCGTGCGAGAGCTGACCCCACGCGGTGACGAGGTCGCCGCTGATGATCGGCCAGGACACGCCGTCGACGGCGAGGTGGTGCACGACCAGCATCAGCTGGCCGGGCGCGTCCTCGGCGTCGGGCACGAACCAGACGGCCTGCAGCATCACGGCGTCCGCCGGGTCGAGCCGGTCCGCTGCGGCGTCGAGTTCGACGGCGGCGGTGTCCACGAAGTCACCCGAGTAGGCGACGGTGTGGACGAGGTCGCCCGCGTCGATCGCCCCGAATTCGACGACCTCGAACGCGGGGACGCCGTCGGTGACGGTGAGCCTGCCGCGGAGCAGGTCGTGGTGGTCGATCACGGCCTGCACGGCGCCGACCAGGTCGGCGACGACCAGGTCCCGCGGCAGGGTCAGGATCTCGGCCTGCGAGAAGCGGTCGTAGCTGCGGCCGTGCTCGATCATCCACTGCCCGATCGGGGACAGCGGGATCTCGCCGATGCCGCCGCCGGGCAGCTCCTCGAGCACCTCCAGCGCGACGCTGGACGCGGCCGCGGCCAGCGCGGCGACGGTCCGGTGCTCGAACACCAGCTTCGGGGTCAGGACGATGCCCGCCGCCTTGGCCCGCGCGACCAGCTGGATGGACAGGATGCTGTCGCCGCCGAGCGCGAAGAACGAGTCGTCGACACCGACCGAGTCGAGGCCGAGCAGCTGCGCGAACAGCTCGCACAGCACCCGCTCGGTGTCGGTCCGCGGCGCCCGGGACTCGCCGACACGGGACGCGAGATCCGGTGCGGGCAGCGCGGTGCGGTCCAGCTTGCCGCTGCGGTTGAGCGGGAACTCGTCGAGGGTGACGAACACCGCCGGCACCATGTACTCGGGCAGTCGACGCCCGAGCGCGGCGATTAGCGCGGCCTCGTCGACCGCGACGCCGGGCGCGGGCACCACGTAGCCGACCAGCAGCTGCTGCCCTGGGGTGTCCTCGCGCACCAGGACCGCGGCCTGCGCGACCGTGTCCTGCTCGTGCAGCACGGCCTCGATCTCGCCGAGCTCGATCCGCAGGCCGCGCAGCTTCACCTGGAAGTCGGTACGGCCCAGGTAGTCCAGCTCACCCGCGGCGGTCCAGCGGGCCCGGTCGCCGGTCCGGTACATCCGGGTTCCGGTGTCCCCGAACGGGTTCGCGACGAACCGGTCCGCGGTCTGCCCGACCATCGCGCCGTAGCCGCGGCCGACGGCGACGCCGCCGACGTACAGCTCACCGGCGACACCGATCGGGGTGGGCCGCAGCCGGTCGTCGAGGACGTGCAGCTGCACGCCCGGGATCGGGGCACCGATCGGGACGGCGCCGCGCTCCTCGCGCGAGACCTCGTGGAACGACACGACGTCCGACGCCTCGGTCGGGCCGTAGCTGTTGAACACCCGCAGCCCGCCGTCGATCAGCGCGCGCAGCGGCGTGAGCCGCACCGCCTCACCGCCCAGGAACAGCATCCGCAGCCGCGTCAGCGCGCCGTCGGCGTCCGCGTCGACGATCGCCTCGAACGCGGTCGGCGACATGTTCGCCACCGCAACGGGGTTCGCGGCGACGATCCCGAGGATGGTCTCCGGGTCGAACGTCTCCCCCGCCAGGTGCACGGTGGCACCGGAGGTGAGCGCGGCCCACACGTTCTTCTGCGTCAGGTCGAAGCTCGGCGACGACGCGATCAGCACGCCGTCCCCGGCGGCCAGGTCCAGCTCCCTGCGGTACCAGTCGACGGTGTTCGCGATGCCCGCCATCGGCACCAGCGTCGGCTTCGGCCTGCCGGTGGAACCGGAGGTGGAGATCACGTAGCCCAGGCGGGCATCGGCACCCGGCTCGGTCCACGGGTCGGCAGGCACCGTCCCGGCGTCCGACGACGCGTCCACCGCGATCACCGCGGCGTCGGCGAGGGTGCCGCCGAGGCCGGTTGCCGCGATCCATGCGGGCGTCGACACCAGGGCGCGGGCGCCGGTGTCGGTGAGCAGGGCCGCGATCCGGTCCACCGGGTGCGCCGGGTCGACCGGCGCGTACGCCGCGCCAACCTTCCACGCCGCGAGCATGCCGACGATCCAGTCGACGGACCGGCCGAGGGCGAGCGCGACGACGCCGTCCCGACCCGCACCGGCCGAGGCCAGCTGCGCCGCAAGCGCATTCGCGCGCCCGTCCAGGTCACGGTAGGTCACCGGCCCGGCGGCGTCGACGACGGCCACCGCGTCCGGTGCGGCGGTCACCCGCGCGGCGACGAGGCCGAGCAGGGTGTCCGCGCCGACCGCGGGGTCGGCGCCGCGGCCGAACCCGGCGATCGTCGCGCGCTCGTCGGCGCCGAGCAGGTCCACGGCGCCGAGACGGGTCGTCGGGTCCGCCGACACCTGCGCGAGCACCCGCAGGAACCGGTCCGCGAAACCGCGGACGGTGGACGCGTCGAACAGGTCGGTGGCGTAGCTCAGCGACGCCGCGATGTCCGCCGGCGCCCCGTCCTCGCGGTAGGTCTCCTGCAGCCCGAGGGTCAGGTCGAACTTCGCGGGCTCGGGGCCCGCGTCGACCGCGCCGACGGTGAGGCCGGGCAGCTCGAACGTCGCCTGCTCCAGGTTCTGGAACGTGAGCATCACCTGGAAGAGCGGCGAGTGCGACGTCGACCGCTGCGGGTCGAGCACCTCGACGAGCCGCTCGAACGGGATGTCGGTGTTGCCGAACGCCCCGAGGTCGCTCTCCCGGACCGCGGCGAGCAGCTCGGTGAAGGTGATGTCCGGGTCGACCTGCGCCCGCAGCACCAGGGTGCCGACGAACATGCCGACCAGGTCGTCGAGGGCGGCGTCGCCGCGGCCCGCGGACGGGGTGCCGACCGCGATGTCGGTGCTGCCGGACAGGCCGGCGAGCAGCACGGACAGTGCGGCGTGCATGACCATGAACACGCTGGCGCCGCCCGCGCGGGCCACATCGACGAGCGCCCGGTGGGTGTCGGCGTCGATGGTGAACTCGACGGTGTCACCGATGAGGGACTGCACCGGCGGCCGCGGCCGGTCGGTGGGCAGTTCCAGCTGCGTCGGCAGGTCGGCGAGCGCCTCCCGCCAGTGGGCGAGCTGCCGGGCCGCGAGCGACTGCGGGTCGGCCTCGTCGCCGAGGACCTCCCGCTGCCAGATCGCGAAGTCGGCGTACTGCACCGGTAGTTCGGTCCACTGCGGCTCGAGTCCCGCGGTGCGCGACCCGTACGCGACCATCACGTCGCGGGCCAGCGGCGCCATCGACGAACCGTCACCGGCGATGTGGTGGACGACAACGACCAGCACCCGCTCGGTCGGCGAGGTCTCGAACAGCGCGATCCGCAGCGACGGCGCGACGGTGACGTCGAACCCACCGGACGCGAAGCCCACGACCGCCGCGAGCAGGTCCGCCTCGGCGACCGGGCGCGGCGCCAGCACCGGCATCACCTCGTCGGCGGGCAGCACCACCTGGTGCGGTTCCCTGCCGACCGCCGGGTACACGGTCCGCAGCGTCTCGTGCCGCTCGACGACGTCGGCGACGGCGACCGCCAGCGCGGCGACGTCGAGGTCGCCGGACAGCCGCACCGCGAGCGGAATGTTGTAGGCGGCGGAGTCGGTGTCGAACTGGTTGAGGAACCACATCCGCCGCTGCGCGAGCGAGAGCGGAATCCGCTGCGGTCGCGTCGCGGGCACCAGCGCGGGACGCGAGACGCCCTGCGCGCGCACCGAATCCACGTGCGCGGCGAGGGCAGCGACGGTGGGAGCGTCGAACACCTGCCGGACACCGAGGGTGGCACCGAGGACCGCACCGACCCGGGCGGTGACCCGCGTCGCCGACAACGAGTTGCCGCCGAGGTCGAAGAAGCTGTCCGTGGACCCGACGCGGGCGACGCCGAGCACCTCGGCGAACACCCCCGCGACGATCTCCTCGGTCGCGGTCCGCGGCGGCACGTATCCGCCGGTGACGGTGACGATCTCGGGTGCGGGCAGCGCGCGGGTGTCGAGCTTGCCCGCCGGGGTCAGCGGCAGCGCGTCGAGCACCACGATCGCCGACGGCACCATGTACGCGGGCAGCATCGCGCCCGCGTGCGCGGTGAGGTCCTCGGCGCGCACCGCGGTGTTGGCCGCGGCCAGCACGTACGACACCAGGTGGGTGTCGCCGGATTCGCCGACGTGACCGACGGTATGCGCGAAGTCGATGCCCCGGTGCGAGACGAGCGCCGCGTTGATCTCGCCGAGTTCGATGCGGTAGCCACGGATCTTGACCTGGTGGTCGGAGCGGCCCAGGTACTCCAGCTTCGGGTCGGACGGCTGCCCGACCCAGCGCACCACGTCACCGGTCCGGTACATCCGGTCGCCGGGCTCCCCGAACGGGTTGGCCACGAAGCGGTCCGACGTCTGCCCGGCCCGCGCGTGGTAGCCGCGGGCCAGCGCGGCCCCGGCGACGTACAGCTCGCCGGGAACACCGGCGGGCACCGGACGCAGCCTGCCGTCGAGGACGAGGGCGGCGACGCCCCGGTTGGGTCCGCCGATCGTGATCGGCTCGCCGGCGGTCAACGGGCCGTCGATGGTCACGCAGATCGTGGCCTCGGTGGGGCCGTACATGTTGAACATCACCCGGCCGGGTGCCCAGCGGTCGGCCAGTTCAGGCGGGCAGGCGTCGCCGCCGACACCGACCCACTCGAGCCGGTCGAGGCCCTGCTCGTCCACCGAGGCGAGGGCCGCCGGGGTGATGAACATGTGGGTGACCTGCTCGTCCCGCAGCAGCTGCGCGAGCTCGGCGCCGCCGAACACGGTCGGCGGCGCGATCACGAACGTGGCAGCCGACCCGAACACCATCAGGTATTCGAGCACCGACGCGTCGAAGCTCGGGGTGATCACGTGCGCCACCCGCGACGACGGCGTGACCGCGCACCGGTCCCGCATCTCGGCCGCGAAGTTGTCGAGACCGGTGTGGGTGACGGCGACGCCCTTCGGCAGACCCGTCGACCCGGAGGTGTAGATCAGGTACGCCGGGTGCGTGGGGTGCAGCGGCGCGATCCGGTCCGCGTCGGTGATCGGCGTGGACGGCCTGCGGTCCCAGTCGGCGGTGAGGTCCGCGTCGTCGAGGACGAGCCAGTCGATGGAGTCGCCGAACGCGTCGCGGTGCGCGCGCACGGTGATGCCGATCGGGGCGCCGGAATCGCCGAGCATGTGCGCGATCCGGTCGGCCGGGTACTCCGGGTCGACCGGCAGGAAGGCGGCACCGGACTTGGCGACCGCCCACATCGCGGTGACCGATTCGACGGACCGGGACAGGCCGAGGGCGACGAAGCTCTCCGGCCCGACCCCGCGGTCGACGAGGATCCGGGCGAGCCGGGTGGACCGCTCGTCGAGGTCCCGGTAGCTCACCGCGACGTCGCCGGAGACGAGGGCGGTGGCGGCCGGGTCGAGCGCGGCGGCCGCGGCGAGCAGCTCCGGCAGGGTGCGGTCCGCGGCACCGGCGCCGCCGCGGACCGGGGCCAGGGCCGCGGTCTCGGCGGCGTCGAGGATCTCGATGTCCCCGATCGGCGCGGACGGGTCGGCGGCGATCGCGTCGAGGATCCGGCTCATCCGGGCCGCGAATCGCTCCACCGTTGCTGCGTCGAAGATGTCGGTGGCGTAGCCGAACGTGAGGGACATGCCCTCGGCGCGGCCCTGCGCGTCGAGCCGCTCCGCGTACGACAGTTCCAGGTCGAACTTCTCGACGTGGGTGTCGTCGGCGACGCCGCTGACGGTCAGGCCGGGCAGCTCGAACCGCTCCTCGCCGACGTCGTCGGTGGACAGCACCACCTGGAACAGCGGCGAGTGGGAGGTGGAGCGGGCCGGGTCGAGGATGTCGACGAGCCGTTCGAACGGCAGGTCGGCGTGCCCGAACGCGCCGAGGTCGACCTCGCGGGCCTGCTCGAGCAGGGCGGTGAAGTCCTGCGCGGCGTCCACCTCGGTGCGCAGCACCAGGGTGTTGACAAACATGCCGACGAGGTCGTCGAGGGCGCGTTCGCCGCGGCCGGCGATCGGGGTGCCGACCGCGATGTCGGAGGTGCCGGACAGCCGGGCGAGCAGCACCGCGAGCGCGGAGTGCACGACCATGAACAGCGTCGCGCCGCCCGCGGTGGCGATCGCCCGCAGCCGCTCGTGGGTGGCGGCGGCGATCGGGAACTCGACGGTCGCGCCCTGCTGGGTGCGGTCGGCGGGGCGGGGCCGGTCGGTCGGCAGGGCCAGCACCTCGGGCAGGTCGGCGAGGACGCCGGTCCAGTAGCCGACCTGCTCGGCGGCGAGGGAGGCCGGATCGTCCTCGGCTCCGAGGAGGTCGCGCTGCCACAGGGTGTAGTCGGCGTACTGCACCTCGAGCGGCGCCCAGCCGGGCGCCTCGCCCGCGGTGCGGGCCAGGTAGGCGACCATGATGTCGCGGGCCAGCGGCGCCGTCGACGAGCCGTCACCGGAGATGTGGTGCACCACGAACGCGAGGACGTGCTCGTCGGCGGCCACCCGGTACAGGGCGACCCGGACCGGCGGCTGCGCGGTCACGTCGAACGGGGTGAGCGCGAATGCGCTGACCGCGGCGGCGATCTCGTCGGCGGTGACGTCGACCGGGGTCAGGTCGTCGAGCACCTCGTCGACGGCGAGGATCACCTGGTGCGGGCCGTCCGCGGAGTCCGGGAACACGGTGCGGATCGACTCGTGCCGGGCGACGACGTCGCGGACCGCGGCGGCCATCGCCGCCGTGTCGAGCTCGCCGGACAGCCGGACCGCCAACGGGATGTTGTACGCGGCGGAGTCGGTGTCGAACCGGTTGAGGAACCACATCCGCTGCTGCGCCAGCGAGAGCGGGATCCGCTCCGGGCGCGGCCGCGGCGCGAGGGCAGGCCGGGTGCGGCCGGTGCCCGCGCGTTCGACCTGCTGCGCGAGACCGGCGACGGTCGGCGCGTCGAACAGCGCCCGCACCGCGAGGCTGCTGCCGAGGGCGGCGTTGACGCGGGCGATCACCCGGGTCGCGACCAGCGAGTTGCCGCCGAGCTCGAAGAAGCTGTCGGTGGCGCCGACCCGGTCGAGGCCGACGACCTCCGCGAACACCGCGGCGACGATCTCCTCGACGGGCCCGCGGGGCGCGACGTACGCGGCCTGATCCACCTCGATGTGCGGGGCGGGCAAGGCGCGGCGGTCCAGCTTGCCGCTCGCGTTGAGCGGCATCTCGTCGAGGGCGACGAAGGCGGCCGGGACCATGTAACTCGGCAGCCGCTCCGCGAGGAACGCCTTGAGCTCGGCGGCCGCTGCCGCGCCGACGACGTACGCCACCAGCTGGTCGCCGGTGTGCGGGTCGCTGTGCAGCACGACGACGGTCTGTTCGACTGCCGGATGCGCCAGCAGCGCCGACTCGATCTCGCCGAGCTCGATGCGCAGACCACGCAGCTTGACCTGGAAGTCGGTGCGGCCCAGGAACTCCAGCTGGCCGTCGGCATTCCAGCGCACCAGGTCGCCGGTGCGGTACAGCCGGGAGCCGGCAGGAACATCCCCCGTCGCTCCGCTCGTCCTGCCCGCGAACGGGTTCGCGACGAACCGGTCGGCGGTGAGGTCGGGCCGGCCGACGTAGCCGCGGGCCAGCTGGTCGCCGCCGTGGTACAGCTCGCCTGCGACCCCGGCGGGCACCGGCCGGAGCCGGGTGTCGAGGACGTAGGCGGTGGTGTTCCACACGCCACGGCCGATCGGCACGATCCACTCACCCGCGTGCGCCGCGTCGAACGCGGTGGTGGTGATGGCGGCCTCGGTCGGCCCGTACGTGTTCTCCACGACGGTGCCGAGTTCCGCGACCCGGCGGGCGGTCTGCGGGGTCAGCGCCTCGCCACCGGCGAGGACATGGCGCATCGAGTCCGGCATCCCCATCTCGGGGCTGGCGAGCAGCATCTCGAGCAGGGACGGCACGAACTCGGCGATCGTGATGCCCTCGGCGGTCATCACCTCGGTCAGGTACTCGGGGTCGCGGTGCCCGTCGGGGCGCAGCACGACCACCCGACCACCGACCTGCAGCGCCGCGAAGCACTCCCATACCGACACGTCGAACGTGATCGGCGCCTTCTGCATCACCCGGTCCGCGGCGGTCATGCCGAAGTGGGCGTGCATCCACCGGGTCTGGTTCGCGATCGCGGCGTGCGCGACGGCGACGCCCTTCGGCCGTCCGGTCGAGCCGGAGGTGTAGATGACGTACGCCGTGTTCTCCGGGCGCAGCGGGGTGAGCCGCTCGGCGTCGGTGATGGGGGCGGCGTCCACGTGCGCGAGGTCGACGGTGTCGACGTGCAGCACGGTCCGGTCCGCGGGCAGGTCCACCTGGTCCGCGGTGGTGGTCAGCACCAGCGCGGGGTCGGCGGACTCGAGCACGTACGCGGTGCGCTCGGCCGGATGGTCCGGGTCGATCGGCACGTACGCGCCGCCCGCCTTGACGATCGCGTACATGCCGACCATCAGGTGCAGGGACCGGCGCATCGCCAGTCCGACCAGGGTCTCCGGTCCGACGCCCGCGTCAATCAGCGTGCGCGCCAACCGGTTCGCGGCGGCGTCGAACTCAGCGTAGCTGAGCTGCTCGCCCTCGAAGGCGACGGCGACGGCGTCCGGGGTGCGGGCCGCCTGCGCGTCGAACAGCGACACCAGGGTGGCCGGGTCGAGGTCGACGGCGGTGTCGTTCCACGCCGCCAGCACCTGCTCGCGTTCGGCGTCCGCCAGGATCTCCACGTCCCCGACCCGGGCCGCCGGGTCCGCGACGACAGTGTCGAGGATCCGCACGAAGCGGTCCGCGAACCCGGCGATCGTCGACTCGTCGAACAGGTCGGCCGCATAGGTGAAGTACGCGTACATGCCGTCCGCGTCACCGGCCTCGGTGACCGCGTCGCCGAGGGTCAGGTCCAGGTCGAACTGGGTGACCTCGGCGCCCGGGTCGAGGGCGCTGATCGTCAGCCCGGGCAGTTCGAACTCGGCCCGCTGCTGGTTCTGCAGCGACAGCGACACCTGGAACAGCGGGTGGTGCGCGGTCGAGCGGGCCGGGTTGAGGACGTCGACGAGCCGCTCGAACGGCACGTCGGTGTGCCCGAAGGCGCCGAGGTCGGCGTGCCGGACGCGGGCCAGCAGGTCCACGAACGAGTCGTCGCCGTGCACCTGGGCGCGCAGCACGATCGTGTTCACGAACATGCCGACCAGGTCGTCGAGCGCGGCCTCGCCGCGGCCGCCGATCGGGGTGCCGATCGCGATGTCGGACTCGCGGGTCAGCCGCGCGAGCAGCACGCTCAGTGCCGCGTGCAGCACCATGAACGGGGTCGCACCGTTCGCGACGGCCAGTTCGTGCACCGCGCGCCGGGTGTCCTCCCCGATGGCGAACATGTGCCGGCCGCCGCGCATCGACTGCTCCGCCGGGCGGGGCCGGTCGGTGGGCAGGTCCAGCGCGTCCGGCAGGCCAGCGAGCGTGGTGGTCCAATAGTCGATCTGTCCGGCGGCGAGGGACTGCGGGTCGGCCTCGTCACCGAGCAGGGCACGCTGCCAGATCGCGAAGTCGGCGTACTGAACCGGCAGCGGAAGCCACTGCGGTGCATCCCCGTTCGCTCGCGAGGTGTAGGCGAGCATGACGTCGCGGGCGAGCGGCGCCATCGACATGCCGTCGGCACTGATGTGGTGCACCACCATCACCAAGACGTGTTCGGCACTGTCGGGTCGTTCCGCAGGCTCCACTCCTGCGCTTCCGGGTCGTTCCGCAGGCTCCACTCCTGCCCGCTGAACCGCCAGCAGACGGGCCCGCACCGGCGGGGCCGCGGTGACGTCGAAACCGGTGGACAGCAGGCCAGCGACGGTCGGCAGCAGCTCGTCCTGGCCGACCGGGGTCGGCGTCAGGTCGAACTCGACGTCGGCGGCCGGGAGGACCACCTGGCGCGGGCCGTCGACGGAGTCGGGGAACACGGTCCGCAGCGACTCGTGCCGGGCCAGGACGTCCGCGACCGCCGCCGCGAGGGCCGCGGTGTCGAGGTCACCGGACAGCCGGATCGCCATCGGAATGTTGTAGGCCGCGGAGTCCGGGTCGAACCGGCTCAGGAACCACATCCGCTGCTGCGCCAGCGACAGCGGCACCAGCTCCGGTCGCGGCGCCGCGGTCAGGGCGGGGCGCGCCGCACCGGCCGCACCGGCGTGCTCGAACCGCTGCGCCAACTCGGCGACGGTGGGTGCCTCGAACAGGTCCCGCACACCGATGCGGGCGTCGAGGGCCGCGTTCACGCGGGCGACGACGCGCGTCGCGACCAGCGAGTTGCCGCCGAGGTCGAAGAAGCTGTCGTGGATGCCAACCCGGTCGGCGCCGAGCACCTCGGCGTAGACCGCGGCGATCGCCTCCTCGACGGCGTCCCGCGGGGCGACGTATTCGGTTGCCGCCGCGAGGAAGTCCGGCGCGGGCAGGGCCCGGCGGTCCAGCTTGCCGTTCGCGGTGAGCGGGAACTCGTCGAGGACCATCAGCGCGGACGGCACCATGTACGCGGCGAGGAATTCGCCGATGAAGGCGAGCGCCGCGTCGGTGTCGACGGTGGCACCCGCCTCGGGCACCACGTACCCGATCAGCCGGTCACCGGTGTGCTCATCCGAGCGCACCAGCACTGCCGACGCGGCGACACCCTCGTACCGGAGCAGTGCCGATTCGATCTCACCGAGCTCGATCCGGAAACCACGCAACTGCACCTGGAAGTCGCTACGGCCCAGGTACTCCAGCTGACCGTCGGCATTCCACCGCGCCAGGTCACCCGAGCGGTACATCCGGTCACCGACGGCTCCGAACGGGTTCGCGACGAACCGGTCCGACGTGAGGTCAGGACGGCCCAGGTACCCACGTGCCAACTGGCCGCCGTGGACATACATCTCACCGACCACGCCGACCGGCGCCGGCTGCAGACGGGTATCGAGGACGTACACACCCATGCCGGGCAGGCCGCGGCCGATGACGGAGGCCTTGGACTCCGCGGCGAACGCCCGGTCCAGCGACAGGAACGACACGTGCACCGTCGTCTCGGTGATGCCGTACATGTTCACCAGACGCGGACCGGCAGCGACATCCCCCGTCGCTTCGCTCGCCCCGTCGTCGTGCCGCTCGTACCAGCGTTCCAGCTGGCCGAGGTCGAGGGCCTCGCCGCCGAAGATCACGTACCGCAACGCCAGATCGGAGACAGAGCTGTCCCCTGCGCTCCGAGTGACGGTTCGGTCGGCCTCCGCGAGCTGGTAGAACGCCGACGGCGTCTGGTTCAGCACCGTCACCCGCTCCCGCCGCAGCAGGTCGAGGAACTCCTCCGGCGACCGCGACGTCAGGTAGTCGACGATCACCAGTTCGCCACCGAACAGCAGCGGACCCCACAGCTCCCACACCGAGAAGTCGAACGCGTAGCTGTGGAACATCGTCCACACATCGGTCTCGTCGAACCCGAACTTGGTCTGTGTGTTCGCCATCAGGGTCAGCACGTCCACGTGCGGCACCACGACACCCTTGGGGCGGCCGGTGGACCCGGACGTGTAGATCACGTAGGCGGGATGCTGCGGCGACAGCGCTACCGCGCGGTCGGCGTCGGTGACCGGCGCCGCAGACACCGCGGCCAGCCGCTCCGCCAGCTCCGGCGAATCGAGCAGCAGCTGCGGAACATCGTTGTCCGGCAACGATTCCACGTCGGCCGCCGTCGACAGCAGGACGACGGGCTTCGCGTCGGCCAGCATGTATGCGAGACGGTCCTGCGGGTAGGTGACGTCCACCGGCACGTACCCGCCGCCCGCGGTGATCACCGCGAGCAGCGCGACGACCAGGTCGGTGGTCCGCGGCATCGCCACCGCCACCATCGACTCCGGGCCGACACCCTCGGCGATCAGCACCCGGGCAAGACGGTTCACCCGCTCCGCCAACTCGCCGTACGCGAGCCGACTACCATCGGCAACCACCGCGGTCCGGTCCGCATGCGTCACCGCCTGGGCGGCAAACGCGTCGGCGAGGGTTCCCGCGGGCGCGACGACGCCGGGATCGACCCAGTCGGTGAGCACCAGAGCACGCTCCGGCTCGTCGAGCACGTCCACCGCGGCGACCCGCAGCTCGGGGGTCTCGGCGAACGCGGTGAGCACCCGCAGCACCCGGTCCAGCAGGGCCCGCACCTGGTCGGCGTCGTAGATGCCGGTCAGATACTTCATCTGCAGGTTCAACCGGTCCGCGACGCTCGCGACCAGGGTCAACGGGTAGTGGGTGGAGTCCATGCCGCGCAGGCCGGTGACCCGCATGCCGTCGATGTCGGCGGCGGCGGCGAGCGCGTCCTTATCCACCGGGTAGGACTCGAACACGGTCAGCGTGTCGAAGCCGGCGCCCGCCCCGACCGCCTGCTGAATCTCGGACAGGCCGAGGTAGTGGTGGTCGAGGAGCGCGGCCTGCTCGACCTGCACGCGGGCAAGCAGGTCGGTCAGCGTCTCCGCCGGGTCAAGGGTGACCCGCACCGGCAGGGTGTTGATGAACAGGCCGATCATCGACTCGACACCGGGCAGGTCCGCGGGACGACCGGACACGGTCGAGCCGAACACCACGTCGGTGCGCGAGGTCAGTGCCGACAGCACGACACCCCACGCGGCCTGCACGACGGTGTTCAGGGTGACGCCGTGCGCGCGGGCCAGCGCGGTGAGGTTCGCGGTGAGGTCCACCGACGCGAGCATCGACAGGTCGGCGGAGTCGACCGAGCCGTCGCCGGCACCGACCGCGAGCAGGGACGGTTCGTCGACGCCGGCGAACGCGTCCCGCCAGGCCGCGGTCGAGGCGAGGCGGTCGCGGTCGGACAGCCACACCAGGAAGTCCCGGTACTCACCGACCGGCGGGAGCGTGGACGCATCGCCGCCGGTGGCGTACAGGTACAGCAGGTCCTTGAGCAGCAGCGGCGTCGACCAGCCGTCGAGCAGGACGTGGTGGTTGGTCGAGAGCATCCGGTACCGTCCGCCGCCGAGGTCGGCGAGGGTGAACCGGATCAGCGGCGGCGTCGCCATGTCGAACCCGCGGGCGCGGTCCCGCCGGAGCAGGTCGGCGAACGCGGCGTCGGCATCGACCTCGGCGCGGAGGTCGACCGTCTCCCAGGGCAGTTCGACATCCGACGGGACGATCTGCACCGGCTCACCGGACGCGGTGTCGAACGCGACCCGCAGGTTCGCGTGCCGACGCAACAGTGCCTGACCGGCGGCCCGCAGCCGGGCGGCGTCGACGGTGCCGTCGAGGTCGAGGACCGTCTGCACCATGTAGGCGTCGAGGTGCTCGCCCGCGAACTGGGCGTGGAAAAGCAGGCCCTCCTGCAGCGGCGAGAGCGACCACACGTCCGCGAGGTCCGGGTGGCCCGCCTCGAGGGCGTCGACCCCGGCCTGGTCGAGCGCGACCAGCGGCAGATCGGACGGGGTGAACCCACCCGCTCCGGGGGTGTCGGCGTGGGTGACGAGCGCGGTCAGCGCGGACACCCACAGGTCGGCGATCTCCCGCGCCTGCCCGGCGTCGAGCACACCGGTGGCGTAGGAGAAGGTGGCGCCGAGCCGGGTGCCGTCGACGGTGTCGACGGCGGAGGCGTTGATGTCGAGCACGACCGGCGCGGTCATCCCCGCGTCCCGCACACCGCCGACGGCGGCGGATTCGGAGTCCGGCACCCACGGCGCGTCGGTGCCGGCCGCGGTGGCCGCGACCCGGCCCAGGTAGTTGAAACCGATCTGCGGTGCGGGCAGATCCCGCAGCGCGGCACCGCCGTCGGCGTCGAGATGACGGAGCATGCCGTACCCGATGCCGTTGTCCGGGATGGTGAGCAGCTGTTCCTTGATCCGTTTGAGCGCGTCTCCCGCGGCGGGGCCGCCGGCGAACGCGTCGTCGAGGTCGATGCCCGCCAGGTCGAGGCGGACCGGGAAGGCGCTGGTGAACCAGCCGACGGTGTTCGCGAGGTCGGCGCCGGGCACGGCCTGTTCCTCGCGGCCGTGGCCCTCGAGGGTGACGAGGGCGCCCGGTGCGTCGACCCCCCTGCCGCGCCGCCACTGTGCGACGGCCAGTGCGAGCGCGGTGAGCAGGCCGTCGTTGGTGGTCCCGTGCACCATCGCGGGCACCCGGCCGAGCACGGCCTCGGCGACCGCCGGTTCGAGTTCGATGCGCAGGTCCGCGATTGTCGACACCGTGTCGACGGCCGGGTCGAGCGCGCGGGAGCCGAGCAGCGGGTCGTCGCCGCCCAGCATGGTCTGCCACAGCGGCAGCTCCGGCATCCGCGCCGGGGCCTCGTCGACGAGCCCGTGCGCCCAGCGGCGGAACGAGGTGCCGACCGCGGACAGCTCCGCGCCCTGGCCCTGCGTGGTCCGGTACCAGGCGAGTGCGAGATCCGGGACCAGGGCACGCCAGGACACGCCGTCCACCACCAGGTGGTGGGCGACGACCAGCAGCCTGCCGGGTTCGCCCGCGGTGGGGTCGAGCCAGACGAACTGGATCATCGACCCGGCGTCGGGGTCGAGTCGGGTTGCCGCGCGGCGCATCTCGGCCTCGGCGAGGGACGCGAAGGCGTCGGAGCCGGGCAGGTCGGTGACAGGGGTGCGGGTGACGACGGTGTCCGCGGACACCGAACCGGCAGCCGACACCACGAGCCTGCCCTCGGCGCGCAGCAGGCGCGACCGCAGCATGTCGTGATGGTCGAGGACGGTCTGCACGGTGGCGTGCAGGTCGGCCTCGGCAACGTCGACCGGGAGGCTGAGCAGGACGGCCTGCGAGAACTCGTCGAACTCGCGCAGGTGCTCGATCATCCACCGCATGATCGGGGTGAGCGGCATCTCGCCGACCCCGCCGCCGGGCAGCTCGTCGAGCACGACGACGTCCTCGCCGACCGTTGCCACCCGCGCGAGGGCCGCAACCGTGCGGTGCTCGAAGACCGCCCGCGGCGGGAAGTGAATACCCTCGACCTTCGCCCGCGAGACGAGCTGGATCGACATGATCGAGTCGCCGCCGAGCGCGAAGAACGAGTCGTCGACACCGACCGAGTCGAGGCCGAGCAGCTGCGCGAACAGCGCGCACAGCACCCGCTCAGTCTCCGACTCCGGGCCACGCGAGGTGCGCACCCGCGCCGCGAGATCCGGTGCGGGCAACGCCTTGCGGTCGAGCTTGCCGCTGCGGTTGAGCGGGAACTCGTCGAGGGTGACGAACACCGCGGGCACCATGTACTCGGGCAGTCGACGCCCGAGCGCGGCGACCAACGCCGCCTCGTCGACCGCGGCGCCGGGAGCGGGGACGACGTACCCGACCAGCAGCTGCTGCCCGGGGGTGTCCTCCCGCACGGCCGCTGCCGCCTGCGCGACAGACTCGTGGTCCCGCAACGCGGACTCGATTTCCCCCAGCTCGATCCGCAGGCCGCGCAGCTTCACCTGGAAGTCGGTGCGGCCCAGGTAGTCCAGCTCACCCGCTGCGGTCCAACGGGCGAGGTCGCCGGTCCGGTACATCCGGGTTCCGGTGTCCCCGAACGGATTCGCGACGAACCGGTCCGCGGTCTGCCCGACCATGCCGCCGTAGCCGCGGCCGACGCCGATGCCGCCAACGTACAGTTCACCGGGCACGCCGACCGGCTGCAGTCGAAGTCGTTCGTCGAGCACAAAGAGGTCGATGCCCGGGATCGGGGTACCGATCGGCACCGACCCTCGCTCCTCGCGACCGGCCTCGTGGAACGACACGACGTCCGACGCCTCGGTCGGCCCGTAGCTGTTGAACACTCGCAGCCCGCCGTCGATCAGCGCGCGCAGCGGCGCCAGCTTCACCGCCTCACCGCCGAGGAACAGCATCCGCAGCCGGGCCAGCACGCCGTCGGCGTCCGCGTCGACGACCGCCTCAAACGCGGTCGGCGACATGTTCATCACCGCAACGGAATTCGCCGCGACCTGCGCCACGATCCGCTCCGGGTCGAATCCGGGGTCGGCGAGATGAAGGGTCGCGCCGGAGGTCAGCGCCGCCCACACGTTCTTCTGCGTCAGGTCGAAGCTCGGCGACGACGCGACCAGCACCCCGTCCCCGGGCGCCAGGTTCAGCTCCCTGCGGTACCAGTCGACGGTGTTCGCGATGCCCGCCATTGGCACCAGCGTCGGCTTCGGCCTGCCGGTCGAGCCGGACGTCGAGATCACGTAACCAAGTCGGGCATCGACGGCAGCGGGCCCGGCCGGGAACCCGGCGGCCGCGTCCTGTGCGGGCACCGTGAGGACGCGGGCACCGGCGAGCCCCTCGGCGACACCGGCGGCAGTGACCCAGTCCGGCGTCGACACCAGGACCGGCGCTGCCGTGTCGGTGACCAGCGCGGCGATGCGGTCGATCGGGCTGGCGGGGTCGACCGGCGCGTACGCCGCGCCGACCTTCCACGCGGCGAGCATGCCGACGATCCAGTCGACGGACCGGTCTAGCACCAGCGCGACGACGTCGTCGTGTCCGACTCCGCTGTCCACCAGCACTGCCGCCAGGGCGTCGGCGCGGCCGACGATCCGGGCGTAGCTGTGGCTCTCCCCCGCCGCGGTGACCGCGACGGCGTCCGGCGTAGCGGCGGCCGCGTCCCCGACGAGGTCGATCAGCGACCGCTGCGGCGCCGCTGCGGCGTCGCCCCGCGAGTACGACAGCAGCTGAGCGCGCTCGGCCTCGTCGAGGAGGTCGAGGTCACCGAGTGCGGTGTCCGGCTCCGCGAGCAGCACGTCGATGAACTGCAGGAAGCGGTCCGCGAATCCGCGGATGGTCGATTCGTCGAACAGCGCCGTCGCGTAGCTCAGCGACGACACCAGGTCCTCGGGCTCGCCGGACTCGCCGCGGGCGTCGGTGACGGTCAGCTGCAGGTCGAACTTCGCGACGTCGAAGTCGGACGTCAGTCCGCTGACGGTCAGGCCGGGCAACTCGAAGTTCGCCTGCGCGTTGTTCTGCATCGTGAACATCGCCTGGAACAGCGGCGAGTACGCCGTGGACCTGGCGGGCGCGAGCACATCGACCAGCTGCTCAAACGGCATGTCCGCGTGCGTGAACGCGGACAGGTCGCTCTCCCGGGCGGCGTCGACGAGGGCCGCGAACGTGGTGTCCGGGGTGACCTCGGCCCGCAGCACCAGGGTGTTGACGAACATGCCGACCAGGTCGTCGAGGGACTGCTCGCCGCGCCCGGCGACCGGGGTGCCGATCGCGATGTCGGTTTCGCGGCCCAGTCGCGAGAGCAGCACCGCGAACGCCGAGTGCAGCACCATGAACAGGCTCGCGCCGCGGGCGCGGGCCAGCTCGAGCAGTCGGGCGTGGGTGGCGGCGTCGATGACGAACTCGACGTTCGCGCCCGCCGTGGACTGCACCGCGGGCCGCGGCCGGTCCATCGGCAGGTCCAGCACCTCGGGCAGGCCAGCCAGCTGCGCACGCCAGTACGCGCTCTGCGTGCTGACGAGGGAGTCCGGGTCGTCGAGCGACCCGAGGGTCTCGTGCTGCCAGATCGCGTAGTCGGCATACTGCACCGGCAGCGGAGCCCACTGCGGCGCCGCGCCGTACGACCGGGCGCCGTAGGCGACCATGATGTCGCGGGCCAGCGGCGCCACCGAGGCGCCGTCCGCCGCGATGTGGTGCATGACCACGACCAGCACCCGCTCGGTCGGCGAGATCTCCAGCAGGGCGAGGCGCACCGGCGGCGTCGCCGCGGTGACGTCGAAGCCGCGGGCGATCAGCGCGACCGCACGGTCGACGACCTCGGCCTCGGTGACCGCAATCCGGTCCAGGCTCACCTCGCGGTCGGCGACCGGCAGGATCCGCTGGTGCGGCCCGTCCGCCGAGTCCGGGTACACGGTCCGGAGCACCTCATGCCGGGCAAGGACGTCGGCGACGGCGTGCTCAAGTGCGGCGACGTCGAGGTCGCCGGACAGCCGAACGGCCATCGGCACGTTGTACGCGGCCGAGTCGGTGTCGAACTGGTTGAGGAACCACATCCGACGCTGCGCGAGGGAGAGCGGGATCCGCTCCGGCCGCGGCCCGGCGACCAGGGCCCGTGCAGCATCGGCAGACGAATGCTCGACCCGGGCAGCGAGTTCCGAGACGGACGGGGCGTCGAACAGTTCCCGGACGCCGACCCGCACACCGAGCGCGGCGCTGACCCGGGCGGTCACCTTGGTCGCGGACAGCGAGTTGCCGCCGAGGTCGAAGAAGCTGTCCAGCACGCCGACCCGCTCCGCGCCGAGCACCTCGGCGTAGATCCCCGCGATCAACTCCTCGGTCAGCGACCGCGGCGCCACATAGTCGGCGGCCGGGGTGACGAACTCGGGCTTCGGCAGCGCCCGCCGGTCCAGCTTGCCCGCGGGCGTCAGCGGCACCTCGTCGAGGGCGACGACGTGCGACGGAACCATATAGGCGGGCAGGAACTCCGCCGCGAACGCGCGCAGCGTCTCCTCCTCGACGACGCGACCCGCGGCCGGGAGCACATAGCTCACCAGCACGGTGCCGCCGTCGGGCGCGGTGACGCCCTCTGTGGTGACGAAACCGACGCTGTCGTGGCACGCCAGGGCGCCGCTGATCTCGCCGAGTTCGATGCGGAAACCGCGCACCTTCACCTGGAAGTCGGAGCGGCCAACGTACTCGAGGGTGCCGTCCGCGGTCCAGCGGACCACGTCGCCGGTGCGGTACATCCGCGAGCCGGGGGCACCGAACGGGTTGGCCACGAAGCGTTCCGCGGTGAGCGGACCGCGGGCGTGGTAGCCGCGGGCCAGCGCGGGGCCCGACAGGTACAGCTCACCCGCGACACCGACCGGGGCGGGCCGCAGCCTGCCGTCGAGGACGGCGACGCGGACCCCGCGGGTGGGGGCGCCGATCGTGATCGGCTCGCCCGCCTGCAGCGGCGCCGACACGGTCGACCACACGGTGGCCTCGGTGGGTCCGTACAGGTTGAGCATCGTCCGGCCGGGCGCCCAGCGGGCCACCAGCTCGGGCGGGCACGCGTCGCCGGCGACCGCGAGCACCCGCAGCGTGTCGAGGCCCGTCGGGTCCGCCGCGGCGAGCGCGGCCGGGGTGATGCAGGCATGGGTCACCCCACGGCCGCGGAGGAACTCGGACAGCTCAACGCCGCCGAACAGGTCGGCGGGGGCGATCACCAGCGTCGATCCGCTGCCGAACGCCATCATCATTTCGAACACCGACGCGTCGAAGCTCGGCGACGCGAACTGCAGTGTCCGCGAACCCGGTTCGATCAGCATGTGCGATCGCTGCTCGGCGACCAGGTCGGCGAGGCCGCGGTGGGTGACCACGACGCCCTTCGGCAGGCCGGTCGATCCGGAGGTGTAGATAACGTACGCGGCGTCGTCCATCAGCACCGGGCGGGCCAGCTCCACCGTGTCGTCGGCGGCGGCCGCGATCGTGTCGGCGGCCTCGTCGAGGACCAGCCAGTCGACGTGCCCGGACAGCGCGTCCCGGTGCGGGGACGTCGTGACGCCCACGGCGACACCGGAATCGGTGAGCATGTGCGCGATGCGGTCGGCCGGGTAGTTCGGGTCGACGGGCAGGAAGGCGGCGCCCGTCTTGGCGATCGCCCAGACCGCGGTGACGGTGTCGACCGAGCGCGGCATCGCGACCGCGACGAACGAGCCAGCGCGCACGCCCCGGTCCATCAGGACGCGGGCGAGACGGTTGGAGCGGGCGTCGAGCTCTCGGTAGTCGATCCGGAGCGCGCCCGCGTCGACGGCGACCAGGGCCGGGTCGGCGGCGACGGCGTCGGCGAGGATCTGCGGCAGGGTGCGGTGCGGCAGCCCCGCAGGCCCCGCGACCCCGGCGAGGCGATCCTCCTCGCTGGGGTCGAGGATCGGCACGTCCCCGACCGGGATGGTCGGGTCGACGACGACGGTGGACAGGATCCGCACCAACCGGTCCGCGAAGGTGCGGACCGTCGCGGCGTCGAACAGATCGGTGGCGTAGTCGAAGCCGGCACGCATGCCGTCCGGGCGGCCGTCGGCGTCCACCTGCTCCGCGAGGGACAGCTGCAGGTCGAACTTGGCGACACCGGCGGTGATCGGCTCCGGGGTGATCGTCAGACCGGGCAGCTCCAGCCGCGCCTCGCCCGCATCCTGGAAGTCGATCGCCACCTGGAAAAGCGGGTGGTGCGACTGGGACCGGGACGGGCTGATCGCGTCGACGAGCCGTTCGAACGGCAGCTCGGTGTGCGCGAACGCGCCGAGGTCGGCGGTGCGGGTGTGCTCGAGCAGGGTCGCGAAGTCGGTTTCCGGCTCGACCCGGGTGCGCAGCACCAGGGTGTTGACGAACATGCCGACGAGCCCGTCCAGCTCCGGCTCGCCGCGGCCGGCGATGGCGGTGCCGATCGCGATGTCGGTGCTGGTGCTCAGCCGTGCCAGCAGCACCGCGAGGGTGGCGTGCATGACCATGAACACGGTCGCGCCCTGCGCGCGGGCGATCTCGGCGACGGCGCGGTGCACCTCGGCGTCGATCGTGAACTCGACGCGGCCGCCGCGCATCGACGCGCGGGCGGGCCGCGGCCGGTCGGTCGGCAGGTCCAGCTGATCCGGCAGCCCGGCCAGGGCCGACGTCCAGTAGCCGAGCTGCGCGGCCGCCCTGGACCGGGGATCCTCGGTGTCGCCGAGCAGCTCCCGCTGCCAGATCGCGTAGTCCGCGTACTGCACCGGCAGCGGCGTCCACTGCGGCTCCTGCCCGCCGATGCGGGCCGCGTACGCGGTCATCAGGTCGGTCACCAGCGGCGTCAGGGAGACGCCGTCGGCGGCGATGTGATGCATGACGAGCACGAAAACGTGCTCCGCGGAAGAGAGTTCGAGCAGCGCGGCCCGCACCGGCACCGCGGTGGTGACGTCGAAGCCCTCGGTGGCGAGGGCCGTGATCCGCTCCACCACCCGGTCGGCTGACACCGACTCGACGGCGAGGTCGAGGTCGACGGCGTCGAGGGCATGCACCAGCTGGTGCCCACCGTCGCCGCTGTCCGGGTACGAGGTGCGCAGCGTCTGCTGCCTGCCGACCACGTCGCGCAGCGCGGCGTGCAGTGCCGCCACGTCCAGGTCACCGGACAACCGCACCGCCAGCGGGATGTTGTAGGCGGCGGACGCGGGATCGAGCCGGTTGAGGAACCACATCCGCTGCTGCGCGAGCGAGAGCGGCAGCTCACCATCGCGCTGCTGCGGCACCAGCGCGGGCCTGCTGCTGTCGCCGCCGCGGACCACCCGGGCCGCGAGCTCGGCGACGGTCCGCGCCTCGAACAGGTCCCGGACCCCGATCCCGGTTCCGAACGCCTGATTGACCTGGGCGACAACACGGGTCGCGATCAGCGAGTTACCGCCGAGGTCGAAGAAGTCGTCGGTTGCACCGACCCGCTCCGCGTCCAGGATCCGCGCGAACACCTCGGCGACACCGACCTCGACGTCCCCGGCGGGCGCGACATACACGGCGGCACCGGCGAACTCGGGCGCGGGCAGCGCCGCCCGGTCCACCTTGCCGAGCGCGGTGAGCGGCACCTCGTCGAGGACCATGATCACCGACGGCACCATGTACGGCGGCAGCGTCGCCGCGACCGACGCGGTGAGCGCGTCGACGTCCAGGCGGGCCCCGGCGACCGGCTGCACATAGCCGACCAGCGCCAGGTCCCCGGCGGGGCCGGGCCTGCCGACGGTGACGGCGAACGCGACCGATTCGTGCGCCGACAGGGCGGCGTCGATCTCCCCGAGCTCGACCCGGAATCCGCGGACCTGCAGCTGGAAGTCGGAGCGACCGACGTACACCAGGTCGCCGGCAGTGACATTCCCCGTCGCTTCGCTCGCCCCGGCATCCCAGCGCACCACGTCACCGGTGCGGTACATCCGCTCCCCCGGCCCGCCGTACGGGTTCGCGACGAACCGCTCCGCGGTCAGGCCGCGGCGCGCGTGGTAGCCGCGGGCCAGGCCGGCGTTGGTGATGTACAGCTCGCCGGGGGTGCCGACCGGCACCGGACGCATCCGGGCGTCGAGCACCAGCGCGTGTACGCCGCGCATCGGCGCGCCGATCGTGATCGGTGCGCCCGCGTCGAGCGGGTCGGTGATCGTGACGATCACCGTGGCCTCGGTGGGGCCGTACGCGTTCCGCAGTCGGCCACCCCAGCGGGCGGCGAGTTCCGGCGGGCAGACGTCGCCACCGACGACGATCCGCTCGATCAGATCGAGACCGGTGGCGTCGATCGTCTGCACGGCCGTCGGCGCGCCGACGAACAGGGTGATCCGCTGGTCCCGGATGAACGCGGCCAGCTCGGTGCCGCCGTACAGGTCGGTGGGGGCGATGACCATCGTGGCGCCGGCCCCGAACGTCGAGAGCAGCTCACCGACCGCCGCGTCGAAGCTGATCGCCGCGAACTGCAGCACCCGCGACGCGGTCGTGGTGCCGTAGAACTCGACGAGGTCGGCGGTCAACGATGCGAGGCCGCGGTGCGGCACCGCGACACCCTTGGGCAGACCGGTGGTGCCGGAGGTGTAGATCAGGTACGCGAGGTGGTCCACCGACAGCGCGGCGGCCCGGTCGGCGTCGGTCAGCGGCGCCGCCGACTCGGCTGCGACCGCGGTCGCCAGCTCCTCCGAGTCGAGCGCCAGCCAGCCCGCGTCCGGGCGGGCATCCGCCGGCAGCTCGGAACCCGCTGCCGCGGTGGTCAATCCGACGACCGCGGCGGAATCGGTCACCATGTGGGCGATCCGGTCGGTAGGCAGCTTCGGGTCGATCGGGACGTACCCGCCGCCGGCAGCGGCGACCGCCCAGATCGCGACCATCGCGTCGATCGAACGCGGCAGCGCCAGCGCAACCACGGTGTCCGGTCCGACGCCGAGGCGGATCAGGTGCCGCGCCAGCCGGTTCGCGCGCGCGGCCAGCTCCGCGTAGGTGACGTGCTCACCGTCGGCTTCGATCGCGGTCCGGTCGGCGTTCCTGACCGCGCTGTCTGCGAGGATCGCGGCGAGCGTCGTGGGCGCCTCGGCGGCGGGGCCGCGACGGTCGACGAGCGCGGCCGTCCCCGCCGCGTCCAGCACCGCGAGGTCGCCGACCGGGGTGGCCGGCGCGGCGAGGGCCTCGGCGAGCAGGCGACGCAACTGCTCCCCGATCCGGGCGACGCTGGACTCGTCGAACAGGTCGGTGGCATAGCTGAACACCGCATCGGCGCCCGACTCGCCGGTCTCGACGACGGTGAGCATCAGGTCGTACTTCGCGGAGCCGGTCGGCACGTCCAGCGCGTCGACGTCGAGTCCGGCGAGCTCGAACCGGGCCGGCGCGGCGGGCGCGAACGCCAACGCCACCTGGAACAGCGGCGAGTACGCCGTCGATCGCGGCACGTCGAGGACCTCAACGAGCTGCTCGAACGGGATCTCGGCGTGCTCGAAGGCCGCGAGATCCGCGGTCCGGGTCCGGGCGACGAGCGCGTCGAAGCTCTCGCCGCGGTCCACCACGGTGCGCAGCACGAGGGTGTTGACGAACATGCCGACCAGATCGTCGAGGGCACGCTCGCCGCGACCGCCGACCGGGGTGCCGACGGCGATGTCGTCGGTGCCGGACAGCTGCGCGAGCAGCGTCGTGTACGCGGTGTGCAGCACCATGAACGGCGTGACGCCGGTGCGGCGCGCGTAGCCGGTGACCTGTGCATACAGCTCCGCCCCCAGCGCGACCCGGAGGTCGGCGCCGCGGGTGGACTGGGCGTGCGGGCGGGGGCGGTCGGTGGGCAGGTCGAGGCGATCCGGCAGCCCCGCCAGGGTCTGCCGCCAGTACCCGATCTGGGCGGCAGCGACGGACCGGGTGTCGGCGGCGTCGCCGAGCACGGTGCGCTGCCACAGCGCGTAGTCCGCGTACTGCACGTCGAGCGGCGCCCACCCGGGCGCCTCGCCGGCGGTGCGGGCGCCGTAGGCAATCATCACGTCCCGGGCCAGCGGGCCCATCGACAGCGCATCACCCGAGATGTGGTGCAGGACAAGGACGAGCACGTGCTCGCCGCGGGCGTCCCCGTCGGTGACGCGGAGCAGCCGCGCGTGCAGCGGCACCTCGATGGTCACGTCGAAGCCGCGGGTCGCGGTCGCCGCGACGGCGGCGGGCAGGCCCGCCGTGTCCACGTCCACCGCGGTGAGGTCGGGGACCACGCCCGCCGCGGGCACGATCACCTGGTGCGGGCCGGACTCCGAATCCGGGAACATCGTGCGCAGCGACTCATGCCGCTCGATGACGTCGGCGACCGCGGCCGTCATCGCCGCGACGTCGAGGTCGCCGACGAGGCGGACCGGCAACGGCAGGTTGTAGGCCGGTGAGGTCGGGTCGTAGCGGTTGAGGAACCACATCCGCTGCTGCGCCAGCGACAGCGGCACCGTCGCGCCGCGGTCCTGACGGGTCAGGGCCGGACGGTCCCCGCGGTCGGACAGCTCCAGCCGCGCGGCGAGCTGCGCGACGGTCGGCGCCTCGAACAGGTCCCGCACCCCGACGCGGACCCCGAGGGCCGCGCTCACCTGGGAGACGACCCGGGTCGCGATCAGCGAGTTGCCGCCCGCGTCGAAGAAGCTCTCCAGCGCGCTGATCCGCGGGACGCCGAGGACGTCGGCGAACACGCCCGCGACGACCTCCTCGACCGGGTCGCGCGGCGCGATGTACTCGGCGGCCGCGAGGTCGAACACCGGCTCCGGCAGCGCCTTCCGGTCCAGCTTGCCGCTGCCGTTGAGCGGGAACTCGTCGAGCACCATCACCGCGGCGGGCACCATGTACGACGGCAGCGCCTGCGCGGCGTGCGCGGCCACCTCGTCGCCGACCAGGGTGACGTCCCCGGTGGGCACCACGTAGCCGACCAGCTGATCGCCGGTGTGCGCGTCGCTGCGGACCACAACAACCGACTGGCTGACGCCCGGCGCGGACAGCAGTGCGGCCTCGATCTCGCCGAGCTCGATCCGGTTGCCGCGCACCTTGACCTGGAAGTCGGTGCGGCCGATGTACTCGAGCACACCGCGCTCGTCGGCGGCCGAGGCGCGATAGCGCACCAGGTCGCCGGTGCGGTACATCCGCTCCCCGGTGCTGCTGAAGGGGTCGGCGACGAACCGGTCGGAGGTGAGGTCGACGCGGCCCTGGTAGCCGCGTGCCAGCTGGACGCCCGACAGATAGAGCTCACCCGCGACGCCGACCGGGACCGGCTGCAGGCGCGAATCGAGCACGTAGAGGCGGGTGTTCCACATCGGCACACCGATCGGGACGACGCCCTGGTCGGCGGCGGTGTGCCGCCAGTAGGTGACGGCGAGGGACGCCTCGGCCGGGCCGTACAGGTTGTCCAGCGGCGCGGACGACAGGGCCCGGAACCGTTCCGCGGTCTCGATGGGCAGTGCCTCACCGATGGCGATCACGGCACGCACCGAATCCGGAATGCGCGCAGACGAATTGGACACGAACATCGCGAGCATCGACGGCACGAACTGCACGACGGTGACGCGCTGGTCGACCATCAACTGCGACAGGTACTCGGGGTCGCGGTGCCCGTCGGCGCGGGCGATGACCAGCCGGGCGCCGGTCTGCAGGGTCCAGAAGAACTCCCACACCGACACGTCGAACGTCATCGGGGTCTTGAGCATCACCGCGTCGTCGGCGGTCAGCGCGTACTCGTCCTGCATCCAGCGCAGCTGGTTGACCAGGCCGGCGTGCGGCACCGAGATGCCCTTCGGCCTGCCGGTGGAGCCGGAGGTGTAGATCAGGTTCGCCGGATGCTGCGGGCGCAGCGGGGCGATCCGGTCCGCGTCGGTGACCGGGGTGTCGGCGTAGCCTGCGGTGTCGATCTCGTCGATCCGCAGCGCGGGCGCGTCGGCGGGCAGGGCGTCGGCGGGCAGGGCGTCGGCGTCCCGGGAGGTGGTCAGCACACAGACCGGTGCCGCGGAGTCGAGCACATAGCCGTTGCGTTCGGCCGGGTGATCCGGGTCCAGCGGCACGTACGCGCCGCCCGCCTTGAGGATCGCGTACATGCCGACGAGCAGGTCGATGGACCGGCGAATCGACAGGCCCACCAACGATTCCGGGCCGACACCCAGACCGATGAGGTGCCGGGCGAGCCGGTTGGCGCGGGCGTCGAACTCCGCGTACGTCAGCTCCTCGCCCTCGAAGACGAGGGCGACCGCGTCCGGGGTGCGGGCCACCTGCGCGTCGAACAGCGCGGCGAGGGTGTCCTCGCCCGCCGCGACCTCCGGCACCACGTGCGCGGTGTCGTTCCAGGTGTCGAGGACCAGGGCGCGCTCGTCGGCGGACACGAGCGCGATGTCGCCGACCGCGACCGCCGGGTCGGCGGCGACGGCGGCGAGAACGGCGGTCAGCCGGGCCGCGAACGCCTCCGCGGTGGACCGGTCGAACAGGTCGCTCGCGTAGGTGAGGACGACGTCGATGTCGCCGGGAACACCCTGCGCGTCGGTGGTGTCGGTGACGGTGAGCTGCAGGTCGAACCGGGACAGCCCGGTCTCGAACTCGGCGGGCGCCACCGTCAGTCCGGGCAGTTCCAGTGCGGCGCGGGTGACGTTCTGGAACCACAGCGACACCTGGAACAGCGGGTGGTACGCCGCGGATCGGGTCGGGTTCAGCGCCTCGACGAGCCGCTCGAACGGCACGTCGGTGTGCGTGAACGCGGCGAGGTCGCGTTCCCGGACCCGGCCGAGCAGGTCCGCGAAGGACGCGTTCTCGTCGACCTCGGTGCGCAGCACCAGGGTGCCGACGAACATGCCGACAATGTCGTCGAGGGCGGCCTCGCCGCGGCCGGCGATCGGGGTGCCGATCGCGATGTCCTCGCTGCCGGACAGCCGGGCCAGCAGCACCGACAGGGCCGCGTGCACGACCATGAACAGCGTCGAGTTCGTCGCCCGCGCGACGCCGAGCAGGCGGGCGTGCAGGTCCGCGTCGAGGGTGAACGCGACGTCGCCGCCGCGGTACGACTGCTGCGCGGGCCGGGGCCGGTCGGTGGGCAGCTCCAGCAGATCGGGCAGGTCCGCGAGGGCGCCGCGCCAGAATTCCAGCTGCCGGGCCGCGAGGGACTGCGGATCGGTCTCGTCGCCGAGCAGCTCGCGCTGCCAGATCGCGAAGTCGCCGTACTGCACGGGCAGCGGCGCCCACGCCGGCGCCTCCCCGGCGGTGCGGGCCGTGTACGCGACCATCAGGTCGCGGGCCAGCGGCGCCGACGACCAGCCGTCGAAGGCGATGTGGTGCAGGACGAAGACGAGCACGTGGGCGGCGGTGCCGTCCGTGTGTGCACTGCCGGTCTGCAGCAGGCGCACCCGCAGCGGCGGCGCGGCGGTCACGTCGAACGGGGCGGTCGCCAACGCGACCACTTCCCGTTCGAGGTCCTGCTCGGCGACCACGGTGACCTCGAGGTCCGCGGCCGCCGCCACCTGCTCGGCGGGCAGCACCACCTGCAGCGGACCGGTGTCCGCGTCCGGGTACACGGTGCGCAGGGTCTCGTGCCGGTCCAGCACGTCCCGCATCGCCGCGCGCAGCGACGGCACGTCGAGGTCGCCGGTGAGCCGGATCGCGAACGGCATGTTGTAGGCGGCCGACTGCTGATCGAACCGGTTGAGGAACCACATCCGCTGCTGCGCCAGCGACAGCGGTGCGTCGGTGCCGCGGTCCCGCGCGGTGAGCGCGGGACGCCCGGCCGCGCCGTCGCCGGTCTCGGCGCGCAACGCCAGCTCGGCGACGGTCGGCGCGTCGAAGATCGCCCGCACCCCGAGCCGGATCCCCATCGCGGCGTTGATCCTCGAGACGACCTGCGTCGCGATGAGCGAGTTTCCGCCCAACTCAAAGAAGTTGTCGGTGGCACCCACCCGCGGGGCACCGACGACGTCGGCGAACACGCCAGCGACGATCTCCTCGACCGGGGTACGCGGCGCGATGTACTCGGCTCCCGCGAACTCGATCTGGGGTTCGGGCAAGGCCCGCCGGTCCAGCTTGCCGGAGGCGTTGAGCGGCATCGCGCCGAGCACGACAACCGCGGTCGGCACCATGTACGCGGGCAGGGATCGGCCAGCGAACGCGGTCAGGTCGGTGACGTCGACGAGGGCGCCGTCGGACGCGACGACGTAGGCCACCAGCTGATCGCCGGTGTGCGCGTCGTGGTGCAGCACCACCACCGACTGGCTGATGCCCGGATGCGCGACGAGCACGGCCTCGATCTCGCCGAGCTCGATGCGCTGGCCGCGCAGCTTCACCTGGAAGTCGGTGCGGCCCAGGTACTCGATCTGGCCGTCGACGTTCCACCGCACCAGGTCACCGGTGCGGTACATGCGGGACCCGTCGCTGGTGGACGGGTCGGCAACGAACCGATCCGCAGTCAGGTCGGCGCGGCCATGGTAGCCGCGCGCCAGCTGAACGCCGGACAGGTACAGCTCACCCGCGACACCGACCGGGACCGCCCGCAGCCGGGCGTCGAGGACCCGGGCATCGGTGTTCCACACGGGCCTGCCGATCGGCACCATCGACGCGGATTCGGCGTCCCGCGTGTCCCATGCGGTCGCGTGCACCGCGGCCTCGGTGGGGCCGTAGAGGTTGTGCAGTTCGGCACCCCCGACCGCACGGAACCGCTCGACCACGTCGACCGGGAGGGCCTCGCCCGCCGCGAAGACCACCCGCAGCGATCCGAGCTGTTCCCCGCGGACGGCATCGACGAAGAGCGCGAGCATCGACGGAACGAAGGACGTCGCCGTCACCCGGTGCGCGGCGATGGTGCGCGCCAGGTAGTCGGGGTCGCGGTGGCCGTCGGCCGTCGCGACGACCATCCGGGCGCCCGAGACCGTCGGGACCCACAGTTCCCACAGCGAGACGTCGAAGGTCGGCGGCGTCTTGTACAGCACAGCGTCGTCCGCGCCGAACCGGTAGGTCGCGGACAGCCAGCGCACCTGGTTCACGATCGCGCGATGGCTGACCGCGACACCCTTGGGCCTGCCGGTCGAACCGGACGTGTAGATCATGTAGGCGACGTGATCCGGGTGCAGCGGCCGCACCCGATCCTCGTCGGTGATCGGCTCCGCCGAGTAGCCGTCCAGGTCGAGCCGGTCGACGGCCACCGCCCGGTACCCGGCCGGAACCGGGCCGTCGGCCGCGGTGGTCAGCACGCAGATCGGGTCGGCGGACTCAAGGACATATTCGGTGCGGTCGGCCGGGTGATCCGGATCGACCGGCACGTAGGCCGCGCCCGCCGCCGCGATCGCCTGGAACGCCAGGACCGCGTCGACCGACCGCCGCATGAACACGGCCACCCGGGACTCGGGGCCGACGCCATCCTCGATCAGCTTGCGGGCAAGCCGGTGTACGCGTTCGCCTGCCGCACGGTAGGTCAGTTCCTCGCCGTCGCCGACCAGCGCGACGGCGTCCGGGGACAGCCGGAACCGGTCGACAGCGAGCGAGGCAAGGGTGCTGTCGCCGTCCAGTGCGACCGTCGTGTCGTTCCACCGGGAGACGGCGCCGCGCTGTTCCGCGTCCGCGAACTCGACATCACCGACCGGCAGCTCCGGGTCCGCGAGCACGCCCGCGAGGACCGCGGCGTACCAGCGGGCGAACCGCTGGACCGTCGACTCGTCGAACAGGTCCGTCGCGTACAGGAACGTGACGTCGTAGCCGCCGCCCGCCTGCTCGCCGACGGTGACCTCGAGGTCGAACTTCGACACCGCGGTCTTGATGCCCTCCGCCGCGACGGTCAGGCCGGGCAGGTCGATGCTGGGGTCGGTGAAGTTCTCGAGCGCGAACTGCACCTGGAACAGCGGCGAATGCGCCGTCGAGCGCACCGGGTTGAGCACCTCGACGAGCCGCTCGAACGGCACGTCGGTGTGCTCGAACGCGGCCAGGTCGCGGCCGCGGACCTGCGCGAGCAGATCCGTGAACGACGCCGCGCCGTCGACCGTGGTCCGCAGCACCAGGGTGTTGACGAACATGCCGACGAGCTCGTCGAGCGCCTTCTCGCCGCGGCCGGCGACGGGGGTGCCGAGGGCGATGTCGGACTCGCCGGAGATCCGGGCGAGCAGCACCGCGAGCACCGACTGCAGCACCATGAACGGCGTCGAGCGGTGCGCGTGCGCGAGGTCGTCGATCGCGCGGCGGGTCTGCGCGTCCAGCGGGAACTGCACGCGCGCACCGATTCCGGACTGCTCCGCCGGGCGCGGGCGGTCCGAGGGCAGGTCGAGAACATCGGGCAGCCCGGCAAGCTCGCCGGTCCAGAAGCCGATCTGCCGCGCGGCCAGCGACTCCGGGTCCCGCTCGTCGCCGAGCAGTTCGCGCTGCCAGATCGCGAAGTCCGGGTACTGCACCGGCAGCGGCGCCCACACCGGCGGCACCGACTGGGTGCGGGAGGTGTAGGCCAGCACCAGGTCCCGCGCCAGCGGCGCCAGCGACCAGCCGTCGGTGGCGATGTGGTGCATCACCAGGGTCAGCACGTGCTGGTCGGCATCGAGCTCGAACAGGAAGCCGCGGACCGGGATCTCGCGGGTCACGTCGAAGCCGGCGGAGCCGAGTTCGAGTGCACGGGAATGCAGTTCGGCCTCGGTCACCGCGATCGGGGTGAGGTCGAGGTGCACCTGCGACAGCGGAAGCACCACCTGCTCGGGCCCGTCCACGGTCTCCGGGAACACGGTGCGCAGCGCCTCGTGGCGGCCGAGCACGTCCCGCAGCGCCTCCGCCATCGCGGCGGTGTCGAGGTGCCCGGACAACCGGATCGCGAGCGGCACGTTGTAGGTGCCCGCCGCGGGGTCGAGGCGGTTGAGGAACCACATCCGCTGCTGCGCCAGCGACAGCGGGATCCGGGCCGGGCGATCCGCCGCGACCAGCGGCAGCCGGTCCGCGGTTCCGGTCGCGGCGTGCTCGGCGCGCAGCGCGAGCGCGCCGACGGTCGGCGCCTCGAACAGGTCCCGGACACCGATCGTGGTGCCGAGGGCGGCGTTCACCCGTGCGGTGACCTTGGTGGCGATCAGCGAGTTGCCGCCGAGGTCGAAGAAGTCGTCGGTCAGGCCCGCGCGCGCGACCCCGAGGACCTCCGCGAACACGTCGGCGACGAGCTCCTCCACCGGGGAGGTGGGCGCGACGTACTCCGTTGTCGTCGAGGCGAATACCGGCGCGGGCAGCGCGCGGCGGTCGAGCTTGCCGACCGGGGTCAGCGGCACCACGTCGAGGACCACGATCGCCGACGGCACCATGTAGGCGGTCAGGGACCGGCCGACGAACTCGGTGAGCTCGGCGGTGTCGATCGTCGCCCCGGGCGCCGGGCGTACATAGGCGACGAGCTGCGTCTGCCCGTGCTCGTTGTCGACGCCGAGGGTGGCCGCGAAGTCCACCGCCGGGTGCGCGGTCAGCGCGGCGTCGATCTCGCCGAGCTCGATCCGGAAACCGCGGACCTTCACCTGGAAGTCGGAGCGGCCGAGGTACTCGACCGTGAGGGCCGTCTCATCCCCCGGCGCCGCCGGGATCCACCGCACCAGGTCGCCGGTGCGGTACATGCGCTCGCCCGGCGCCGCCGGGTTCGCGACGAACCGTTCGGCGTTCAGCGCGGGCCGGGCATGGTAGCCGCGGGCCAGGCCGACACCGGCGATGTACAGCTCACCGGTCGCGCCGACCGGAACCACCCGCAGCCGCTCGTCGAGCACCAGCAGCTGGGCACCGCGGATCGGGCCGCCGATCGTGATCGTCTGCCCCGGCGCCATCGGGTCGCTGATCGCGGCCATGATCGTGGTCTCGGTCGGGCCGTAGCCGTTGTACAGCCGCCTGCCCGGCGCCCACCGGGCGACGATCTCGGCGGGCACCGCCTCGCCGCCCGCGACCAGGTGCTGCAGGCTGTCGAGCCCGGCCGGGTCCACCGACGCCAGCGCGGACGGGGTGATGAAGGCGTGGGTGACCTGCTCGGCGACGATCAGGTCGTGCAGTTCGGCGCCACCGAACACGGTCGGCGGGGACACCACCAGGGTGGCACCGGAACCGAACGCCATCGTGTACTCGAGCACCGACGCGTCGAAGCTCGGGGACGCGACGTGCAGCACCCGGGACGCGGCGGTGACGCCGTAGCGTTCCCGCTGCTCGACGGCGAAGTTCGCCAGGCCGGTGCGGGTGACGACGACACCCTTCGGCAGGCCCGTCGACCCCGACGTGTAGATCATGTACGCGGGCTGCTCGAGGCGCCCGGCCCCGAGCCGGTCCGCGTCGGTCAGCGGCGCGGCGGACCGGGCCGCGGCCTCCGTCGCGAACTCGTCGGTGTCGACGACCAGCCACTCGGTGCCACCGCCGGGCAGCAGCGCCCGTTCGGCGGCGACGGTGAGACCGATCCGGGCGCCGGAGTCGGTGAGCATGTGCTCGATCCGGTCGAGCGGATAGTTCGGGTCGACCGGGACGAACGCGCCACCGGACTTGAGCACCGCCCACATCGCGACGATCGACTGCAGCGACCGGGTCATCCCCAGTGCAACAAAGGTTTCCGGCCCGACGCCGCGGTCCACGAGGATCCGGGCCATCCGGTTGGACCGCTCGTCGAGCTCCCGGTAGGTCAGTTCCTGCCCGGCGAAGGAGACAGCTGTCCCCTCGGCGTTGTCGGCACACGCCTGCGCGAACAGTTCGAAGCCGCGGTGCACCGGCGTCGCGGGCAGCCCGCGGACCGGCGCGAGCCGCGCCCGCTCCGCGCCGTCGAGGATCTCGATGCCGCCGACCGGCGCCGACGGGTCCGCGACCACGGCGGCGAGGATCCGGGTGAACCGCGCCATCATCCGCAGCACCTCGTCGCGACCGAAGACGGTCGGCAGGAACTTGACGGTGAAGCGCAGCGCCGGGTCCTGCAGCGCCACCAGCGTCAGCGGGTAGTGGGTGGCGTCGTTGACGCCGATGTCCCGCACCCGCATGCCCGCGATGTCGGTGGCCGCGGACAGCGCGTCCCGGTCCACCGGGTACGACTCGAACACGGCGAGGGTGTCGAACAGGGCGCCGAGACCGGCGGTCCGCTGGATGTCCGTCAGGCCCATGTGATGGTGGTCGAGCAGGTCCGCCTGCTCGACCTGCAGCCGCCGCACCAGTTCGGTGATCGGCTCGGCCTCGTCCAGGTGCACCCGCACCGGCAGCGTGTTGATGAACAGGCCGACCATCGTCTCGATGCCGGGCAGCTGCGGGGGACGCCCGGACACGGTGGCACCGAACACCACGTCGGTGCGCCCGGTCAGCCGCGCCAGCAGCACGCCCCAGGCGGCCTGCACGATCGTGTTCGCGGTGACCCCGAGGTCCCGCGCCAACGCGACGACCCCGGCCTCCACGGCGGCGTCGAGGGTGACCTCGACCTCCTCCGGCACCGGCAGCGCCGCGACCGGATGCCCGGACGCGAGCAGCGTCGGCTCCTCCAGCCCGGACAGGGCCCGCGCCCACGCGTCCCGCGACACCTGCGGGTCCTGCCGGTCCAGCCACTCCAGGAACTCCCGGTAGGACCGACCGCGGGTCAGCACCGACCGGTCCCCGGCCACCGCGTACAGCGCGAGCAGGTCCTGCAGGATCAGCGGCAGCGACCAGCCGTCGAGCAGCAGGTGATGGTTCGTGATCGCCAGCCGGTAGCGGTCTGATGCGGTGCGCACCAGCAGCATCCGCACCAGCGGCGGCGCGGCGACGTCGAACCGGGCCACCCGGTCCGCGTCGATCAGCCTGGCGGCCTCCGCGTCGGCGTCGGGGTGCCCGGCCAGGTCGACGAGCGTGAACGGCACCGTCGCGTCGTCGACGACGACCTGCGCCGGGACGCCGGAGTCGTCGTAGACGAACGCGGCCCGCAGGCTCGGATGCTGGTCGACCAGCGCCTGCCCGGCGACCCGCATCCGGTCGGCGTCGACGACGCCGCCGAGGTCGAGGACGATCTGCGCGGTGTACACGTCGACGGACTGGTCGGTCAGCGTCGCGTGGAACAGCAGACCGGACTGCAGCGGTGACAGCGACCAGACGTCGGACAGCGACGGGTAGCGCAGCTCCCAGCCGTCGATCTGCTCCTGCGTCACCGACACCAGCGGCAGGTCCGACGGGGTGCGCCCGCCGGTGTGGTCGGACGCGGCGAGGGCTGCGAGGCCGTCGAGGGCCCGCTGCCACAGCCCGGCCAGTTCGGCGACCGACCGCTCGTCGAGCAGCCCGGCCGCGTACGCGAACGTCGCGGTGAGCCGGACCCCGTCGGCGGCGTCGGCGGCGATCGCGTCGATCGCCAGCGCCGCGGACAGCGGCATGTCCGCGTCCCGGTGCGCGCCGGTGCCGAGCGAATCGCCGTCCGGCATCCAGCCGACGCTGCGCAGTTCGGCGGGGATGTCGCCCGCGGACAGCCTGCCCAGGTAGTTGAACGCGATCTGCGGGCGTGCCCAGCCGCGCATCTGCCCGGCGGTGTCCTCGTTCAGGTAGCGCAGCAGGCCGTACCCGATGCCGTGGTCCGGCACCGAGCGCAACTGCTCCTTGACCCGCTTGATCGCGGCCGCGGCGGCGGGGCCGCCGGTGAGGGCGTCGTCGACGTCGACGTCGCCGAGATCGAGCCGCATCGGGAAAACGCTGGTGAACCAGCCGACCGTCCGGGACAGGTCGGCGCCGGGGACGACGGCCTCCTCGCGGCCGTGCCCCTCGAGGTCGATCAGCGTGGACGCGGCGTCCTGGCCGCGGTCGCGACGCCACACGGCGACCGCGATCGCGAGACCGGCGAGCAGGGCGTCGTTGACGCCGCCGCGGAACTGGGCGGGCAGCGTCGTCAGCAGCGCCTCGGTGGTTGCGGCGGACAGCTCCACCTCAACCCGCTGCTCGGTGCCCGCGACGTCGACGGCCGGGTCGAGGGCCCGGGCGCCGAGCAGCGGGTCCGGTCCGTCGACGATGCCCCGCCAGCTGTCGAGTTCGGCGATCCGGTCCGGGGCCTGCGCCGCCTCGATCAGGCCGTGCGCCCAGCGGCGCATCGACGTCCCGACCTCGGGCAGCACGGGGGCCGCGCCGGACGCGATCTGCAGCCACGCCATCGCGAAGTCCGGCACCAGCGCACGCCAGGACACCCCGTCGACGGCGAGGTGGTGAATCACCGCGAGCAGTCGGTCGCCGCCGGCGGCACCGGGCGCGCCGGTCAGCCGGACGAACCGGGCCATCACCCCGGCGGCCGGGTCCAGCAGGCCCGCCGCTGCCGCGGTCTCCGCCCCGACCTGGGCGGTGAAGTCGGCGGTGCCGGGAGAGGCGACCGCGGCGACCTCGGCAATCAGGTCGGCGGCCGACACGCTGCCGACCGGCCGGGCAACGAACGCGGCGTCTTGCCCGGCGCCGGTCAGCTGCGCGCGCAGCAGGTCGTGCCGGTCCAGCACCGCCTGCACGGTCGCGACGACCCGATCCTGGGCGGCGTCCTCCGGCAGCACCAGGACCAGCGCCTGCGCGAAGCCGGCGTAGTTGCCCAGGTCCAGCATCGACCGGACGACCGGGGTCAGTGGCAGGTCGCCGACGCCGCCGCCGGGCAGCTCCTCCAGCCGGGCCGGGGCGTCGGCACCGTCGTCGGCGATCCGCGCGACCTCGGCCAGCCCCGCGACGGTGCGGCGTTCGAACACGTCCCGCGCGGTGAACGACAGGCCAGCGGCCTTCGCCCGGGAGACGAGCTGCATCGACACGATGCTGTCGCCGCCGAGTTCGAAGAAGCTGGCGTCGACGCTGACCCGGTCCAGGCCGAGGACCTGCGCGACGATCGCGGCGATCCGGTGCTCGAGGGGGGTGCTCGGGTCCCGGTGCTCGGCCGTCGCGGTGACCAGCTGCGGTTCCGGCAGCGCGGCCCGGTCGAGCTTGCCGTTCACGGTCAGCGGGATCTCGTCGAGGACGACGACGGTGCTCGGCACCATGTACTCGGGCAGCTGCCCGCCCGCGTGCGCGAGCAGCGCTGCGGTGTCGATGTGCTCGCCCTCCACCGGCAGCACGTAGGCGACGAGCAGGCTCTGCCCGGCCGCCCCGGTGCGGACCTGCGTGGTCGCGAAGTCCACCGACGGGTGACCCGCGAGGACGTCGTCGATCTCGCCGAGCTCGATGCGGAAGCCGCGGACCTTCACCTGGAAGTCGGAGCGGCCGACGTAGTCGAGGTCGCCGTCGGCGGTCCACCGGACCACGTCGCCGGTGCGGTACATCCGCTGCCCGGCCGCGCCGTACGGGTTCGCAACGAACCGCTCCGAGCTCAGCGCGGCGCGGCCGTGGTAGCCGCGGGCCAGGCCGGGGTTGGCGATGTACAGCTCGCCCGCCACCCCGATCGGGGTCGGGCGCAGCTGCGCGTCGAGAACGAGGGCGTGCACGCCCCGCATCGGGGCGCCGATCGTGACCGGCATGTCCGGGGTCAGCGGGTCGGTGATCGTGACGATGACGGTGGTCTCGGTGGGGCCGTAGGCGTTGCGCAGCCTGCCGTCCCAGCGGGCCGCCAGCTCCGGCGGAAGCACGTCGCCGCCGGTGACGACGCGGACCAGTTCGTCGAGGCCCTCCGGGTTCAGCGTCTGCACCGCGGGCGGGGTCGAGACCAGGGTGGTGACGTGCTCGGCGGCGAGCACCGCGGCGAGGTCGTCGCCGCCGAGCACCGTCGGCGGGGTGACGACGAGGGTCGCGCCGTGCGCGAACGCGGCGAGCATCTCGCCGAACGCGGCGTCGAAGCTCGGCGACGCGAAGTGCGCGACGCGGGCGTCGGGGGTGACCGAGTAGGTGACCCGCAGGTCCGCGGCCAGTGTGGACAGGCCGAGGTGCGGGACGACGACGCCCTTCGGCCTGCCGGTGGAGCCGGACGTGTAGATGACGTAGGCGGGGTTCGCGGGCCGGATCGGGGCCAGCCGGTCGGCGTCGGTGACGCCGTCGCCGGACTGCGCCGCGCACAGCGCGTGCAGGTCGTCGGAATCCAGGACCAGCCAGTCCACCGAGTCGGGCAGGTCGGCGCGGTGCGCGGCGAGGGTCACGCCCTCGACGATCTGCGAGTCGGTGACCATGTGCGCGATGCGGTCGGCCGGGTAGTTCGGGTCGATCGGCAGGTACGCGCCGCCCGCCTTGGCGATGGCCCACACCGCGAGCACCGATTCGAGGGACCGGGGCGCGGCGAGCGCGACGAAGCTCTCCGGCCCGACGCCGCGGTCGACGAGGACGCGGGCCAGCCGGTTCGCGCGGTCGTCGAGCTCCCGGTACGTCCACTCGGTGCCGTCGAGGGTGACCGCGACCCGGTCGGCGTGCTGCCGCGCGGTCTCGGTGAGGATGTCGGCGAGGACCCGCGGCTCGGTGGCCGCCTCGCCGCGGCGATCGGAGAGCCAGACGACCTCCGCTTCCCCGACGTACTCGAGGTCGGCGACGGTCGCGTCCGGGTCGGCGGCGACGAACCGGGCGAGGAAGTCGAAGAACCGCTCGTGGTGCCGCTCGATCTCCTCGCCGGTGTAGCGGGCCGGGTTGCCGATGAAGTCGATGTGGGTGCTGCCGGTGCCGGTCTCGTACAGGTTCAGCATCAGGTCGTCGACCGGGCCGGACGACAGCACGTGCAGGTGCGAGGTCATCTCGCCGAGGCGCAGGTCGCCGAGGCCCATCATGATGTTGACGACGGGACCGAAGTAGGCCCGCTCCGCGCCATGAACGCCCAGGTCGCGGCGGATGTCCTCGGCGCGGTACCGCTGGTGCCGCAGGGCACCGACGATCTGCACCTGCACGGACTCGACGAGGCTCGCGATCGAGGTGTCGGCGGCGACCGTGACGCGCAACGGCACCACGTTCGACACCATGCCGCCCGCGCGGCGCATCGCCGCGGTGGTGCGGGCGGACACCGGCAGCGACAGCAGGACGTCCTCGGTGCCGGTCATCCGGCCGAAGTAGGCGGCGAACGCGGCGATCGTGGCGGGGGCCAGCGACGGGCCGCCCTCGGTCATCCGGTCGACGGTGCCTGCGGCGAGCGGTGCGCTGGCGACCCGGCTCAGCGCCTGCGGCGGCGCCTGCCGCGGCGCGAAGGTGACCGGTTCGGGCAGGCCCCGCGCGATCTCGCCCCAGTAGCTGCGGTCGGTGTCGAAGCGCGTCGACTGCCGGTACTTGTCCTCGGCCTGGTACAGCTCGAACAGCCCGTCGTTGCGTTCGGCGGGCAGCTCGGCGCCGGCGAGCGCCTCGGTGTACAGCTCGGCCGTCCTGGTCATCAGGGTGATCGCGCCGAGGCCGTCGAGGGCGACGTGGTGGCAGCGGGCATACCAGTAGTGGTGATCGGGGCCGACGGTGATCAGGGCGCAGCGGATCAGCGGGTCGGCGAGCAGGTCCAGCGGCGCGGTGTACTCGAACCGCATCCAGGCCTGCGCGGCGGCGACCGGGTCGGCCTCGGCGGAGAAGTCCAGGCGAATCAGCGACTGGTCGATCGTGCGGTCGACCATCTGGTAGGGGCGTCCGTCGACGTCGAGGATGCGGAGGTAGCCGGATCCCAGTTCCTTGCCGACGACGACGAGGGCGCGCTCGAGCAGGTCGACGTCGAGTGCACCGCGAAGCTCGACGTACTGCGCCATGTTGATCGGCACGTCGGGATTCAGCTGCTGCGAGAGCCACAGTCCGAACTGGGCGGCCGAGAGGGGGAACGCGCCGGCGGGGACACCCACCGTCTCCCCCGCCCGTGCTCCCACGTTCGTCGTCGCCTCGTCCACTCGTGTCCTCCTCGTTGCCGTCGCCGCGGCCTCGTTCGTGAAGGACCCGAACATGGGAACCGAGGACCCCAATGTCCCCCGACTCCGCAGGTCCCTCGCGAATCAAACTCTCGCGCCCCCGCGTCCGCCGCGTCGAATCGGCACGACGAAACAGCAGGGGTCCATTCCATTATCTCTTGCGGATGTGCGCCCGTTACTTTGGGTCCGGGGTCCGACACGTCCGATACAATGCCCACCGACACGCCCGTGTCCTGGGGAAATGTTCACCGCCGACGGTACCCACCCCAACCCGGGACACCCGGCAGGTGCCGGACGTGCATTGGTATCAGACCGCTCGACGGGGCCGCAAACACCGAGAGACCCGTGTCGCCGATTCCCGGGCCGGTTCGATCGTCCGAACGACGGCCGGGAAGCCGGGTCAGTTGGTGTCGACGTTGTCGACGATCCAGCGGTCGCCGTCCCGGACCAGGGTCACCACCATCCGGTACTGCTGGGTGTTGCCGTCCGGGGCGACGACGTTGGTTGCGTGCTGGTCGACGAACACCAGGACCACCGCGCGGTCCGCGTCCAGCGACTCGACGCCGACGTGGGCGGCGGTGGCGGTCGCCTTGCCCTTGCCGTCGGTGACGATCTGCCGCAACGCGTCGACCATGTCCGCGTACTTGTCCGCGAACGCCTGCGTCGACTGCGCGGTGATCGCGTCCCGGTTGGCGTCGAGGTTCTCGAAGTCGAACGACGACAGCGCGACGGAGTAGTCGCGGGCGGTGTCGATGGCCTCGGTGCGCAACACGTCCAGGTTGCGGTCCCGGAGCACCTGGATCAGCAGGGTCGTGGCGACGGCGAGCAGCGCGGCGACGAGCAGCGCGGCAACGGCGACCCCGGGCCTGCGCCACCGCGCGGCCCGCTCCGGCCGCGGCGGGGCGGGCCGCGTCTCGGTGTCGACGCCGTCCACGGTCAGAACCGAGCTGTCATCGTTCGCCATCGCCGAGATCCTCCAACAGTGCTGTCCAGTAGTCGAGTGCCTGCGTTCCGGTCGGGATCAGGATCGGGTCCGCGACAACGGGCGGCCCGATCGGTGTTCCCGGCGTCGTCGCATTCTGCAGGCCGAGGTCGTTCGGGCGCGGCGCGTTGCGGGATCCGCGCTGCGCGATGTTCTGCCCGGGCGGGCAGTAGTACGTCAGGTTCGGCTGGGTCGGGGCGACGTCCCCGACCGCCCGCCGCACCGTGTCGTAGTTGCACACCTGCCCCTGCGTGCCGACCAACGCGAAGTTGGCGCGGTCGCCGACGACGATCGACTCAAGCTTGCCCAGCCCCCGCGGGATGTCGGTCAGGCCTGCCGCGAGGGCGGCGTCCCGGTCGGAGATCACCGGCGCGACCGTCACCAGATTCGCCAGGACCGCACCGAACGTGTCGTGGTATCGGTCGAACAGCTCCCGCGCGCGGGTGAGCGCGGCCGGGGAGGTGTCCGCGAGATACACCAGCACCGGCGCGTTGCTGTCGAGTTGCTCGGTGAAGGTGCGGGCGGCGCCCATCCCCCGCACGAACGAGTCGGGCCGCTCCGCCATCGTCGTCACCAGCTCCGTGGTCCGGGTCAGCAGCGACGTCAGCATCGGCGCCTGCTCGTGCAGCGCGGCGGTCAGGGTGTCGCCGGTGTCGATCAGGCTCGCCATCGCGGGCCCCAACCCGTCGAACGAGGCGCCGAGCTCGGTCCCGATGTCGCTGACGGCTTGCGGGTCGATGCCGGTGAGCAGGTGGGAGGCCTGGGTCATCAGCTCCCCCATCTGCACCGGCTGCTCGTCCTCGGGCGCCGCCAGCCGGTCACCGTCGCGCAGGTACGGGCCGTCCGCGGTGGACGGGAAGATGTCGACGTTCTGGATGCCCGCCGCGGTGCCCATCCCGACCCGGGCGACGCTGTCGACCGGGATCCGGGTGCCCGGGTCGAGTTCGAAGTCGACGCGGGCGCCGCGGACGTCGGGGTCCAGCCGCACCCCGGACACCCGGCCGACCGCGACGCCGCGGTAGGTGACCGCGGTCCCGGCGGTCAGCCCCCGCGCATCGGTCATCTCGGAGTACACCCGGACCGGAGTGCCGAACGCCTGCGGCCCGATCACGTAGTTGATGCCGAACGGGATCACGATCGCGGACACCACCGCGAACAGGATCAGCTGCACCAGGACCAGCCGTCTCATCGGGCACCCCCGCCCAACAGCGTGGCCAGGTCGACCGGCGGCGCCGTCGCAGCGCCGGGCGGCGTGCCCCCGGTCAGCAGCGTCTCGATGCCCTCCGGGATCAGCAGGGCGCCGTCGAAGTTGAGGTAGTCGCCGTGCACCGACCGGGTGAAGTTGTCGAGGAAGGCGTTCATGTTGCCGAGGGTCTGCCCGATCTCGGCGTTGAACGAGGTGAGCGTCGCGATCACCGTTGACGCGTCGGTGAGCATGCCGCCGAGGTCGGCGCCGGAGCTGACGGTGCCCGCGGTCGCCGCCAGCCGGGTCGTCGACTCCATCAGCGAGGCGATGCTGTCGCGTTGCGCGGTCAGGACGCGGACCGCCTCGGGCATCGTGTCGAGGAAGCCGTCGACGGTGGCCTGCTGCCCGGCCAGCTGCCGGGAGATCCGCGCCGCCGTGTCGATCGCGGTGTCGAAGTCGTCGCGGTTGGCGGTGGCGGTGGCCATCAGCGTGGTCATCGTGTCCATCAGCCCGCGCACCTCGCCGGATCGTCCGGCGAACGCGGTGTTCAGTTCGTCGACGACGGTCTGCAGCTGGCCGAGGCCGCTGCCCGTCACGATCGTGCCGAGCGTGGCGAGCGCGCTCTCCACCTGCGGTCCGATCGTCGTTGCGGATTCGGCGATCACGTCGCCGCCCTGCAGCTGCCGCGGCGACGGGTCGGGCGGCGGGGTCAGCCGGATGAACGGGCTGCCGAGCGCCGACGGCAGTTCCACCGCCGCGAGCACGTTGTCCGGGAGTTGCGTCTGCTGTTCGAGGCTGAGCCGCGCGGTGGCCCCGACGCTGTCGGTGGCGAGCCGCTGCACCCGCCCGATCACCCGCTGCCCGGTCCGCACGTCGGCGCCGGGCAGCAACCCCTCCGCGGTGGCCAGCTGCAGCGTCACCGCGTAGTCGGGTCCGTCGGCGGTGCGGCCGAGCGGCAGATCCTGCATCCCGACCGCGCACCCGGTCACGGTGAGCGCGACCGCGGGGGACAGCAGGGCAAGTCGAATCGTGGTGCCGCGCATCAGTTCCCCTTCGGCTGGGCGCCACCGGTGACCGCGGACACGATGCCGAGCGGGTCGGAGGCGCTGATCGGGAACGAGATCGGGTTGGTGAACCCGGCACCCGTGCACAGCGGCAGCGGGTAGGCCTCGCACAGGGGTTTCGCGACCGCGAACTGGGTGAGGGAGGTGGAGACGTTCAACCGGATCCGGCCGCGGTTGTTCTCGTCGACGCCCCGCGACAGGTTCTGCATCAGCAGCGGAACCAGGTCCATGAACGCGGCGAGGCCGGCGGTGTTCGTGGCCAGGGCGTCGCCGAGGACGCGGACGTTCTCGGCGACCGTGCCGACGTCGTCGCCGTGCTCGGTCATGAAGGTGTTCACCTGGTCGAGCACCACCCGCAGGTCCTGCAGCGGCCCGGTCAGGTCGATCCCGTGCGCGGCCCACTCGTCGCCGACCGCGCCGAGATCGGACACCAGCGTGTCGATGCTCACCTGCCTGGCGTCGAGCGCACCGATCAGCGCGTTCAGGTTCGACACCAGCGCGGTGACGTCCTCGGCGCTGGCGCCGACCACCCCGGTCGCGGAGCTCAGGTTGCGGATCGCCGCGTTGAACTGCTCGCCGCGGCCGCGCCAGCCGTCGGCGGCCCGGGTGAGCAGGTCGCCGGTGGTCCCGTCCGCGGCGAGCGCCTCGGTCAGCGTGCTCAGGCTGCCCATCAGCCCGTCGAAGTCGATCGGGGCGTGGCTGCGTTCGGGCGGAATGTCGGCCCCGTCCGCGAGGGTCGGGCCGCCCCGGTAGGTGGGGCCGAGTTCGATGTGCCGGTCGCTGATCACCGACGGGTTGAGCACGTAGGCGCCCGCGTCGGCGGGCAGGACGACGTCGTCGGGCATCGTCATCGTCACCCGCACCGTCGCCCCGTCGGGGGTCACCTCGGTGACCGTGCCGACCGGGACGCCGAGCACGGTCACCGTGCTGCCCGGGTAGATGCCGCCCGCGTACGCGAAGTGGGCGGTCACCGTCATCGACCGGTCGGTGCCCGCGAAGACGAACCAGCCGGCGACGGACACCGCGACGACAAGGACCAGCGCGGTCGCGGCGCTCGCCCACCGCCCGCGGCGCGGTCGGGTGGTCGGCGGGCCGCTCATCGGCACCCCTGCATGACGCCGATCGCGCACAGCAGGTTGTCCGGGAGCACCGCTGCCGGGGCGTTGACGTCCGTCCAGGCACCGTTGCCGGTCGCGTCGGTGGCGCCGCGCAGCGCGGTCGGCAGCTTCACCAGCATCTGGTCGATGTTGGCCGCGTTGGCCTTCAGCGTGTCGGTGACCGCGACGAGGTTCGCGACCATCGGGCCGAACTCGTCCTCGTGCTCGGTCATCGTCGCGGACAGGGTCGCGAGGATCGCGCCGAGGTTGTCGACCAGGTCGGTCAGCGCCTGCTTGCGCACGGCGAGGATCGACGCAATCGTCTGTGCGTTCGCGGCGGTGTTCGCGACCGAATCACTCTGCCGCACCAGCAGATCCGACAGGGACCGCGACATCGTCAGCAGCTGGTCGATCTGCTCGCCATTGTCGGCGAACGCGGCGGAGGCGGCGCTGATCCCGGTCAACGCCCGGCCGACCTGGTCGGAGTCCTCGGGCAGCACCTGCGACAGGGTGGTCAGCATCGCCCGCATCGCGTCGAGGTCCAGCCCGTCGGCCGCGGCGGTGGCGTCCCGGCTGACGTCGTCGAGGCTGTACGGCACCGTCGTCCGGGCCAGCGGGATGAGGTTCCGGCCGTCGTCGACGCCGGCGGGCACCACCTCCAGGTACCGCTTGCCGAGGACGGTCTTGAGCCGCACGGTCGCGGTGGACTGGTTGCCGACCGGCTGCCCGCTGTCGAGCCGAAAGTCGACCCGCACGTGATCGTCGGCCAGCTCGATGGCCTCGACCCGGCCCGCGGGCACCCCGGCCACGTACACCGGGTCCCCGCCGGACAGTCCGCTCGCGTTGGCGAGTTCGGCGACGTACGGCTGGGTCCGGTGCTGGTACCACACCCGTGGGGCGCCGACCGCGACGAACAGTCCGGCGACGAGCACGACGATGCCGAGGACGCCGAGCGCCATCGGGGTCGCGCTGTTGCGGCGATCGCCCTTGAACAGGAACAGTGCCACACCGACGACGGTGTCGATCACCTTGACCAGGAACATCATTGGCAGACTTCCGAGTGTGCGGTCCCGAAAATGTTGGCGTCCACGTCCCCCGCCTCCAACGTGAAGTTGCACAGATACAGATTGACGAAGCCGCCGTAGCTCCCGATCCGGTTCACCGTGTCCGCGAACTCCGGCATCTTCGCGACGAACGCGTCGAACTCGGCGGTGGACCCGATCCAGGTGTCCGTCAACGTCTTCAGGTCCATCACCGACCTGCCGAACGCCCCGTTCGACCGGGCCATCGCCTCCGCCAGCTGGGCGACCGCACGGTTGCCGTCCCCGAGCAGGGTGACCAGCTGGTCGTTGTTGCCGACGACGGCGCCACTGAGGGCGTCGAGGCCGGTGACCAGCTGCTCGAGCTGGGGTGCGCGGGCGTCGACGGCACCGAGCAGGGCGGTCATGTTGTGCGCCAACTGTTCCATCACGTCCCGCCGGTCCGCGAGGCCGGTGCTCAGGTCGCCGATCTGGGTGAGCAGCGTCGCCACCGTCCGTCCCTGACCGCCGAACGTCTCGACGAAGCCGCGGGTGAGCTCGTTGACCTGGTCCGGTGCCAACGCGTCGAACAGCGGGCGGAACCCGTTCATCATCGCGGTGAGGTCGATCGGCGGGGTGGTCCGCTGCACCGGAATCGTCGACCCCGGGTCGAGGGTCCGCGTCCCGGACCCCGACGCGGCGACCTGCGCGGGGCCCCTCGGGTTCGACAGCGCCACATAGCGGGCGCCGAGCATGTCGCCGTAGCGGACGGCGGCGGTGACGTCGGTGGTCAGCGGATGGTCGGCCTGCACCTCGATCCGCACCACCGCCTTGCTGGTGCCCCCGCCCGCGTCGGCGAACGCGATGTCCTCGACCCGCCCGATGCGCACCCCGGCCATCGTGACCGGATTGCCCGGGGTGAGGCCCTCGACGTCGGTGAACTCGACGGTGTAGCGCTCGGAGTCGCCGCGGACCGGCACCTGCAGGGTGTTCGCGACGAGCAGCCCGCAGGCGATTCCGGTGGCGCAGAAGCCGGTCACCTTCACGACCGGGACCCAGCCGAGCCTCATCGGACACTCACCTCGTTCCCCCGTACCAGCGGGCCCAGCATCATCACGGTCGCCGGGTTCGGCTGGGCGCCAGGCATTCCGGGGAGGCCCCCGGGCCGCGCCTCACGGAGTTCGGATTCGAGCAGGCCCAGCACCGGGTTCTCCCTGGCGGTGCCCGCGACACCAGCCGCGGTGGGGGTCGGCGCGGCGGGCGAGGCCGCCGCGACCGGGGCCTGCGGTGCGGGGGCACCGCTGCAGTACGCGCCGCTCATGTCGCCGTAGGTCGGGCAGTCGGCGCCGGTGTACGGCATCGGGCCGGCGAAGGTGGGGACCGCGGTGATGTCGAACTTGCCGGACGCGAACACCCGGGCACCGGCCGCACCGAAGGTGTTGGCGCGGGCGAGCGTCTCGCGCAGGCCGTCGGACCGCGCGGCGGTCGTCGCGAGGATGGTGCCCGCCGAGTCCACCACCGTCGTGATCGCCTGCTGCTGCCCGCCGAGGAAGCCCGCGGCGACGGCGGCGAAGCCCGCTGCCGCACCGAACATCGACCCCACCGCGGGGGCGTGGTCGACCAGGGTCCGGGACACCGCGGTCGCGGCCGTCAGCGTGGCGAGCACGTCCGGGGTCGCCGCATCGAGGGCCCCGACCACCGTCCGGAACTCCGGTGTCGCGTCGAGGAACTGCTGCGCCGCCGGGGTGAGGGTCGGGGACACCGCGGCGAGGCGGTCGACGATCCCGCCGATCTGCTCGCCCCGGCCGTCGAGGGCGTGGCCGAGCGCGGTGAGCGCGGTCTGCAGCTTCTGCGGCTGCATGTGGTCGAGGACGGCCACCATCTTGGTGTACACCCCGTACAGCGCGACCGCGTCGGGCCCCTGGTCGATGGTCAGCCGGGCACCGTCCGCGAGCGGCGGCGCTGCCGCGGCGTCCGGGGGGTCGACGAGGTCAATGAAGATGTCCCCGAAGAAGGTGCGCGGCACCACCCGGACCGCAACGGTGGCCGGAATCTGGTCGATCGCGGTCGCGTCGATCTGCAGGCTCACCACCGACGACTCGGTGCCGGAGTCGATGCCGGAGATGCGGCCGACGTTCACGCCGCTGTAGCGGACCGGTGCCTCGCCGGTGATCAGCCCGGCGGATGCCGGGATCGCGACGGTCACCTCCGGGTTGCGCTGCAGGCCACCGGATCCGCGCATCACCATCAGGACCGCGACGGCGACCCCGACGAGGACAGCGATCAGCCCGCGTAGCGCGAGCCTGGCCCGGGAGCGTCCGGTGTACTGGTCCATCTCAGATCCCCAGCCCGGGGATCTCGGGGACCAGACCCCACAGGGCGAACGTGAGCAGCACGTCGAGGACGCCGATCGCGAGGATCGCGGTGCGCAGGGCCCGGCCGGCGGCCTGCCCGACCCCGGCGGGCCCGCCCGCGGCGTAGTAGCCGTATGCGCAGTGCACCAGGGAGACCACCGCAGCGAACACGATCGCCTTCAGCGCCGCGTAGAGCAGGTCCTGCGGGGACAGCGCGAGGTGGAAGAAGTAGTCGTAGGTGCCCGCCGACGCACCGCCGAAGAACACGATCACCAGCCGGGTCGACAGGTAGCTGGCGAGCAGGCCGATCATGAAGATCGGGAGCACGCACACCATCGCGGCGAGCACCCGGGTGCCCGCGAGGAACGGGATGGACCGGATCGCCATCGCGTCGAGCGCGTCGATCTCGTCGGAGATCCGCATCGCGCCGATCTGGGCGGTGAAGCCGGTCCCGACCTTGGCGGCGAGCGCGATCGCGACGACGACCGGCGCGAGTTCGCGGGTGTTCGCGATCGCCGACAGCATCCCCGACATCGTGGTCATGCCGACGAGTTCGAGGCCGCGCTGGGTTTCGACGCCGAGCATCATCGCCGCGGCCAGCGACATCGCGAACACGATGCCGATGGTGCCGCCGCCGGACAACAGCGAGTTGGTGCCGAAACTGACCTCGCTGATCTGGGCGAGCACGTGTTTGCGATAGCGGATCAGCGCGAACGGCATCGAGGCGAGCGCCCGGCCGTAGAAGGTGACGTGTCGTCCGACGTCGGCGAGGCCGCCGTACACGGCGCGGGCGGGCGCCCCGGCCCTGGAGATGCGGTGCCGGACATCGATGCCGACCATCAGTACGCCCCGACCGCGGGCACGATCACGGTGTACAGCGCGGACAGCGCGGTATTGACGATGAAGACCAGGGCGAACGCGATGACGACGGCCTCGTTGACGGCGTCCGCGACGCCCCGCGGTCCGCCCTTGGTGTGCAGGCCCTTGAAGGTGGCGACCAGGGTGGAGGTGAGACCGAAGACGGCGGCCTTGACGAGGGCCATCACGAAGTCCGACATCCGGCCGTACTGGCTGAACGTCGACATGAACGTTCCGGCCGGAAGGTGTTGCACGTAAATGTGATACAGGTAGCAGGCGAGGACACCGCCGAAGGTGACCATCGCGCACAGGGCAAGCGAGACGACGACCGCGGCGACCAGACGCGGGGCGACGAGGCGCTCGACCGCGTCGATGCCCATGACCTCCAGCGCGTCGATTTCCTCCCGGATCTTCCGCGACCCGAGGTCGGTGCAGATCGCGGACCCGGCGACGCCCGCCATCATCAGCGCGCACACGAGGGCGGCGGCCTGCCCGACGATGATGAACGCGACGACCGCGCCGGAGTAGCCGCCCGCGCCGATCCGGCCCGCCAGTTCCCCGACGGACACCGCGATGAACACCCCGATCGGGATCATCAGCAGCAGCGACGGCCCGGTGCTGACCCGGCCGATGAACAGCGTCTGGGTGACCGTCTCCTGCAGGGACAGCCTGCGAGCCAGGATCGCCCGGAACAGCGCGACGATCGAGAGGACCGCGAATCCGATCAGGTAGCCGCCCTGGCTGGCGACGTCGCGCACCGGTCCCTTGGCCGTCGGCAACTCGTATGTCACCCGAGCACTCCCCCCATGCCTGTTCTCCCGTCACCCGCCTGATCGAGACCCCCGTCGGTGCCGCGGCCCCTGCTCACCGCGGCACCGATCCGTGCGCCCGGCTCAGCTGGCGCGCACGGTCAGCGAGCCGTGTTCCTTGCGGAGCTCGCCCTTGACGACCTTCCCGCTCGCATTGCGCGGCAACGCCTCCACGATCACGAGTTCCTTGGGATGCTTGTACCTGGCGAGCACGTCGTCGAGGTAGCTGGCGAGTTCGTCGAGGGTGAGCTCGGCCGCCGCGGGATCCTTGAGCGCGACCACCGCGACCGGCACCTCCCCCCACCGGGCATCGGAGCGACCGATCACCGCCGCCTCCAATACCTTCGGGTGTCCGAAGAGGGCGTTCTCCACCTCGGCGCAGTAGATGTTCTCGCCGCCGGAAATGATCATGTCCTTCTTGCGGTCGACGACGTAGACGAATCCCTCCTCGTCCTGGCGCACCAGGTCCCCGGAGTGGAACCACCCGCCCGCGAAGGCGTCGGCGGTCTCCGCCTGCTTGTTCCAGTAGCCGCTCATCATCGTCGGTCCGCGGTAGACGATCTCGCCGACCGCACCGACGGGCACGTCGTTCATCTCGTCGTCGACGATCCTGGCCTGAATGGTCGGGATCACGGTGCCCACCGAGCCGAGCTTGCGCAGCGCATCCTCGCCGTCGAGGACGCAGGTGATCGGGGACATCTCGGTCTGCCCGAACACCGCGACGTTGAGCGCGTCCGGGAAGGTCTCGGACATCGCCCGCAGCACCACGTCCGACGCGGGCGCGGCACCCCAGCTGATCACTCGTAGCGCCAGATCACGTTGCCGCACGGTCGGTTCCGCGCACACCGCCTGCCACTGCACCGGAACCAGGAACGCGGTGGTGACCCGCTCCGCCTCCCACACGTCGAGCAGCTCGGTCGGGTTGAAGGCGCCGAGCGGATGGATGACGGTGGGGATGCCGAGCTGCAGGCTCGGCGCCATGCTGCCGAGCGCGGCGATGTGGAACATCGGCGACGCACAGAACCCGACGTCGCCCGCGCCGTGCATGCGCAGCGCGCGGATGCAGGTCTGCGCCTGGGCCTGCATGTTGGTGTGGGACAGGACCGCACCCTTTGGGCTGCCGGTCGTGCCGGAGGTGTACATGATCAGCGCCGGAATGTCCTCCGGCAGGTCGACCGCCGGGTGCGGGGCGCCGTCCTCGGCGACGAGCCGCTCGTATCCCTCCGCCGCGTCGGGTGCCTCCTCCCCGACGACGACGCAGGTGGCCAGCTCCGGAACCTGTTGCCGGACCGCGGAAACCAGTGGGGCGAGCGGGGTGTCGGTGACGACGACGGTGGCGCCGCTGTCGGTGACGAGGTACGCCATCTCCGGCGGGGTGAGCCGAAAGTTGACCGGAACCGCGATCGCACCGAGCGCGTTGACCGCGAGCACCACCTCAAGAAATTCGGGGCGGTTGAGCATGACGATCAGCACCCGGTCGCCGAACCCGACGCCGCGGCGGGCCAGCGCATCCGCGAACGACTCGGATCGGCGGTGCAGACCCGCCCAGGTGGTGTCGGCGCCCTGAAAGCGCAGCGCTACCGCGTCGGGCCGCATCATCGCGTGCGTGGCGACCTGGTTGTTCCAGTGGTTCCTGCGGGACCGCAGGGGCTGAGTGAGGAGATCGGGTGACATCGTTCGACAAGCCCTTCCCTGTCACGGAGACTGTGTGGCACGGTGTACGCGCCTCTCCGGTTGCGGTTGATTATGGCAAGCCAGCGGCCCCCTGTGGGCCATTTTGTTAACTACTATTCGCAGAATCGGACATGGTGTCCACCGCGACACGCCGCGCGACTCACGAACCGAACCGGGGGCGTCGGCGGGCCAGCATCGCGGCGGCCCCCTCCCGGAAGTCCGCGGATCCGAGCAGCTCGGCCTGCCCCTCGGTCTCCCGCGCGAGGGCCTCCTCGACCCGGTCGAGGGTCGCCGCGGTCAGCGACCGCTTGGTCAGCTCGATCGCCCTGCGGGGACCGGCGGCCAGCGTCGCCGCGACCGCGTCGACGTGCGCGGCAAGGTCGTCGGGCGGCAGCACCCGGGTGATCAGCCCGGCGGCGTGCGCGTCGACCGCGCCGAGCCGCTCGCCGAGCAGCGCCATCTCCGCCGCCCGTGCGCGTCCGACCGCGGCGGGCACCAGCAGGCTGGATCCGCCGTCCGGCATCAGGCCGACGTTGACGAACGCGAGCAGAAAGTAGGCGGACGGCGCGGCGTAGGTCAGGTCGGCGGCCAACGCGAGGGAGGCCCCGACCCCGGCCGCCGCGCCGTCGACCCGCGCGAGCACCGGCGACGGCAGCGTGAGGATCGCCCGGATCACCCGGTTCGCGGTGTCCATCACCACCCGCGGGTCGGTGCCGGGCCCGGACGAGGCGGCGATCAGGTCGGCGCCGGTGCAGAACGCGCCGCCCTCGCCCGCCAGCACCACCACCCGCACGTCACGCTCGCGCGCGCGGCCCTCCAGCAGGTCGCCGAGGGCGCGCATCGAGTCGATGTCGAGGGCGTTCATCCGGTCGGGACGCGCGATCGTGACGCGCAGGATCCCGTCCGCGAGGTCGACCAGCAGTCCCTCGACCCGCTCCGCTTCGACGTCGGTCATCGCCGGACCGCCGAGATCTGCGAATCCGGCAAGGCGACAGCCTGTTCCGTGATTGTGTTGGCACGACTGATCATGTGCGTCATCGGCTCCCCGCCTTCGACAAGACCCGGATCCTCGCCACCCCTCCGGACCGGCGCGGTGGCGAATTTGCGTTAACTTTCATGCACGGTTCGCGTACTGTCAAGACCAAATCCACTATCGGAGCAGAATTTTCGCCCGCCCCTCGCTGCCGCCACCCCGGGCACCGGACCACCTCGCGGGTTCCGGTTCGGGGCCGGCGCTCGGATACCATTTCCGTCGAACAGTTCAGGAGGCCCGATGACCCAGTCGACCCGCCGTCGGTCGGTTCCGGAGCCGCCGGCACCCCGCAAGCGACCGAAGAACCGCAAGGCCCAGATCGCCCTTGTCGCCGCGGAAGCCTTCAGCGATCGGGGCTATCACGCCGTCGGGGTCGACGACATCGCCGCGGCGCTCGGCATCTCCGGACCGGCGCTGTACCGTCACTTCCCCAACAAGTACGCCCTGCTCGTGCAGGCCGCGCAGAGCACCGTCGGGTCACTGCGCGCGGCGGCGGAGGAGGCGGTGACCGCCACCGCGGATGCGGATGCCGAGCGCCGACTCGATGCGATCGTGCGGGCGCTGGTGACCACCACCACCCGGAACCGGCGCACCGGCGGCCTGTACCGCTGGGAGGGCCGCTACCTGCAACCCGACGACCGCGCCGCGATGCGCGACGACTTCGCGGCCCTCAACGAGCAGGTCAACCGGCCGCTGCGGGACCTGCGCCCCGAGCTCGCCCCGACGGACGCCGCGGTCCTCGCGGCGTCCGCGCTCAGCGTGATCGGCAGCATCACCGCGCACCGGGCGGCGCTGGCCACCCGCCGGATCGAGAAGCTGCTGCGCGCCGCCGCGTGGGCGGTGCTGCGCGCCGACCTGACGCGCGCGACCCCGGCCGCGACGACGCTCGACGACCCGTCCGCCCGCGGATTGCCCGTCACCTCGACCCGCGAACTGCTGCTGACCGAGGCGATGCGGATCTTCAACCTCCGCGGCTATCCGGAGTCGAGCATCGAGGAGATCGGCGCCGCGGCCGGGATCACCGCGTCCAGCGTGTACCGGCACTTTCCCAGCAAGGCCGACCTGCTCGCCGCCGCGTTCTACCGGGCCGCGGACCGCCTCGCGACGGCCACCCGGGCCGCGCTGGCCGAATCCGCCGAGCCTGCCGCTGCGGTGCGGCGCCTGGTCGCGGCGTACATCGACCTCGCGTTCGCCCGCCCCGAGGTGCTGACCGTGTACTTCGCGGAGATCGGGAATCTGCCCGCCGCCGAGCGCACCGACCTCCGCAACGTCCAGCGCCTGCACATCGAGGAGTGGGTGACCCTGCTCGCCGCGGCCCGCCCCGACCTGCCTGCGGCCGAGGCGCGGTTCCTCGTCCATGCCGCGCTCGGCCAGACCCTCGACATCGGCAGGCTGATGCGGTTCGACACCGGCCCGCTCGCCCGCGGCCGAATGCAGGCGCTGATGCTGGCGGTGCTGTACAGCTGAGCACGCGGCTCCGCCGCCCGTGAGTCCTTTTGGTCCGCAACGGGGCCAAAAGGACTCACGGGCGGGTCAGCGGCTCCGCGCCGAGTTCGCTCGGCCGGTACCCCTCCGGATAGCCGGGGTAGGTGCGGTTGCGGGGGTCCCGCGCGCTCGCCGACTCAGCGCGGCGCGGGAAGTACCGCAAGGCGTGGGCGCGGACGCCGAGCGCCCGATCTGCCACCGGCCGCATCCACGACGGCGCGGCCCGGAAACCGAACGCCGAGAGCATCATCGGGTCGAGCATCGCGGTGACCCCGACGGAGACCGCGGGCCGCACCGCGGCCGGGAACCACGAGCAGAACAGGTCCCGGGTGTACACCCCGACGGCGTGGACCTCGGGCGTGTTCCGGAAGTGCAGCCGCTCGTACGCCGCCTTGAACCGGTGGAACTCCTGGAAGTCGTCGGGGATGTCCCGAATCCCCATCCTCACCCCCACCTCCCGGTAGAAGTGGAACGCGGCGAGCCGTTCGTGCGGATGCAGCGGCCGCCAGCCGTACCGTTCGATCCAGTCCAGCGGCTCGTAGACGAAGGTGGACAGCACATACCGCATGTCGTCGTTCGAGATCTCGTACTTGCCGTGCATCCGGTTGACCACCCGCAGCGACTCCTTGCCGCGCGGCGAGTCGTAGCCGTGCTCGAGCAGCTCCGCCATCAGCAGCGAGGTGTCGTCGTACCGCTTCTGCGGCCGGGTCTCGAACTCGCCTGTGCGCTTGAGCAGTTCGGAGATGGACGGCACGCAGTAGGTGCGGAACAGCGCGAACTCGAGCGCCCGGGTGTAGTCCCAGGGGAACTCGAAGCCCGCGGTGATCCGGTGGATATGCTGATGGTCGCGGACCGGGTCGAGGGTCTCGATGCGGCGCAGCCAGCCGTGGCGACCGCGCGGCGCCTTGCCTCCGTCGATGAGGAGCATGGCGTCAGCCCCGTCCGTGCATGGTGCGCAGCAGCCACTCCGCGATCTTCATGTCGCGGCCCTTACGCTCCATCGTCAGCAGGTTGAGCGGGGCCCGGAACTTCTGCCGGGTCACCGCCTTGGGGCGGGAGAACTCGCGCAGCCCGTCCGCGCCGTGGATCCGCCCGAACCCGGACTCGCCGACACCGCCGAATGGCAGTGACGGGACGCCCGCGAACCCGAGCACCGAGTTGATCGACACCATCCCGGTCCGCAACCGCTCCGCGGCGGCGAGGGCCTTCGCCCGGTCCTTACTGAAGATCGACGCCCCCAGCCCATAGCTCGACCGGTTCGCCTTGTCGACGCCGTCCTCAAGGTCGCGCATCCGGTTCACCGCGACGATCGGCCCGAACGTCTCCTCGGTCATCGCGGTGCTGTCCTCGGGGACGTCGCCGAGGATCACCGGCTCGATGTAGGGGTGGCGCACCGACTCCCGGCCGCCGAGCACGGCCCGCGCTCCCCTGTCGAGTGCGTCCTCGACCTGCCCGCGCACCACCTCGTTCTGCCGGTCCAGGGTCATCGGCCCGTAGGAGTCGCCGGAACCACCACCCGTGCGCAGCCGCGATGCCTGCTCGGTCAGCTTCCGAACGAACGGGTCGTACACCTCGTCGGCAACGAAGATCCGTTCCACCCCGGCGCAGGTCTGGCCCGCGTTGCCCATCCCGCCGAAGACCGCGAAGTCCACGGCGGCGTCGAGGTCGGCGTCCGCCGCGACGAGCATCGCGTCCTTGCCGCCGCACTCCGCGACGAGCGGGGTGAGCGTCTTCGCGCACGCCTCCATCACCTTGCGCGCGGTGGGGCCGGAGCCGGTGAACGCCACCTTGTCGACGCCGGCCGCGACGAGCGCGCCCCCGGTCGCGCCGAGGCCGGTGACCACCTGCAGCACCGGCTGATTCGGTACGAGCGAGTTCCACTTGTCGGCCAGCCACACGGCGACGCCGGGGGTGAGCTCGCTCGGCTTGAACACGATCGCGTTGCCCGCCGCGAGTGCGTAGGAGATCGACCCCATCGGCGTGTAGATCGGGTAGTTCCACGGGCCGATCACGCCAACCACGCCGTACGGTTCGTACCCCAGGGTGGATTCCTGATTGGCGCTGACCATCCCCGACGGCACCTTGCGACGCTTAAGGACCTTCCCCGCGTTCTTCGATGCCCAGTCCAGATGCTCGACGGCCAGCATGATCTCAAGGATCGCGTCGTCGATCGGCTTGCCGGTCTCGGCGGAGATCACCGCGGCCAGCGAGCGGGCGTCCGAGGCGATCGCGGACTTCCACTTCTGCAGCCACTTTTTGCGCCCGTCGAAGCCGAGGTCGGCCCACCAGATCGCGGCATCGCGGGCGCGGGCGACCGCGGCGGCGACGTGCTCGGCGTCGTGCACCGGGTATTCGGCCAGCACGGCGCCGGTGCGCGGGTCGAGCGAGGCGAAGGTGCCGGACGTGGTGGGCGCCTGCGCGTCGCTCGGCGTGTGGTCGGTGCGCTGGGACATGGGGCGTTCCTCCGTCGGTTGGCGCGGCAGATCGGTCGCATGGCGTCGTTCGGGGTGGGTCCTGATTCGATCCTTGCCTACCCGGACCCTTCCGAACCAAGATCACATCACATATATTTGATTTGTCGTACTGTTGTCGGCATCACAGTAGGCCGTACCCCCGCGGCGGGCAATGCTCCCGCCGCGATCCGCCACTTCCGATCGGAGCATCACCGATGAGCGTCGATTTCAGCACCGAGCAGCGGGCGTTCGCCCAGACCGTCGCCGACTTCTGCAAGCGGGAGGCGGGCACCAGGGAGATGCGGGACCGCCTCACCGACCACGGCAGGGCGAGTCACAGCCCCGAGATCTACGGGAAGATGGCCGACCTCGGCTGGCTGGGCCTCACCGTCCCGGAGGAGTACGGCGGATCCGACGCGACGATGGTCGACATGTGCATCCTGCTGGAGGAGACCGCGCGCGGAATGGCCCCGATCGGTGCGATCGGACCGACCCTCATCACCGGCGGCGCCTACGCGAAGTTCGGCACCCCCGAGCAGAAGGAGACCGTGCTGCGCGGCATCGTTCGCGGTGTGTCGCAGTCGATCTCGATGTCCGAGCCGGAGGCCGGATCCGATGTCGGCAACCTGAGCACCAAGGCGGAGAAGACCTCCGACGGGTGGGTGATCAACGGCCAGAAGACGTGGTGTTCGAACGCGCACATCTCCGAGAACATCCTGCTCGTTGCCCGCACCTCGCGTGGCGAGAGCAAGCACGAGGGGATGACGATGTTCCACGTGCCGGTGACGACCCCCGGCCTGAAGATCAGCGGCATCGAACTGATGGGCGGCCACAAGGAGACCAACGACCTCTACTTCACCGACTGTGTGCTCCCGGAGGACGCCGTCGTCGGCGAGGTCGGCAACGGCTGGCGGCAGCTGATGACGGGGTTGAACTTCGAGCGGCTGATCCTGTCCGCGATGATCCTCGGCACCGCGGAGCGCGCCTTCGAGGACACCCTCGCGTTCGTCACGCAGCGCACCCAGTTCGGTCGGCCGATCGGCACCTTCCAGGCGTTGCGGCACCGGATCGCGGACCTGGCCACCGAGATCGAGTGCACCAAGCTGCTCGTCTACAGCGTCGCCCGCGCCGCCGACGCCCATCCGGACAAGATGCTGGCGCGGGAGGCGTCGATGGCCAAACTGAAGGCCACCGAGACCGCGAAGCGGGTCGCGCTCGAGGGCATGCAGATGATGGGCGGCTACGGCTACGCCACCGAGTTCGACATGGAGAAGCACGTCCGCGCGACCCTCGTCTCGACGATCTTCGGCGGCACCAGCGAGATTCAGCGCGACATCATCGGCAAGACATACGGGCTCTGAGCGTTCGGAGGCGGCGCGCACCGCTGCCCCTATGCTGAACTGCCGTGACGAGGAGCAGCACATGACCACCACCCGCAAGGCCGACGGCCGCGCACTGCGCCGCAGGCCCCAACTGTCCGACGACGTCGCGGCGCACGTGCGCGGCGTCATCATGTCGGGCGGGGTGCGGCCCGGGGACTTCATCCGGCTCGACGAGACCGCGGCCGAACTCGGCGTTAGCGTCACGCCGGTGCGGGAGGCGCTGCTGACGCTGCGCGGGGAGGGGCTCGTCGAGTTGGTGCCGCACCGCGGCTACGTGGTGGCCCCGCTGACCCGGGCCGACGTACACGACCTGTTCTGGCTGCAGGGTCAGGTCGCGGAACGGCTCACGATCCGCGCGGCACCCCAGGTGACGCCCGCGGTCCTGGCCGAGATGCGGGAGGCGAGGGACCTGTTGGCCCGGGCCGTCGCCGCCGGGGACACCGACCGGATCGAGGACCTGGAGTTCTCCTTCCACCGGATCCTCAACCGGCTGGCCGGGGCGCACAAGCTGTCGTGGTTCCTGCTGAACGCGCTGCGCTACACCCCCGCGCACCTGTATTCCGCGGACCCGCAGTGGGGCGCGGCCGCGGTCGCCAGCCACGGCCGGTTGATCGCCGCACTGGCGGCGGGCGATGCGGAGGAGGCGGGCGCGGTGACCCGCGCGCATTTCGCCGATGGAGCGCAACGCCTGCTGACGCACCTGGAGCAGGCGGGCATCTGGGACTGAAACCCGCTGCCGCCCAACGACAGGGGCCGCACCCGGATTTCCGGATGCGGCCCCTGCGTGCCCTGCGTGAAGACGTGACTACCAGACGACCGCGATGATCACGTTGACGACGGCGAGGATCCCGATCGCGTGCGCGAGGGTCGCGGTGGAGTTCGCGGTGGCGACGGCCGCCCCACCGGTCGGGGCCGCGGGCTCCGCCTTCGCCGCGCGCAGTCCGAGGACGGCGAGGACGAGGATCACGATCGCGACGACGAGCTTGATGCCCACCTTCATGTGGTTCATGTCCGCGTCGTTCGCCTCGTTCAGGCCGACCAGTGCCAGCCCGGAGACGACCTGCAGGATCGCGCCGTGCAGCATGCCCGGGATCACGCGCGGTGCCTTGAGCACGGTCATGTAGCTGCCGATGATGGCGGCGAGTCCGATGAAGTGCAGGATCAGGAAGATGTCGATGGCTGCGGTCATGCCTGTATTCGACCAGGGCCGATAGAGCCCTGTAAAGCAAGGTTTACCTTCACCCGTCCGCGGACGCCACCGCGACTGGACACACGTCCAGTCGATGTTCCCGAAACCGAGCCGACGGGTCCGTGCTCGGTAGTACTGTCACCGACCGAGCAGCGCGTGACGGCCCACACGCGCACCCGTCGGACCGTCGCACAGCCACCGCGACGGCAGACCCGTGACGAAGGAGCCAATCGCTGTGTGTTCAATTCTCGGCATGTTCGGCCTGCGCCCCGACGACGACCGGGCGGCGCTGCGCGCCAGGGCGGTCGAGGCGTCCCGACGGCAACGCCACCGCGGGCCCGACTGGAGTGGCGTGTTCGTCGACGACGGCGTGATCCTCGTCCACGAGCGGCTGGCGATCGTCGATCCGGCCAGCGGCGCGCAACCGCTGCGCTCGCGGGACGGCTACCTGGCGCTGGCCGTGAACGGCGAGATCTACAACCATCGCGACCTGCGCGCCGGCCTCGACTACGACTTCACGACGGCCTCGGACAGTGAGGTCATCAACGCGCTCTACCGCACCGGCGACGACGACTTCGTCAGCCGGATCAACGGGATCTTCGCGTTCGCGCTCTGGGACGCCGACCGGCGTCGGTACCTGATCGCGCGCGACCCGATCGGCGTCTGCCCGCTGTACTGGGGGCACGACAGCGACGGCCACCTGCTGATCTCGTCGGAGATGAAGTCCCTCGCCGACCTCTGCGACGACGTCGCCCAGTTCCCCCCCGGACACATCTTCGACAGCGCCACCGGAGAACTGCGGCGCTACTACCTGAGTCCGTGGCGCGAGTACGCGGCCACCGCGGGCACCGCGGTCGCGCCAACGGCCCTGCGTGCGGCCTTCGAACAGGCCGTGCGGCGGCAGCTGATGACCGACGTCCCCTACGGGGTGCTGCTGTCCGGCGGCCTCGACTCCTCCCTTGTTGCGGCGTGTGCCGCCAAGTTCGCCCGCGACCGCGTCGAGGACGACGACCGCAGCGAGGCGTGGTGGCCGCACCTGCACTCGTTCGCGATCGGCCTCGACGGCTCCCCCGACCTGGCCGCCGCGCAGCTGGCCGCCGACATGCTCGGCACCGAGCACCACGGATTCGTGTACACCGTCGAGGAGGGCCTCGACGCGCTGCCGGAGGTGATCCGGCACATCGAGACCTACGACGTCACCACGATCCGCGCGTCCACACCGATGTTCCTGCTCGCCCGCCGGATCAAGGCGATGGGCGTGAAGATGGTGCTGTCCGGCGAGGGGGCGGACGAGATCTTCGGCGGCTACCTGTACTTCCACAAGGCGCCGTCGGCGGCGGCGTTCCACGACGAGACGGTCCGCAAGATCGACGCGCTGCACAACTACGACTGCCTCCGGGCGAACAAGTCGATGATGGCGTGGGGAGTCGAGGCCCGCGTCCCGTTCCTCGACCTCGAGTTCCTTGACACCGCAATGGGTATCGATGCCCGGTACAAGATGGCGGGCGGGGGACGGATCGAGAAGGCGGTGATCCGCGAGGCCTTCGACGGCGCGCTGCCCGAGCAGATCCTGTGGCGCCAGAAGGAACAGTTCAGCGACGGGGTGGGCTACGGCTGGATCGACGGACTCAAGGATCACGCCGAGATCGTCGTCACCGATGTCGAGTTCGCCACCGCCGCCGAGCGTTTCCCCCACAACACCCCCGCCACCAAGGAGGCGTTCCTCTACCGGCGGATCTTCGAGCAGCACTTCCCCGGCGAGGCGTGCGCGGCGACGGTACCCGGCGGCAAGTCGATCGCCTGCTCGACACCCGCGGCGCTGGAATGGGATCCGGAGTTCGCGGCGATGGCGGACCCGTCCGGCCGCGCCGTCCGCGGGGTGCACGACCGGGCCCTCGCCGGCTAGCCGACCGCATCAGCGAGAACGGGGAGGGGGGGGGGAGCGGCTCGTTCCGGTTCCCCCCCCCCCCCCCCCCCCTCCCCCCCCCACCCCCCCCTTCCCCCCCTCCCCCCCCCCCTCTCCCCACCCACCCCCC
>NZ_JBHXNU010000009.1:93769-158578 GCF_042719255.1 Rhodococcus sp. NPDC058532
GTGTTTTCTCTGCCGCGTGGGGCGAAGAGACGGAAGGGGAAGTGGGATGCTCCCCGACCCCCTTCCCCCCCCCCCCCCTCCCCGTTTCCGCGCGGTCAGCCGCCGAGCGTGGCCTTCTCCGCGTCCGCCGCCATCGCGGCGATCAGGCTGTTCGGGCGCATGTCGGTCCAGTTGGTCTCGACGTACTCGACGCACGACTGGCGCGACGCCGCACCGTGCACGGTCGTCCAGCCGGCCGGGACGTCGGCGAACGTCGGCCACAGCGAATGCTGCCCCTCGTCGTTCACCAGCACGAAGAACGTGCCCTCCTCGTCGTCGAACGGATTGCTCATCTCTTTCCTTTCCGTGAAGATTCTTGTCCTGCAGGCATGTTCGGTCGGTCAGCGTTCGCCGTCGGCGGACCACCATTCCTCGAGCGCCGCACCAATCCGGGCGAGCGACTCCGGGGACGCCATCTCCCAGTGCGTGGCCTCGATGCGGTGGGTGGCGATCCGGCCGTCGACGGCGGCGCGCCACGTCGACGCGCCGATCTCGCCGGTCGGGTCGTCGCCGCACGCCGCGAAGTACAGCAGGTCACCCTTGTAGGGCCGCGGGTCGTACTCCCCGATCATCTCGATCGACGCGCCCGCGGCAGCGAGCGCGGCAGCGATCCGGTCGGCCCCGAACGATCCGAACGGCGCGGGAAGATCCGCGACGAGCTCGTGCACGAGGTCGATGGTGAGATCCTCGTCGACCCGTTCGCCCCCCGACGCGAGCGACGGGAGCAGACCGCCGACCAGGTCCCGGGCGGTCATGCCGCGCGCGGCCGCCGGGCGTTCGATGTCGTTGTCCGCGTAGCTGTCCATCATCGCGAGCAGGGCGACCTCCCCGCCGTCCGCCTGCAGCTGGGCCGCCATCGCGTGGGCGATGACGCCGCCAAGCGACCAGCCGATCAGGTGGTACGGCCCCTCGGGCTGCACGGTCCGAATCTCCCGCAGGTAGCGCGCCGCCCAGTCCTCGATGGTCGCGGGCAACGGTTCCGCACCGGAGATCGCGGGCGACTGCAGACCGTAGATGGCGCGCTCGCGGTCGACGTGGGCGGACAGCCCGCCGAACGCCCACGACAGGCCGATGACCGGGTGGATGCAGAACAGCGGCGGCTTGGTCCCCTGCTCCCGCAGCGGAAGCAGGATGCCGAACGCGGCGTCCGCGTCGACGTCCTCGACACCCGCGAGGACGGCATCCGCACGGGACGCGATCGACTCCACCGTGGGACCCGAGAACACCCACAGCACCGGAACCTCGACACCGAGCTCGGCGCCGAGGAGCGCGGTGAGCCGGGTGGCCACCAGCGAGTTGCCGCCCAGTTCGAAGAAGTCGTCGTCCAACCCGACCCGCTCGAGCCCGAGCACCTCGGCGAAGACCGCAGCCACCGCGCGCTGGGTGTCGGTCGCCGGTGCCCGGAACTCGCGCGGCGCGAACTCCGGATCGGGCAGCGCCGCCCGGTCCACCTTGCCGTTCACGTTCAGCGGCAGCGCATCGAGGACCAGCACGGCCGCAGGCACCATGTACGACGGCACCGCGCCGGACAGCGCGCCACGAACGTGCGCCCCGTCGAGGCCGGACCCGACGACGTAGCCGACGAGCCGGGTGCCGCCCAGCGCGTCGCCCCGTGCGACCACGACCGCGTCGTTCACCCCGGTCAGGGACCGCAGCGCGGATTCGATCTCGCCGAGTTCGATCCGGTAACCGCGGACCTTGACCTGGAAGTCGGCGCGCTCGAGGTAGTCAAGGTTGCCGTCGGCGCGCCACCGCACCACGTCGCCGGTGCGGTAGAGGCGGGTGCCGTCACCGAAGGGGTTGGCGACGAACCGATCCGCGGTCAGGTCGGTCCGCCCGTGGTAGCCGCGGGCCAGCTGGGTGCCTGCGAGGTACAACTCGCCGGGCACCCCGACCGGTACCGGGTGCAGGCGTCCGTCGAGGACGAACACCTGGGTGTTCCACTCGGGCCTGCCGATCGGCACCGTCGCCGCGTCCGCCTCCGACGTCCGGTATGAGGTCACCGAGACCGCCGCCTCGGTCGGTCCGTACAGGTTGTCGAGCCGGGCACCGCTGACGGCCCGCAACCGCGCCGCGGTGTCCGCGGGCAGTGCCTCGCCGATGGCCAGGACTCTGGTCACCGACTCCGGGAAGCGGTGCTGCTGGTCCGCCAGCAGCATCGACAGCATCGACGGCACCACGTGCAGGGTCGTCACCGACTCGCGCGTCATCAGGTCAAGGAGGTACGCCGGATCCCGATGCCCGTCGGGGCGGGCGATGACCAGCCGCGCACCGGTCTGCAGCGCCCACCAGAATTCCCACACCGACAGGTCGAAGGTGGCCGCGGTCTTGAGCAGCACCGCGTCGGTACCGCCGAGCCCGTATTCCTCCTGCTTCCACACCATCTGGTTGACGACGGCCGCGTGGGAGACGGCGACGCCCTTCGGCCTGCCGGTCGAACCCGACGTGAAGATCACGTACGCCGGGTTCCCGGTGCGCAGCGGCGCCACCCGGTCCCGGTCGTCGACCGGTGCGTCCGGGATGCCGGACAGGTCGAGGGTGTCCACCGCCAGCGACCGGACGTCGTCGGGCAGCGCGACCGCGTCGGCGGTCCGGGTCAGCACCAGCGCCGGGGCCGCCGACTCCAGGGTCAGGGCGATCCGATCCCCCGGATGGTCCGGGTCGATCGGCACGTAGGCGCCGCCCGCCGTGACGATCGCGTACATGCCGACCATCAGCTCGACGGACCGCCGCATCGCCAGACCCACCGGGGCCTCGGGGCCGACCCCCTCCTCGATCAGCCTGCGCGCCAACCGGTTCACCCGGGACGCGAACTCTCGATAGGTCAGCGTCTGCTCCTCGAACACCAGCGCAACCTCGTCCGGGGTCCGGGTGGCCTGCGCCGCGAAGAGGTCGACGAGGGTCGCGTCGGGCACCGACTCGTCGGTGGCGTTCCAGTCGCCGAGGATCTGCTCGGACTCGGCCGCGGTGACCATCGGCAGGTCCCCCACGGTCCCGTCCGGGTCGGCGACGACCCGTTCCAGGATCCCGAGGAAGCGATCCGCGAACGCCTGCGCGGTGCCCCGATCGAAGAGGGCCGTCGCGTAGGTCAGGTTGGCGCCCAACCCGATCGGCGTCCCCTGTTCGTCGTAGCGGTCACCGATGATCAGGTGCAGGTCGAACTGGGAGACCTCGGACGCCAGCTCGGCGGGCGCGATCTCCAGGCCGTCGAGTTCGAAGGTGGCCTCGGCGAGGTTCTGGAACGAGAAGCCGACCTGGCACAGCGGGTGCCGCGCGGTCGAGCGGGTCGGGTTGAGCACCTCGACGAGCCGCTCGAACGGCACGTCCGCGTTCCCGAACGCCCCGAGGTCCGCCTCCCGAACCAGCGCAAGCAGCTCGATGAAGCTCGCGTCCGGTGCGACATCGGTCCGGAAGACCAGGGTGTTGACGAACATCCCGATCAGGTCGTCGAGCGCGGCGTCGCCGCGGCCGGCGAACGGGGTGCCGACCGCGATGTCCCGTGTCCCCGACAGCCGCGCGAGCAGCGTCGCGAACGCGGCGTGCACGACCATGAACAGGGTGGCGTTGTTGCCGCGCGCGATGGCGGCCAGGCCCCGGTGCAGCTCGGCGCTGACCGCGAACTCGATCGTCCCGCCGTGATACGACTGCACCGCCGGGCGCGGCCGGTTGGTCGGCAGATCGAGCTGGTCGGGAAGGCCGGCGAGCGCGGTCCTCCAGTAGTCGAGCTGCGCGGAGATCAGGGACGCCGGATCGTCCTCGCTGCCGAGGACCTCCCGCTGCCACAGCGCGTAGTCCGCGTACTGCACCGGCAGCGGCTGCTGCGGCGGGACGGTGTCGGCGGCACGAGACGCGTACGCCACCATCAGGTCCCGGGTGAACGGCCCGATCGAGGACCCGTCGGCCGCGATGTGGTGGACGACGAGGGCGAGCACGTGTTCGTGGTTCGCGTCGGTGCCGTCGACCCGCACCAGCAGCGCCCGGATCGGGACGTGCGCGGTGACATCGAATCCGGCGGACACGAACGCCGTCACCTCGGCGACCACCCGGTCGGCAGGCACGACGACCGGGTCGAGGTCCACCACGACGTCCCCGATCGGCAGGATCACCTGCGTCGCGGTGCCGTCCTCGGCCTGCGGGTACACGGTGCGCAGCACCTCGTGCCGCGCCATCACGTCCCCGACCGCGGCCTGCAGGGCCGCCACATCGAGGTGACCGGTCAGCCGGATCGCCGACGGAATGTTGTAGGCCACCGACTCCGGGTCGAACCGGTTGAGGAACCACATCCGCTGCTGCGCCAGCGACAGCGGCAGCTGCTCCGGCCGGTCGCCCGGACGCAGCGCCGGACGCCCACCGTGTCCCGCGAGTTGGCCGACCCGCACCGCGAGCTCCGCGACCGTGCTGGCCTCGAACATGAGCCGGACCGGGACGGTTGCGTCGAGCGCGGCGCCGAGACGGGCGGTGACCTGCGTCGCGATCAGCGAGTTGCCACCGAGCTCGAAGAAGTCGTCATCGAGCCCGACGCGAGTGGCGCCGAGCACCTCCGCGTAGGCGTTCGCGACGATCTGCTCGACCGGGGTCGACGGGGCGCGGAACTCGCGGGCCTCGAAGACGGGCTCCGGCAGCGCCTTCCGGTCGAGCTTGCCGACCGGGTTCAGCGGGATCTCGTCGAGCACCATGATCGAGGCGGGCACCATGTGGGCGGCCAGTGATCGACCGACGAACTCCTTGAGCGCGCTCGGGTCGAGCACCCGACCCGGTACGGCCACCACGTAGGACACCAGCGAGGTCGAGCCACCGGCGGTGTGGCCGATCGTCGTCGCGAAGTCGACGTCGTCGTGAGCGGTCAACGCCAGGTCGATCTCGCCGAGTTCGATCCGGAAGCCGCGGACCTTCACCTGGAAGTCGGCGCGGCTGACGTAGTCGAGCTCACCCGCATCCGTCCACCGCACCACGTCACCGGTCCGGTACATCCTGTCGCCCGCGAGGGCACCGTCCGCGGCGAAGGGATTCGCGACGAAGCGGTCGGCGGTCAGCCCCGGCCGATCGAGGTAGCCGCGCGCGACACCGGGGCCAGACAGGTACAGCTCCCCGGCAACACCGACGGGGACCGGGTGCAGCCTGCCGTCGAGGACGAGGGTGCGCACCCCGCGCAGACCCTCGCCGATCGGCATCGGCCCGCCCGGGGTGAGCGGATCACTGCTGGTGGCGAGGATCGTCGTCTCGGTGGGCCCGTAGACGTTGAAGAAGGCGCGGTCGGCCGCCCAGCGGGCGACCAGGTCCGGCGAGTATGCCTCGCCGCCGACCATCACCGACCGCAGCTCCGGGACCTGGGCAGGGTCGATCGAGGCCAGCGCGGCCGGGGTGATGAAGATGTGGCTCACCCGCTCGTCCCGGATCAGCTCACCCAGTTCCGCACCGCCGTAGATCGTGGTCGGCACGATCACCATCGTCGCGCCAGCTCCGACCGCGAGCAGCAATTCCAGCATCGAGGCATCGAAGCTCGGGGACGCGAAATGCAGTGTCCGCGAGTCGGCATCGATCCCGAACCGGTCCCGCTGTTCGTCCGCCAGGTTGGACAGTCCGCCGTGGGTGACGGCGACGCCCTTCGGTTTGCCCGTCGACCCCGACGTGTAGATGACGTAGGCGGTGTTCTCGACCCGGAGGGCACCGCGGCGTTCGGACGCGTCGACCTCGCCCGCGGGCTGCACCCGGCAGCGGGCGGCGAAGTCGAGGTCGTCGAGGACCAGCCAGCGGACGCTGCCCGGGAGCCGGTCCACGGACGCGGACACGGTCAGGCCGATCCGGGCACCCGAGTCCGACGCCATGTGCGCGACCCGGTCGGCGGGGTAGTTCGGGTCGACCGGAACGAACGCGGCGCCGGTCTTTGCCACCGACCACACCGCCAGCACCGACTCGATCGACCGGGTGATCCCCAGCGCAACGAACGACTCCGGGCCCACCCCCTCCGCGATCAACACCCGCGCCACCCGGGACGACCACTCGTCGATCTCCCGGTAGGTCAGGGTGCGACCCTCGAGTGTGACGGCGGGCGCCGACGGGTGCATCCTCGCCGCGGCGGCGAGCACCTCCGGCAGCGTGCGCACCGGGCCGGCGTCCGCGCCGCGCCGACTGCTCAGCTCGACCAGTTCCGCAGGGGTGAGGAGGTCGATGTCGCCGATCGCGGTCGAGGGGGCCGCCACCGCCGCGTGGGCGATGGACACCAGTCGCTCCGCGAAGCGGACGACGGTCTGCTCGTTGAACAGATCTGTCGCGTAAAGGAATTCGGCCGCAATGCCGTCGGCGACGCCGTCCTCGGTGAACGACTCCATGATCGCCAGCTGCAGGTCGAACTTGGCGACGTGCCCGTCGAAGTCGACGCCGCTCAGGCTCAGCCCGGGCAGTTCGAACTCGACCGGCCCGGTGTTCTGCATGGCGATGGCCACCTGGAACAGCGGGTTCCGCGACTGCGAGCGGGTCGGGCTCAGCACCTCCACCAGCCGTTCGAACGGCACGTCCGCGTTCGCGAACGCCGACAGGTCCGTCTCCCGAGCCTGCTCAAGCAGATCCGCGAAGGTGGTGGACGGCTCGGCGGGCGTCCGCAGGACCAGCGTGTTGACGAACATGCCGACCAGCTCGTCGAGTGCCGCGTCGCCACGTCCCGCGATCGGAGTGCCGATCGCGATGTCCGAGGTCCCGGAGAGCCTGGCGAGCAGCACGGCCAGCGCCGTGTGCAGCACCATGAACATCGTCGAATTGTGGGTCCGGGCAAGGTCGCCGAGGCCTCGATGGAGGCTCGCGTCCAGCGTGAACGACACCACCGCTCCGCTGTTGGTCGCCACGGCGGGACGCGGTCGGTCCGTCGGCAGCTCCAGCTGGTCCGGCAGCCCGTCTAGGGCCGTCGTCCAGTGCGACAGCTGCCGGGAGATCAGCGAAGCCGGGTCGTGCTCGGAGCCGAGAACCTCGTGCTGCCACAGGCTGTAGTCCGCGTACTGGACGGTGAGCGGCGCCCAGTCCGGCGCGCTGCCCGCGCCGCGGGCGGCGTAGGCGAGCATCACGTCGCGGGTCAGCGGCCCCATCGAGACCCCGTCGCCCGCGATGTGATGCACCACCAGCACGAGGACGTGGTCGTCGGTGTCGGCGACGGCGAACAGCCGGGCCCGCACCGGGACCTGGGTGGTCACGTCGAAGCTGGCGGTGACCACCTCGGTGACCCGGGTGATCGTGTCCGCTGCCGGGATCGTCTCCGGCGTCAGGTCGAGGGTGAACGCGCCGACCGGCAGGACCTGCTGGCTACCCGTTCCGTCGACGGACGGGTACCGCGTGCGCAGCACCTCGTGCCGGGCCAGCACGTCGCCGACTGCTGCCCGCAGTGCCCCGACATCCAGCTGGCCGGACAGTCGCACCGCTGCCGGAATGTTGTACAGCGCCGATTCGGTGTCGAACTGGTTGAGGAACCACATGCGTTGCTGTGCAAGGGACAGCGGAATCAGGTCGGGACGCGGGCGTGCGGTCAGCGCGGGACGGTCCGACGCCAAGCCGGACCGTTCGACAACCTCCGCCAGTGCCGCAACGGTCGGGGCGTCGAAGATCACCCGGACCCCGAGATCGACGCCGAATCGGGCGTTCAGCCGAGCCACGACCCGGACCGCGAGCAGGGAGTGGCCGCCGAGCTCGAAGAAGCTGTCGGTGGCACCGACCTGCTCAATGCCGACGACGGCGGCGAAGGCCTCGGCAACGAATGCCTCGACCGGGGTGCGGGGAGCGACGTAGGCGTCCGTGGACGTCTCGAATCGTGGCGCAGGTAGGGCTCTGCGGTCCAACTTCCCCGCAGCATTGAGCGGCATCTGATCGATGCCCACGATCGCCGAGGGCACCATGAACCGGGGAAGACGGGTATCGAGGTACGCCCTCAGCTCCGCCGACCCGACCTCCATCCCATCGGACGCAACGGCATACCCGACGAGTTGCATGCCTGTCCGCTCGTCGGCGTGCGCGACGACGACCGCCTGCGCCACCGCCGGATGTCGACGGAGAACCGCTTCGATCTCTCCCGGCTCGATCCGCTGGCCCCGCAGCTTGATCTGGAAGTCCGTGCGGCCGAGGAACTCGAGGTCGCCCTCGCCGTTCCACCGCACGCGGTCACCGGTCCGATACATGCGATCACCAACGGTCCCGAACGGATCGGCAACGAACCGATCAGCCGTCAAGTCCGGCCTGCCGAGATAGCCCCGCGCAACCTGCTCGCCGGCCAGATACAACTCACCGGCGACCCCGATCGGAACCGGGTGCAACCGCGAATCGAGCACATACGCCCGGGTATTCCACGCCGGACCACCCATCGGCACCACGGCGCCCCGCGCACGACCAGCGTGGTCGAACCAGGTGGCAGTGACCGTCACCTCGGTCGGTCCGTAACTGTTGTGGACCGACAGCCCGCGCGTGGCGGCCGACCGCGCCAGGTCGATCGAGATCGCCTCGCCACCGACAAAGACGAAACGAAGCGAGTCCGGTAGGGCGACACCGTCCGACCCGAGGAAGAGGTCGAGCATCGACGGCACGAAGTGCGCAACCGTCACCCGCTCACGCGCCATCAGATCCGCAAGGTACCGCGCATCGCGATGCCCATCGGCGCGGGCCACCACGACCCGACCGCCGGACTGCAGGCCACCGAAGCATTCCCAGACCGCGATGTCGAACGTCTCGACCGCCTTGTGCAGCACGACGTCCGCATTCGTCATACTCGCCCGGTCCCGCATCCACCGCAGATGACCGGTGATCGCGTCGTGGGACACCACGACACCCTTCGGCCGTCCGGTCGACCCCGAGGTGAAAAACACGTACGCGGCATTGCCCGGACGCAGCACCCCGATCCGCTCCGACGGATCGATCTGCTCGCCGCGAACGCCGGCGGTATCGAGGCAATCGATCTCGACGACCTCCGCCTCGGTCGGAGGAAGGTCCGCGCGGTCCGACGCGCTGGTCAGGACCAGTAGCGGAGTGGCTGCCTCCAGAACGAACTCGTTGCGGGTCCCCGACTGATCCGGGTCCACCGGGAGATAGGCCCCGCCCGCCTTGAGGACCGCGTAGATCGCGACGAACAGGTCGAGCGACCGGCGCATCGCGATCGCAACCGTTGCCTCGGGTCGGACCCCACGCGCAATGAGAACACGCGCGATGCGGTTGGCCCGAGCGTCGAACTCCCGATACGTCATCCGGCGGGTGTCGTCGGCGAGTGCGATCGCGTCCGGCGTGCGTGCGACCTGCGCCTCGAAGTCGTCGAGTAGAAGGCCACCATTGCCGGGGACGGTCTCGCCCGTTGCGCGGGCGAGCCACGTCTGCGCCTCCTGCCGGTTGACCATGCGGATATCGCCGACGACCGCGGCCGCATCCGCGACCACGGCCTCAACGATGCGGACGAACTGCGACGCGAACGCCGCGATCGTCGACTCGTCGAACAGATCCGTCGCATACACGAAGCACGCGTACATGCCATCGGCTGCGCCGTGCGCGTCCACCTGGTCACCGAGGGTGAGTGACAGGTCGAACTGGGTGACCTCGACATCGGTGTCGAGCGCGCCGACCGTCAGGCCGGGCAGTTCCAGAACCGCCTGCTCCTGGTTCTGCAACGACAGCGATACCTGGAACAGTGGATTGTGCGCCTTCGACCGCGCCGGGTTCAGTGCGTCGACAAGTTGCTCAAACGGCACGTCCATGTGCCCGAAGGCCCGGACGTCCGTCGAACGAACAATGCCCAACAGGTCCGCGAACGACGCCGACGCGTCCACCTCGGTGCGCAACACCAAGGTGTTGACGAACATGCCGACCAGGTCATCCAACGCGGCCTCGCCACGTCCGGCGACCGGGGTGCCGATAACAATGTCCGACGTCCCGGAGAGCCTGGCCAGCAGCACGGCCAGCGCGGTATGCAGCACCATGAACGGAGTTGCGCCGTGCGCGGCGGCGCACTCGCGGATCGCCGCTGTGGTGCCCTCGTCGAGGGCAAAGTCGTACCGCGCACCCCGCATCGACTGCTCGGCCGGGCGCGGCCGGTCGACGGGGAGATCCAGGGCGTCGGGCAACGCCGCGAGCTCGCCCCTCCAGAACTTGAGTTGCTGTGCAGCCAGACTGTTCTCGTCATCGAGCGAACCGAGCATCCGGTGCTGCCACACCGTGTAGTCCGCGTACTGCACCGGCAGCGGCGACCACGCCGGCGCCGCCCCTTCCGCACGGGCAGCGTAGGCCACCATCACGTCACGGGCCAGCGGCGCCATCGACAGACCGTCCGCACTGATGTGGTGCACCACCATCACCAGGACCCGATCGGTATCGGACACCTCGAACAGTCGCGCACGCACCGGCGGTGCAACCCGCACGTCGAACCCCTCGGACAGGAACTCCGCAGCCGCGGCGAGCATGTCGACGTCGGCGATGCTCCTCGGCTCAAGGTCGAGGGTCACCTCAGCGGACGGAACGATCACCTGCCGCGGACCCTCGTCCGACTCCGGGTACCTCGTGCGCAGCGATTCGTGCCGCTCAAGCACATCACCGACCGCCGCCTGCAACGCGGCCACCTCGAGCACGCCCGTCAACCGAACCGCCAGTGGAATGTTGTACGCGGTCGACTCCGGGGCGAACCGGTTCAGGAACCACAGCCGAGCCTGTGCGAGCGACAACGGAATCCGGTCCGGGCGCTCGCCGGCGCGCAACGCGACCCGGCCGCCAGCGCCGGCATGGGCCTCGACCAGGCCCGCCAGTTCCCCCACCGTCGACGCCTCGAACAGCATCCGCACCGGCACCTGCGTGTCCAACGCGGCACCCAACCGCGCCACCACCTGCGTCGCGATCAGCGAGTTGCCGCCCAACGCGAAGAAGTCGTCATCGAGTCCGACCTCCTCGACCGCGAGCACCTCACCGAACACCGCTGAAACGACCCGCTCGACGGGCGTGGACGGCGCACGGAACACCCGCACCTCGAACACCGGCTCCGGCAGCAACTTCCGATCCAGCTTGCCGCTGGTGTTGAGCGGGAACGCCTCGAGCACCATCACCGTGGACGGCACCATGTACCCCGGCAACGACTCCGCCACCCGCTCCCGCAGCGCGCTCGAGGTCAGCGCCACGCCCGGATCCGGCACCGCATACCCGACCAGTCGATCACCAACCGCCGGATCCGAGCGCAGCACCACCACCGCCTGCGACACACCACCGACACGCTCGAGAGCCGACTCGATCTCCCCCAGCTCGATGCGCTGGCCGCGCAGCTTCACCTGGAAGTCGGTGCGCCCCAGGTACTCCAACTGGCCATCCGCACGCCAGCGGGCGAGGTCGCCCGTGCGATACATGACAGAGCCCGGTCCCCCGAACGGGTTCGGAACAAACCGTTCCGCCGTCCGGCCCGGATGACCGTGGTAACCGCGCGAGACCTGCCTGCCCGCGAGATACACCTCTCCCGCGACACCCGGCAACACCGGATGCAACCGCGAATCCAACACGTATGCCTGCGTGTTCCACACCGGCCGACCGATCGGCATCGAATCCGACTCGGTCCCGTCGCACCAGTAGTGCACCGACGTCAGCGTCGTCTCGGCAGGACCGTACGCATTGTTGATGCGCACCGGCGATGCGCCCATGACCCGCGCCGCGAGCTCGGGACTGAGCGCCTCACCCGCCAACTGCAGAGCCCGCACCGACGGCGGCAACGCCGACACCGCGCCCGACGCCAGGGTGGCCAGCATCGACGGCACGAAGCCAAGGAGGGTCACCCCCCACTCCCGAGACATCGACACCAGGTAGTCCGGATCGCGGTGCCCGTCCGGGCGGGCAATGACCAGGTGTGCGCCAGCGAGGAACGGCACGAACAACTCCCACACCGACGGATCGAACACAATCGGTGTCTTCTGCAACACCACATCCGACGGCGTCACCGCGTACTCGCCAATGAACCAACTGAGCTGGTTCACGATCGCCTCGTGCGTGACCGCGACACCCTTCGGCACCCCGGTCGAACCGGACGTGAAGATGACATACGCGGGGTTGCCGGGACGCAGCGGGCGCATCCGATCGCCGTCCGAAACCGGACCATCACTGAGACCCACCAGATCGACACGGTCCAGTTCGACGACCACCACACCGGCCGGCACCTCGACCCGATCGCGTTCGGTCGTCAGCACACACACCGGCTCGGCGATCGCGAGGACCGCCGCCAACCGCTCGACGGGCTGATCCGGATCGACCGGCACATACGCGCCACCGGCCTTCATCACCGCGTACATGCCGACGAGCATCTCCACCGACCGGCGGGCGGCAACCACAACCCGATCCTCCGGTCCAACACCGATCCCGATGAGGTGACGGGCAAGCCGGTTGACCCGGGAATCGAACTCGGCGAAGGAGAGCGTCTCGCCCTCGAAGGTCACGGCGGGTGCGGTGCCATTCTCGCGGGCGGACCGGTCGATCAGATCGACCAGGGTTCCGGCCGGAACCTCCACCGCGGTCGCGTTCCACTCCCCAAGCATCACCTCGCGGTCCGGCGCGGAGATCAGCTCGAGGTCGCCGAGTTCCCCGACGGTGCCGGCACCGACCCGACGAAGAATATGCAGGAACGCCGCACCGAACCGGGCCGCGGTGGCCCCATCGAACAGATCCGTCGCATAGGTCAACGCCACGGCTGCGCCGACCGGGGCACCGTCGACGAGTCGGTCGACGACGATGACCTCAAGGTCGAACCGCGCGACAACCACGTCGCTGTCGACCGCCGAGACGTGCAGTCCATCAAGCTCCAGAGCCGTCGATGCGTGGTTCTGGAAGGCAAGCGAGACCTGGAACAGCGGCGTGTACGACTGGGAACGAACCGGATTCACGGCATCCACCAGCCGCTCGAACGGAAGATCGGCGTGCGCGAACGCCGCCAGATCCGTCTCCCGCACCCGCCCGAGAAGATCCGCGAACGACTCGCCACCCTCGACCGCGGTCCGCAACACCAGCGTGTTAACGAACATGCCGACCAGGTCGTCGAGCGCCTCGTCGCCACGGCCAGCGACCGGCGTCCCGATCGCAACGTCGGACGAGCCACTGAGCCGGGCAAGCAACACCGCCAGCGCCGCATGCACAACCATGAACACCGTCACACGATGCTCGCGGGCCACGGCCTCCAACGCGCCGTACAGCTCGGCATCGATCTCGAACTCGTGCGTGACCCCACGCCCGGACATCACCGCCGGACGCGGCCGATCGGTCGGAAGCTCCAACACGCTGGGAAGACCCGCCAACGCCTCCGTCCAGTACCCGAGCTGCCGCGAGATCACCGACTCCGGATCGTCCTCCGAGCCGAGCACCTCCCGCTGCCACAACGAGAAGTCGGCGTACTGCACCGGCAACGCAGCCCAGGTCGGCTCCGTGCCCGCGGTCCGCGCCGCGTACGCGAGCATCACGTCCCGGGTCAACGGGCCCATCGACCAGCCGTCCGCGCTGATGTGGTGAACCACCAACACCAGGACATGCTCGGCGTCGCCGAGGCGATAGATCCCGCCCCGCACCGGCACCTCGGAGGTGAGGTCGAAGCTCCTGGCCATCACCCCCGCGACGGTGGCCGCGATGGTCTCGGATGTCACCTCGATCGGTGCCAGATCTGGAACAGACTGTGCAACAGGGACAATCAGCTGATACGCAGAACCATCCGACTCCGGATAGATGGTGCGCAGCGACTCGTGCCGCTCCAGCACGTCGACCACAGCCGCCTGCAACGCATCGATGTCCAGTCGCCCGGTCAGCCGAATGGCCATCGGAATGTTGTAAGCAGCCGACTCCGGATCGAAGCGATTCAGGAACCACAACCGCTGCTGCGCCAGCGACAGCGGAACCCGTTCCGGGCGCGGGCCCGCAACCAACGCGATCCGGCCACGAACACCCGCCTGCGACTCCACCCGCGCCGCCAAATCCGACACGGTCGACGCCTCGAACAGCACCCGCACAGGCACCGGCACCTCCAGCGCCGCACCCAACCGCGCCACCACCTGCGTCGCGATCAGCGAGTTGCCACCCAACTCGAAGAAGTCATCATCCAACCCGACCCGCTCCACACCCAGCAGATCCGCAAAGGTCGCCGCGATGATCTCCTCGACCGGCGTCGACGGGGCCCGGAACACCCGCGCCTCGAACACCGGCTCCGGCAACAACTTCCGATCCACCTTGCCGTTCACGTTGAGCGGCAACCGGTCGAGGACCATCACGACGGCGGGGACCATGTACGACGGTACCGATCCCTCAAGACCTTCCCGCACGGTCGAGCCATCGAGCGGCCGGTCGCCATCGCCGCCGACGACGTAGCCGACCAGCTGGATGCCGAGGTGCGTGTCCTCACGAGCCACGACGATGGCCTCGATCACCCCGGGCCGCGCCCGGAGGGCGGATTCGATCTCACCGAGTTCGATCCGGAAGCCCCGCACCTTCACCTGGAAGTCTGCGCGCTCAAGGTACTCGAGCGTCCCGTGCTCCGGTGCGAGGTCCGCACGCCAGCGCACCACGTCGCCGGTGCGGTACATCCGCGCGCCTGCGGTGTCGAACGGGTTCGCGACGAAGCGGTCCGCGGTGAGGTCGGCGCGACGGTAGTAGCCGCGGGCCAGTTGGGCACCTGCCAGGTAGAGCTCACCCGCGACTCCGGCGGGCACCGGGTGCAGCCGTGAATCGAGCACGTAGACCTGGGTGTTCCACTCGGGTGAGCCGATCGGCACCGTGACGGTGTCCGCCTCGGACGTCCGGTACGAGGTCACCGAGACCGCGGCCTCGGTCGGGCCGTAGAGGTTGTCCAGCCGCGCGGAGCTGACGCGGCGCAGCCGCGCCGCGGTGGCGGCGGGCAGTGCCTCACCGATCGCCAGCACTCGGGTCACCGTGCCAGGGAACCCGGAATCGGCCTCGGTCAGCAGCATCGACAGCATCGACGGCACCACGTGCAGGGTGGTCACCGCCTCCCGGTCCATTAGGTCGAGCAGGTAGCCCGGATCCTGATGACCGTCCGGCCGGGCGATCACCAGCCGGGCACCGGTTTGCAGCGCCCACCAGAACTCCCACACGGACAGGTCGAACGTCGCCGCGGTCTTGAGCAGCACCGCATCCCGCGCATCGAGCGGGTACTCGGATTGCTTCCACACCATCTGGTTCACGACCGCGGCATGTGAGACCGCCACACCCTTCGGTCGTCCCGTCGATCCCGACGTGAAGATCACGTACGCCGGGTGGGACGGGCGCAGCGGAGCGACCCGCTCCGCGTCCGCGATCGGCGATCCGTCGAGCGACTCCAGGTCCGCGGCGTCAACCGTCAGGGTCCGCACCCCGGCTCCGAGATCCAGGCCGTCCTGGGTGCGGGTGAGGACCAGGGCCGGAGCCGCGGACTCGAGCACCAGCGCAATGCGTTCGATGGGATGGTCGGGGTCGAGCGGCACGTACGCGCCGCCCGCCTTGACGATCGCGTACATGCCGACGAGCAGGTCGATTGACCGCCGGATCGCCAGTCCGACCAGCGTTTCCGGGCCGACGCCCTCGGCGATCAGCCTGCGCGCGAGTCGGTTCACCCGGACATCGAACTGCCCGTAGCTCAGCGTCTCGCCCTCGAAGACCAGCGCCGTCGAGTCCGGGGTGCGTGCCACCTGGCGGTCGACGAGGTCGACGAGCGTCGCCTCGCGGACGGGCCGGTCGGTCGCGTTCCAGCCGTCGAGGATGCGGCCCCGCTCGGCAGTTCCGAGCAGGTCGACGTCGCCGACGATCGCGGCCGGGTCCGCGACGACGGCCTCAAGGATCCGGACGAACCGGTCCGCGAACGCCTGCACGGTGCCCGCGTCGAACAGTGCCGTCGAGTAGGTGATCGCAGCCGACATGCCGGCCGGGTCCCCGTCGCCGTCGTAGCGGTCGGCGACGATCAGGTGCAGGTCGTACTGGGTGATCTCGGACTCGAAATCGACCGCCGCGACGGACAACCCGGGCAGCTCGAACTGTCCGCCGGACAGGTTCTGGAACGAGAATCCCACCTGGCACAGCGGATGCCGCGCCGTCGATCGGGTCGGATTCAGCACCTCCACCAGTCGCTCGAACGGCACGTCCGCGTTGCCGAATGCTCCCAGGTCGGTCTCGCGGACCGCCGCGAGCAGTTCGGTGAAGGTGGCGTCCGCGGCGACCTGGGTGCGGAAGACGAGGGTGTTGACGAACATGCCGACCAGGTCGTCGAGGGCGGCCTCGCCGCGGCCGGCGAACGGGGTGCCGACCGCGATGTCCTCGGTCCCGGACGACCGGGCAAGCAGCACCGCGAACGCGGCGTGCACCGCCATGAACAGCGTCGCGTTGTTGCCGCGCGCGACATCGACGAGACCGCGATGCAGGTCCTCGCTGACCGCGAACTCGATCCTTCCGCCGTGGTACGACTGCACCGCAGGTCGCGGCCGGTCCGTCGGGAGCTCAAGCTGGTCCGGCAGCCCACCCAGCGCGGTGATCCAGTAGCCGATCTGCCCGGCGATCAGGGAGTCCGGATCGTTCTCCGAACCGAGGACCTCCCGCTGCCACAACGCGTAGTCGGCATACTGCACCGGCAGGGATGCCCAGCCCGGCAGCTGTCCCGCGGTGCGTGCCGCGTACGCGATCATCACGTCGCGGGTGAACGGCGCCATCGAAAAGCCGTCCGCGGAAATGTGGTGAACCACCATGGCGAGGACGTGCTCGTCGCTGGCGGTCTCGTCGAGGCCGTCACGGTCGATGCGAAGCAGCAGGGTTCGCACCGGGACCTGCGCGGTCACGTCGAAACCGGCCTGCACGAAGTCGGTGACCACCCGGGTCACCTGGGCCTCGGTGGTCGGCACCACCGTGAGGTCCGGCACCGCGCCGTCGGCGGGGAGGATCACCTGGACGGGCCCGTCCGCGGTCTCCGGGTAGACGGTCCGCAGGACCTCGTGCCGGGACAGGACGTCCGCGACGGCCGCCCGCAGCGACCCGACGTCGAGGTGCCCGGACAGCCGGATTGCCACCGGAATGTTGTAGGCAGCAGATTCCGGGTCGAACCGGTTGAGGAACCACATCCGCTGCTGCGCCAACGACAGCGGCAGCTGCTCGGGCCGAGTCTGCGCGGTCAGTTCCGGGCGCGCACCGCTACCCGCCGCCGACGCGACGCGGCCGGCCAGCGATTCGACGGTCGCCGCGTCGAACAGGTCCCGCACAGCCACCCGGGTGTCGAGCGCGGCACCAAGACGCGCGGTGACCTGCGTCGCGAGCAGCGAGTTGCCACCCAACTCAAAGAAGTCGTCATCGGCACCGACCCGCTCAAGCCCGAGGACCTGCGCGAAGGTGCTCGCGACGATCTCCTCCACCGGCGTCGACGGAGCCCGGTACACCCGAGCCTCAAACACCGGCGCGGGCAACGCCTTCCGATCCAGCTTGCCGACCGGCGTCCGCGGAATCTCGTCCAACACCATGATCGCCGACGGCACCATGTGCGCCGGAAGCGACAGCGCGGCATGCTCTTTGAGCATCTCATTGTCGACGGTCACCCCGTCAACCGGCAGCACGTACGCCACCAGCACGGTCGCCCCGGCCGGACCCGCATGCCCCTGCGTCGTCGCGAACTCGACACTCGGATGGGAGCCGAGCACCGCGTCGATCTCGCCGAGCTCGATCCGGAACCCACGGACCTTCACCTGGAAATCGGCGCGACCCACATACTCGATCTCGCCACCAACCCACCGGACCAGGTCGCCGGTGCGGTACATCCGCTCACCGGCGGCCCCGTACGGATCGGCAACGAACCGGTCCGCGGTCAGGTCGGGGCGGCCGCGGTAGCCGCGAGCCAAACCCGGCCCGGCGAGGTAGAGCTCTCCGACCACCCCGTCCGGCACAAGTCGCAGCGTGCTGTCCAACACCACCACCCGCATCCCGCGCACCGGCGGGCCCGCGGTGATCGGACGGCCCGGCACCAGCGGCCGACTGCTGGTTGCGAGAATCGTCGCCTCGGTGGGCCCGTACCCGTTGATGAACGTGCGCTGGTCTGCCCAGCGGGCCATCAGCTCCGGCGGGCACGCCTCACCACCGACGCCGACCATCCGCACCTCGGGAAGCTCGGCCGGGTCCACCGACGCCAACGCGGACGGCGTCATGACCACGTGGCTGACCCGCTCACGCCGGAGCAGCTCGGTCAGTTCCGCGCCGCCGTAAACCGTGGTGGGGGCGATGACGAGGGTGGCGCCGGGCACCGCGGCCAGCAGCAGTTCGTTGACCGAGATGTCGAAGCTCGGTGATGCGAAGTGCAGCACCCGCGATTCCGCGGTGACCTGGTAGTCCGCATGCTGGTAGGCGCAGAAGTTTGCCAGGCCGGTGTGGCTGACCACCACGCCCTTCGGCTTGCCGGTCGAGCCCGAGGTGTAGATGACGTAGGCCGGGTGCGCCAGCCGCAACGACCGGGTCCGGTCGGCATCGGTGATCGGCGCCGCTGACACCGCCTCGAGCAGCGCAGCACTCTCGTCGAGCACCAGCCAGTGCTCGCCCGGCAGCCGGTCAACGAATTCCGTTGTGGTCAGGCCGATCACCGATTCCGAATCGGTGAGCATGTGATCGATCCGCTCGGCCGGGTAGGTCGGGTCCACCGGCACAAACGCGGCACCGGTCTTCGCGACCGCCCAGATGCTCAGCACCGATTCGATCGACCGCCGCACCGCGACCGCGACGACCCGCTCGGGTCCGGCGCCGCGACCGATCAGCACCCGAGCCAACCGGGACGACCGCTCGTCGAGCTCTCGGTAGGTCAGCGTCTGCCCCTCGAACGCGAGGGCGACCGCCTCGGGGTCGCGTGAGGCCCCGTGCGCCAACAGCTCCGGAAGAGTGCGCGGATCCGCGTCGGGCGCCCCACGCCTGCTCAGCAGCTGCACCCGTTCGGCGGCGTCGAGAATGTCGATCTCGGCGACCGGCGCCGAGGGACGCGCCACCACGGATTCGAGTACCCGCCGGAATCGGGACACGAACCCGGTGATCGTCGACTCGTCGAACAGGTCCGTCGCATAGGTGAACCCACCGACGATTCCGACAGGTGTGCCGTCCTCGGAGAAGGTCTCCGCGATCGTCACCTGGAGGTCGCACTTGGCGACGTGCTCGTCGAAGTCGAGCGCGGCCACGCTCAGGCCCGCGAAGTCCAGGTCGGACCGACCCGCGTCCTCGATCGCCAGCGCCACCTGGAACAGCGGGTGCCGCGCCTGCGACCGGGCCGGGTTGAGCACCTCCACGAGCCGCTCGAACGGCACATCCGCGTTCCCGAACGCCGCGAGATCCACCTCGCGCGCTTGCCCCAGCAGGTCGGCGAACGAGGCACCGGATTCCACCTGGAGACGGAGCACGAGGGTGTTGACGAACATGCCGACCAGGCCGTCGAGCTCGGCCTCGCCGCGCCCGGCGACCGGGGTACCAACCGCGATATCCGAGGTGCCCGACAACCGGGCGAGCAGCACGGACAGCGCGGAGTGCAGCACCATGAACAGCGTCGAATTGTGCGTGCGGGCAAGCCCGGTCAGCGCCTGGTGCAGTTCGGCGTCGATCGTGAACTTCGCCCTGCTACCGCGGCCGGACGCAACCAGCTGGCGCGGACGGTCGGTGGGCAGGTCCAGCTGCTCGGGGAGTTCCGCGAGCGCACCGGTCCAATGCGAAACCTGCCGAGAGATCAGCGACTCCGGGTCGTCCTCCGACCCGAGCACCTCCCGCTGCCACAGCGTGTAGTCCGCATACTGCACCGGCAGCGGCGCCCATGCAGGCGCCTCCCCCATGCTCCGCGCCGCGTACGCCAGCAGCACGTCGCGGGTCAGTGGTTCGATCGAGACGCCGTCCGCCGCGATGTGATGCACCACCAGCACCAGCACATGCTCCGGCGTGCCGTCCACACGGAAGAGCCGGGCGCGCACCGGAACCTGCTCGGCGACGTCGAATCCCTCCGACACCACCTCGACCACCCGGTCGAGCACAATCGACTCGGACACCGTCTCCGGAATGAGATTCAGGAGGGATTCCGACGTCGGCAGCACCACCTGATGACCGACCCCGTCGACCTCCGGGTAGACGGTTCGCAGCACCTCGTGCCGCGCGATCACGTCACCGAACGCCGCGCGGAGCGCCGCCAGATCCAGGTCTCCACCGAGTCGGATCGCGGCGGGAATGTTGTTCACCGCGGAACTCGGGTCGAACCGGTTCAGGAACCACATCCGCTGCTGCGCAAGCGACAGCGGGATGTGGTCCGGGCGCTCCCACACGGTCAGCGGCACCCGGCCGCCCGCGCCCATGCGCGCCCCCACCCGAGCCGCGAGCGCCTCCACCGTCGACACCTCGAACAGGGTCCGCACCGGCACGGTCGTGTCCAGCGCCGCACCCAGCCGGGCGGTCACCCGGGTCGCGATCAACGAGTTGCCACCCAACTCGAAGAAGTCGTCGTCCGCTCCGACGCGCTCGACCCCCAACAGGTCCGCGAACGTGGCCGCGATAATCTCCTCGACCGGCGTCGCCGGGGCACGGAACGTCTTCGCCTCGAACACCGGCGCCGGCAGCGCCGTGCGGTCCAGCTTTCCGGACGAGTTCACCGGCATCTCGTCGAGCACGACGAACGCCGCAGGAACCATGTAGGACGGCAGACGCGAGGCCAGGTGGGCCTTCAGTCCGGCAATGTCGAGACCTGTCCCCACGAGGTAGGCGACGAGTTGGTCGCCGACCCGCGGGTCCCGGCGCAGCACGACGAGGCACTGGTCGAGTCCGGCGACATCGCGCAACGTCGACTCGATGTCACCGAGTTCGATCCGGAGACCGCGCAGCTTGACCTGGAAGTCGGTGCGCCCCAGGAATTCCAGCTGACCATAGGTGTTCCAGCGCACCAGGTCACCGGTGCGGTACATGCGCTCACCGGGCTCGCCAAACGGGTTCGCGACGAACCGGTCGGAGGTCAGGTCCGCGCGGCCGTGGTAGCCGCGGGCCAACTGCGCACCTCCGTGGTACAGCTCGCCAGCCACCCCGATCGGGGTCGGCTGCAGGCGCGCATCGAGCACGTACGAGGTGGTGTTCCAGACGCCCCTGCCGATCGGGACCACGGCCGCGTCGCCGATGTCCGAGGCGTCGAAGTGCGTGGTGGTGATCGCGGCCTCGGTCGGGCCGTAGGTGTTCTCGACGGTGGCGCCCCGGGCGGCGGCCCGGCGGGCGGTGCGCGGGGTGAGTGCCTCGCCGCCACCGAGGACGTGCCGCATCGACACCGGGAGGGTCGAGGAGTCGTCGGGCAGCAGGGCGTCCAGCAGCGACGGAACGAACTCGGCGATCGTCACCGCGTGCTCGTCCACGATCCGGGCGATGTACGCGGGATCGCGATGCCCGTCCGGCCGCAGCACGACCACGGAACCGCCGATCTCGAGAAGCGCGAAGCACTCCCACACCGACACGTCGAACGTGATCGGCGCCTTCTGCATGGTCCGGTCGTCCGAGGTGAGGCCGAAGTGCCCGTGCATCCAACGAGTCTGGTTGGTGATCGCCGCGTGCGAGACGGCCACGCCCTTCGGGCGACCGGTGGATCCCGACGTGTACAGGATGTACGCGGTGTTCGCCGGGCGGAGCGGGGCGAGCCGATCGGCATCGGTGACCGGCGTGCTGGCGTGCGCCGAAAGGTCCAGCCCGTTGAGCTCGACGACATCGGCCGCCGCGGGCAGCGCGGCACCGGTGTCGGCGGTCGTCAGCACGCACACCGGCGCGGAGGAGGCGTGCACGTACTCGATGCGGTCGGCCGGGTGTTCCGGATCGATCGGCACGTACGCGCCGCCCGCCTTCACGATCGCGTACATCGCGACGAGCAGGTCGAACGAACGGTGCAGGCAGAGCCCGACCGCGGTGTCCGGCCCGACTCCCCGCTCGATCAGCGCCCGCGCGAGGCGATTCGCGCGGGCATCGAGGTCGGCGTAGGTGAGTTCGCTGCCCTCGAAGATCAGGGCGACCGCGTCGGGGGTGCGCTCGACCTGCTCGTCGAACAGCGCGACGAGCGTCGTCGGCTCGGTGTGCGCCGCGGTGTCGTTCCACTGCCGCAGCACCCGGTACCGCTCGCCATCGGTGAGCAGCGCGAGGTCCCCAACCGGATGGGATGCATCACTCGTGACGGACTCGAGGATCCTGACGAGTCGCTCGGCGAACGAGGCGATCGTCGACTCGTCGAACAAGTCTGTCGCGTAGGCGAACGACCCGTACATTCCGGCCGCGACGCCGGATTCATCGACCCTCTCCCCGAGGGCGAGGTCGAGATCGAACTGGGTGACCGTCACCTCGGTGTTCAGCGCGCGGACCGTCAGGTCGGGCAGTTCGAGGGCGGCCTGCTCCTGATTGTGCAGCGACAGCGACACCTGGAACAGCGGGTTGTGCGCCTTCGAGCGCACCGGGTTCAGTGCCTCGACGAGCTGCTCGAACGGCACGTCCACGTGACCGAAGGCGCGAAGGTCGGCGGAACGGACCACGCCGAGCAGGTCGGCGAACGACGCGGACGGGTCGACCTCAGTCCGCAGCACCAGGGTGTTGACGAACATGCCGACCAGGTCGTCCAGCGCTGCCTCGCCGCGCCCGCCGACCGGCGTCCCGATCGCGATGTCCGACTCACCGGACAGGCGCGCCAGCAGGACGGCCAGCGCCGCATGCAGGACCATGAACGGCGTAGCGCCGCTGCTGGCAGCGAGGTCGCGCACGCCCCTGCTGAGCCGCTCGTCGATCGTGAAGTCGTACCGGGCGCCCCGCATCGACTGTTCCGCGGGTCGCGGACGATCCGTCGGCAGATCCAGCGCCGCGGGCAGGTCCGCGAGCTCGTCCATCCAGAAGGCGAGCTGCTGTGCGGCAACACTGGTTTCGTCGTCGGGTGAGCCGAGCACCCGATGCTGCCAGAGCGCGTAGTCCGCGTACTGCACCGGAAGCGGCGACCATGCGGGCGCCGACCCCGCCGAACGGGCGGTGTACGCGGTCATGACATCGCGGGCGAGGGGCGCCATCGACAAACCGTCCGCACTGATGTGGTGCACCACCATCACCAGCACCCGGTCCGTCGGGGACACCTCGAACAGCCGGGCACGCACGGGCGGCGCGATCCGCACGTCGAAGCCGCTGGACAGGACCCCTCCTGCCGCAGTGAGGAGGTCCGGTTCCGCGACGAGGGTCGGCGCCAGGTCCAGGTCGAGCTCCTCGACCGGGACGATGACCTGGTGCGGCCCCGCCGCGGAGTCCGGGTAGCGGCTGCGCAGCGACTCGTGCCGCTCCAGCACGTCCACGACGGCGGCCTGCAACGCAGCAACGTCGAGCACGCCGGTGAGCCGGATTGCCAGCGGAATGTTGTAGGCCGTGGATTCCGGGTCGAACCGGTTGAGGAACCACATCCGCTGCTGCGCCAACGACAGCGGCAGCTGCTCGGGCCGAGTCTGCGCGGTCAGTTCCGGGCGCGCACCGCTACCCGCCGCCGACGCGACGCGGCCGGCCAGCGATTCGACGGTCGCCGCGTCGAACAGGTCCCGCACAGCCACTCGGGTGTCGAGCGCGGCACCAAGACGCGCGGTGACCTGCGTCGCGAGCAGCGAGTTGCCACCCAACTCAAAGAAGTCGTCATCGGCACCGACCCGCTCAAGCTCGAGGACCTGCGCGAAGGTGCTCGCGACGATCTCCTCCACCGGCGTCGACGGAGCCCGGTACACCCGAGCCTCAAACACCGGCGCGGGCAACGCCTTCCGATCCAGCTTGCCGACCGGCGTCCGCGGAATCTCGTCCAACACCATGATCGCCGACGGCACCATGTGCGCCGGAAGCGACAGCGCGGCATGCTCTTTGAGCATCTCATTGTCGACGGTCACCCCGTCAACCGGCAGCACGTACGCCACCAGCACGGTCGCCCCGGCCGGACCCGCATGCCCCTGCGTCGTCGCGAACTCGACACTCGGATGGGAGCCGAGCACCGCGTCGATCTCGCCGAGCTCGATCCGGAACCCACGGACCTTCACCTGGAAATCGGCGCGACCCACATACTCGATCTCGCCACCAACCCACCGGACCAGGTCGCCGGTGCGGTACATCCGCTCACCGGCGGCCCCGTACGGATCGGCAACGAACCGGTCCGCGGTCAGGTCGGGGCGGCCGCGGTAGCCGCGAGCCAAACCCGGCCCGGCGAGGTAGAGCTCTCCGACCACCCCGTCCGGCACAAGTCGCAGTGTGCTGTCCAACACCACCGCCCGCATCCCGTGCACCGGCGGGCCCGCGGTGATCGGCAGGCCCGGCACCAGTGGCCGACTGCTGGTCGCGACGATCGTCGCCTCGGTGGGCCCGTATCCGTTGATGAACGTGCGCTGGTCTGCCCAGCGGGCCATCAGCTCCGGTGGGCACGCCTCACCGCCGACGCCGACCATCCGCACCTCGGGAAGCTCGGCCGGGTCCACCGACGCCAGCGCGGACGGCGTCATGAGCACGTGGCTGACCCGCTCGCGTCGGAGCAGCTCGGTCAGTTCCGCGCCGCCGTAAACCGTGGTGGGGGCGATGACGAGGGTGGCGCCGGGCACCGCGGCCAGCAGCAGTTCGTTGACCGAGATGTCGAAGCTCGGTGATGCGAAGTGCAGCACCCGCGATTCCGCGGTGACCTGGTAGTCCGCATGCTGGTAGGCGCAGAAGTTTGCCAGGCCGGTGTGGCTGACCACCACGCCCTTCGGCTTGCCGGTCGAGCCCGAGGTGTAGATGACGTAGGCCGGGTGCGCCAGCCGCAACGGCCGGGTCCGGTCGGCGTCGGTGACCGGTGCCGCTGACACCGCCTCGAGCAGCGCAGCACTCTCGTCGAGCACCAGCCAGTGCTCGCCCGGCAGCCGGTCAACGAATTCCGTTGTGGTCAGGCCGATCACCGACTCCGAATCGGTGAGCATGTGATCGATCCGCTCGGCCGGGTAGGTCGGGTCCACCGGCACGAACGCGGCACCGGTCTTCGCGACCGCCCAGATGCTCAGCACCGATTCGATCGACCGGCGCATCGCCACCGCGACGACCCGCTCGGGTCCGGCGCCGTATCCGATCAGCACCCGAGCCAGGCGTGAGGACCGCTCGTCGAGCTCGCGGTAGGTGATAGTGCGCCCCTGGAAGGACAGCGCCACCGCCTCGGGATCCCGCAAGACCCCCTCCCCCAGCAGGTCCGGCAAAGTCCGCGGATCCACACCGGCAGCACCGGACCTCGTAAGGAGGTCTACCCGCTCGGCCGAGTCGAGCAGGTCGATCTCGGCGACCCCAATGGTCGGCCGCGCCACCACCGCCGCGAGCACCCGCCGGAACCGCGACACGAACCCGACGATCGTCGACTCGTCGAACAGATCCGTCGCATAGGTGAAGCCACCGGTCATGCCAGCCGGAGTGCCGTCCGACGCGATCGCCTCGGACAGGCTGACCTGGAGGTCCGCCTTCGCCGGGTGCTCATCGACCTCGACCCCGGAGACGGTGAGGCCGTCGAGGTGAAGTTCGGTCCGGCCCATGTTCTCCAGCGCGAGCGCGACCTGGAAGAGCGGGTGCCGCGCCTGCGACCGGGCCGGGTTGAGCACCTCCACGAGCCGCTCGAACGGCACATCCGCGTTCCCGAACGCCGCGAGATCCACCTCGCGCGCCTGCCCCAGCAGGTCGGTGAACGAGGCACCGGATTCCACCTGGAGACGGAGGACGAGGGTGTTGACGAACATGCCGACCAGCCCGTCAAGCTCGGCCTCGCCGCGCCCGGCGACCGGGGTACCGACCGCGATATCCGAGGTGCCCGACAACCGGGCGAGCAGCACGGACAGCGCGGAGTGCAGCACCATGAACAGCGTCGAATTGTGCGTGCGGGCAAGCTCGGTGAGCGCCCGGTGCAGTTCGGCGTCGATCGTGAAGTCGATCAGGCCGCCGCGGTTCGTCGCGGCCAGCGGGCGAGGCCGGTCGGTGGGCAGGTCCAGCTGCTCCGGCAGCCCGGCCAGCCGCTGCGACCAGTGGTCCACCTGCCGGGAGATCAGCGACTCCGGATCGTCCTCCGACCCGAGCACCTCCCGCTGCCACAGCGTGTAGTCCGCGTACTGCACCGGCAGCGGAGCCCAGGTGGGCGCCTCGCCCGCGCTGCGCGCCGCATAGGCGACCGTGACATCGCGCGTCAGCGGTCCCATCGAGAAGGCGTCGCCCGCGATGTGGTGCACGACCAGGACCAGCACGTGCTCGTCGGTGCCGCCAACGCGGAAGAGCCTGGCCCGCAGGGGAACCTCGGTGGTGACGTCGAAGCCGGCCTGGATCGTCGCGACGACGCCCGCGGTCAGTGCGTCGACCGACACGATCTCGGGCGTCAGGTCGATCATCGCCTGCGCGGCCGGAAGCACCAGCTGGTGGCCGGTGCCGTCGACCTCCGGGTAGACCGTTCGCAGCACCTCGTGCCGCGCGATCACGTCACCGACGGCCGCCCGCAACGCTGCGATGTCGAGGGCACCGGTCAGCCGGACGGCCACCGGAATGTTGTTCGCGGCGGATGCGGTGTCGAAGCGGTTGAGGAACCACATCCGAGACTGCGCCAACGACAACGGAACCCGCTCCGGCCGCGGACCCGCAACCAACGCAACCCGCCCACCCGCGCCGGCCTGCGACTCCACCCGCGCCGCCAGCCCCGCGACCGTCGACGACTCGAACAGCTCGCGAACCGCGACCCGCGCATCGAGCGCCGCACCCAACCGCGCCGCCACCTGCATCGCGACCAGCGAGTTGCCACCCAACTCAAAGAAGTCGTCATCGGCACCGACCCGCGGGGCCCCGAGCACCTCACCGAACACCGACGCCACGATCTCCTCCACCGGCGTCGACGGCGCCCGGAACACCCGAGCCTCAAACACCGGCGCCGGCAACGCCTTCCGATCCAACTTCCCCGACGCATTCAACGGGAACGCATCAAGCACCACCACCGCCGACGGCACCATGTACGACGGCAACACCCCACCCGCGAACACCTTCACCGCACCCGCATCGACCACCGCACCCGGCACCGGCACCACATACGCCACCAGATGATCACCCGCCGACGTCGACACCACCAGCACCGCCGCCTGCAGCACCGACCCCTGCCCAAGCACCGCCGACTCGATCTCACCCAACTCGATCCGCTGACCACGGAACTTCACCTGAAAATCGGTACGCCCGATGTAGGCCAACTCACCGGCCGCATCCCACGTCACCAGATCACCGGTCCGATACATCCGCTCACCAAGCACCGAGAACGGATTCGCCACAAACCGATCCGACGTCAGATCCACCCGCCCGAAATACCCGCGCGCGAGCTGATCCCCCGCCAGGTACAACTCACCCGGCACCCCCACCGGCACCGGATGCAACCGCGAATCCAACACGTACACAAGCGAATTCCACTGCGGACGGCCGATCGAGATCGCCGCCGCATCACCGTCACCGCTCACGTCACGGTAGGTGATCGACACCGCCGCCTCCGTCGGCCCATACAGATTGTGCACCCGCGCCGCACTCACCGAAGCGAACGCCCGCACCGTCTCCGGCGGCAACGCCTCACCGATCACGAACACCTGCCGCAGCGACTTCAGTTCCGCCGCAGGCACCGCCGCCGCGAACACCGTCAGCATCGACGGCACGAAGTCCGTCACCGTCACCCCATGCTCGGCGATCTTCCCCGCCACATACCCCGGATCCCGATGCCCATCGGGCGTCGCCACAATCAACTGCGCACCCACCCGCAGCGGCATAAACCAACCCCACAACGACACGTCGAACGTCGTCGCCGTCTTCTGCAGGTACACGTCGCCGGAATCCAGCAGGTACTCGCCCTGCATCCACTCCATCTGGTTGACGATCGCCCCATGGCTGACCGCAACACCCTTCGGCTTACCCGTCGACCCCGACGTGAAAATCACATACGCCGGATGCTCCGGACGCAGCACCGAACCCCGCTCAGCATCCGAAACCGGGGCATCATCGACACCCGCCAAATCCAGCCGATCCAGCAGCAGGACAGACCTGTCCCCCGCGGCCTCGAACTCGTCTCGCGCCGTCGTCAGCACCACCACCGGACGTGCCGTGTCGAGGATGTGCCCGATCCGCTCCGCCGGATGATCCGGATCGATCGGCACATACGCGCCACCCGCCTCCAGCACCGCATAGATCCCGACCACCAAATCCAACGAACGACGAACAGCCAACGCCACCAACGACTCCGGGCCGACACCCACACCGATCAGATGACGCGCCACCCGGTTCACCCGAGACGCAAACTCCCCATAGGTCAGCGACTCACCCTCAAACACCACCGCCACCGCATCCGGCGACGCCGCCACCCGACGACGAAACCCATCCAGCAGCAACCCACCCGCCGGCAACGCACGACCGGTCTCGTTCCACGACGTCAGCGTCAACGCACGCTCGTCCGCCTCAAGCAACTCAATGTCCCCGACCACCACCCCGGCGTCCGCGACCACCGCCGACAACACACCCTCAAACCGCCGACCGAACGCGACCACCGTCGCCTCATCGAACAGATCGGTGGCATAGGTGATCTGCACGGTCATCGCGGGCGCGCCGCTGTCCGCGACCGAGTCGAGCATGGTGACCTGCAGGTCGAACTTGGCGATGCCGGGGTCGAAGTCGAGGGCCGCGACCGTCAGGTCCGGCAGTTCGACGGCGGCTTGCTCGAGGTTCTGGAAGAACAGCGCCACCTGGAACAGCGGGTGCCGCGCCTGCGACCGGGCCGGGTTGAGCACCTCCACGAGCCGCTCGAACGGCACATCCGCGTTCCCGAACGCACCGAGGTCGTTCTCCCGGACCCGGCCGAGCAGGTCCGCGAACGGTTCGGCCTCGTCGACCTCGGTGCGCAGCACCAGGGTGTTGACGAACATGCCGACCAGGTCGTCGAGTGCGGCGTCGCCGCGTCCGGCGATCGGTGCGCCGATCGCGATGTCGGAGGTGCCCGACAACCGCGCCAGCACCACCGCGAGCGCGGCGTGCACGACCATGAACGGTGTCGCTCCGAGATCGCGGGCCAGCCCGTCGATCCCGGCGACCAGTTCGGGTGACAACGGGAACCGGTGGTTGACGCCTGCGTGCGAGGCGACCGCGGGCCGCGGCCGGTCGGCGGGCAGGTCGAGTTGGGTGGGGAGGCCGCGGAGGGCATCGGTCCAGTACGCCAGTTGCCGCGCGATGGTCGAGACCGAGTCGTCCTCGGAGCCGAGCGCCTCGCGCTGCCACAGCGCAAAGTCCGCGTACTGCACCGGGAGCGGTGTCCATGCGGGCGCCTGCCCGGCCGACCGGGCGGCGTAGGCGGTGACCACGTCCCGCACCAGGGGGGCGATCGAGAATCCGTCGCCGGCAATGTGGTGCACGACGAGCACCAGCACGTGCTCGGTGTCCGAGACCCGCAGCAGTCGGGCCCGCAGCGGCACCTCGGTGGTGACCTCGAATCCCCCGCCCGCGATGCCGAGGACGGTGGGCAGCAGGTCCTCCTCGGTCACCGACTGCGGTGTCAGGTCCGGGGTCGCCCGGTCGACGGGCAGGATCAGCTGGGTGCCCTCGCCCGCGTGCTCGGGGTAGACGGTGCGCAGCACCTCGTGCCGCGCGACCACGTCGGCGACCGCCGCGGCCACCTGCGCCGGGTCGACGGCTCCGCTGAGCCGGACCGCGAACGGGATATTGTTCACCGCGCTCGCGCTGTCGAACCGGCTGAGGAACCACATGCGGGACTGGGCCAGCGACAACGGAATCCGGTCCGGGCGTGGTCCCGCAGCCAGGGCGGGCAGGGAGTTGCCGCCACCCGCGGCGGCATCGACGACCGCGGCGAGTTCCGCGACGGTGGGGGCGTCGAAGAACTCGCGGACGTCGATCCGGACCCCGAACTCGGCGTTGAACCGCGCGATCGCCCTGGTCGCGATCAGCGAGTTGCCACCGAGTTCGAAGAAGTCGTCGTCGGCACCGATCCGCTCCAACCCGAGGAGCGCGGCGAACATGGCCGCCAGCGTCTCCTCGGTCGGCGTGCTCGGTGCCCGGTACTCGCGGGCCAAGGACGAGAAGTCCGGCGCGGGAAGGGCTTTGCGGTCGAGCTTGCCGCTGGCGTTGAGCGGGAACCGCTCCAGCACCACGAACAGCGACGGCACCATGTAGTCGGGCAGGCGGTGCTTGAGATCCGCCCGCAGTTCCCGGTGATCCGGTGTCATCCCGGCCGTCGCGACGAGATAGGCGACGAGATGGTCACCGACGGTGGGGTCGCTGTGCACCACCACGACGGCCTGGGCCACCTCGTCCCTGCTGAGGAGCGCCGCCTCGATCTCGCCGAGCTCGATGCGCAGGCCGCGCAGCTTCACCTGGAAGTCGATGCGGCCGAGGTAGTCGAGCGAGGCGGGCGCCTCGACCCGCCAGCGCACCAGGTCACCGGTCCGGTACATCCGGGCGCCGGCTGCGGCGTACGGGTTCGCGACGAACCGGTCCGCGGTCAGTTCGGGCCGGGCGACGTAGCCGCGGGCGAGCTGCACACCCGCCAGGTACAGCTCGCCGGGCACCCCCACCGGCACCGGCCGCAGCCCGTCGTCGAGGACCAGAAGTTCGGTCTCGGCGACCGCGGAGCCGATTGGGATCGCCGCGCCGTCGTGTTCGCCGGTCGGGTGATAGGTGACGTCCACCGCCGCCTCGGTGGGGCCGTACAGGTTGTGCAGGCCTGCGGAGCTGACCGCGCGGAAGCGGGACGCGGTCTCGGCGGGCAGCGCCTCACCGGACGCGAAGACCAGGCGCAGCGTGTCGACGTCGGCGGCGGTCGGTTCGGCGAGGAACATCGCCAGCATCGACGGGACGAAGTGGGCGACCGTGACGCCGCGGTCGATCATCGTCTTGACCAGGTACACCGGGTCGCGGTGGCCGTCATGGGTGGCGATCACCAGCTTCGCACCCATCAGCAGCGGCCAGAACAGCTCCCACAGCGAGACGTCGAACGTGTACGGCGTCTTCTGCAGAATGACGTCGTCCTGGGTGAACCGGTACTCGGACTGGCGCCACAGCAGGTTGCTGACGATGGCGCGGTGCGCGACCGCGACGCCCTTCGGCCGTCCGGTGGATCCGGAGGTGAAGATGACGTAGGCGATGGTGTCGGCGGACAGCGGCGACAGCCGGTCCGCGTCGGTGACCGGGGCGGTGGAGTAGCCGGACACGTCGAGGGTGTCGATCTCGAGCACGGTCACGCCTGCGGGCATCGGCACCGCGTCGCGGGCGGTGGTGACCACCGCGGCGGGCCGCGCCACGTCCAGGACGTACGCGATGCGGTCCGCCGGGTGGTCGGGGTCGAGCGGGACGTATGCGCCGCCCGCCTTGACGATCGCGTACATGCCGATCAGCAGGTCGAGGGAGCGGCGGATCGACAGCCCGACCATCGATTCCGGGCCGACGCCCGCCTCGATCAACCTGCGGGCGAGCGCGTTGGCACGGGCATCGAACTCGGCGTAGGTCAGCGTCGCGCCCTCGAATTCGAGTGCGACGGCGTCCGGGGTCCGCACCACCTGCTCGTCGAAGAGCGTCGGCAGGGTCCGCGGCAGCGGTGCCGCCGCCGCGACGCCACCCGCGGCGGCGACGTCGGCGAGCAGGGCCTCGGTCACCGCGCCGAGCCCATCGGTCTCGGAGTCGGCGAGGTTCGGCAGCAGGCTCGAGAGCACCACCGGGATCAGCGCGTCCGCCCCGAGCGCGCCGCCCATGGCCGAGTCGAGTGCCGCGAGCTCCGCGTGCAGCACCCGGTAGGCGATGGCGGCATCCCCGTGCCGGACGGCGACCCGATCCGGGTCGGTGTTCGCGATATCGGCGATCAGTCGCGGCAAATCCTCGACAACAAGCGCCCGCCCCTGTGAACCCACACCCGACATCTGGCCGTTCCCTTCACTACACCGCGATGCCCGGCCATGACCGACCGGAACACGCGCACACAAAAGACGTGGGACGCCACAAATTCGGGCGTCCCCGCGTGAACTATAGGTTCACTGCGTGCCGCCTGACCGGGCTTTCTCAACAATCGCTTGGGACTCGGTGACCAGGGAATCCATCACCTTCGCGAGCCCCTCCGGACCCAACGCGGGAAGGATGCCGGGGACGAGCCCGGACAGCGCGACGGTGATCGCCGCCTCCGGCTTGAGTGCCGCGCCCATCGACTTCACCACGGCCGCCACCTTGGCGGCCAGCTGCCCGAAGGTGATGGCCGTACCGTCGTGGGTCAGGGCGACGGCGTCGGACCCGACCGCCGCCGCGGCCGCAACCAGATCCGGCAGATCCGCCGCCGTCGGCTCCTGCGTCGGCGCGAATCGGGACCGTTCCTGCTCGGTCAGGATGTCGATGCCGCGCAGCAGCACCATCGGGTCGGCGGACACCGCGTCGAGGATCCGGGTGAGCCTGCCCGCGAACAGCGCGATGGTCTCCGGCAGGAACAGGTCCGTCGCGTAGGTGAACTGCATCCGGATCTCCGCGGGTGCGCCGCGGTCGTCGAAGGTCTCCTGCCCGGTGAGCTGCAGGTCGAACTTCGCCTGGTCGAAGCCGCTGTCGAGCGCCGACACCTCCAGCCCGGGCAGCTGCAGCGACCGGGCAGTCATGTTCTGGAACGCGAACATCACCTGGAACAGCGGCGAGTAGGCCGTCGACCGTTCCCGCCCGGTCACGTCGACGAGCCGCTCGAACGGCACGTCGGCGTGGTCGAAGGCGGCCAGGTCCTTCCGCCTTGCCTGCGCGAGCAGGTCGGTGAAGGTCGACCCCGAGCCGACCTCGGTGCGCAGCACCACGGTGTTGACGAACATGCCGATCAGGTCGTCGAGCACCCGCTCCCCGCGCCCGGCGACCGGGGTTCCCACGGTGATGTCGGTCGACCCGCTCATCTTCGCGAGCAGCACCGCGAACGCGCTGTGCACGACCATGAACAGCGTTGCATGGTGGTCGCGGGCGATCGCGTTCAGCCGGTCCGTCAGCTCCGCGTCGATCGTGAAGTCGTACGATCCGCCGCGCATCGACTGGCGGGCGGGGCGCCGATGATCGGTCGGCAGTTCCAGCTGCTCGGGCACCCCGGCCAGCTCGTTCACCCAGTAGTCGACCTGCCTGGCGAGCGGGGACTCCGGGTCGTCCTCGGAGCCGAGCACCGCGCGCTGCCACAGGCTGTAGTCCGCGTACTGGACCGCCAGCGGCGCCCAGCCCGGTTCCCTGCCCTCCACCCGCGACGAGTAGGCCATCATGACGTCCCTGGTCAGCGGGCCCATCGAGAAGCCGTCCCCGCTGATGTGGTGGACCACCACCACGAGCACGTGCTCCGTCGCGCTCAGCTCGAACAGCCGGGCCCGGATCGGGACCTGCGTGGTGACGTCGAATCCCAACGACACCGTCTCCAGCAGCAGGGCGGGCAGGTCCCGCTCGGCGACCCGGGCCGGGGTCAGATCCGGCCGCACCGCATCGGCTGGCCGCACCACCTGAACCGGGCCGTCGGTGCCGTCCGGGTAGACCGTCCGCAGCACCTCGTGCCGCTCCACCACGTCCCGCATCGCGGATGCCAACGCCGGGACGTCGAGCAGCCCGGACAACCGGATCGCGGCCGGGATGTTGTAGGCGGCGGAGTCCGGCATCATCCGGTTGAGCACCCACATCCGCTGCTGCGCGAGCGAGAGCGGGATGGCGTCGGGGCGCGGCATCACCGTCAGCGGCGTCCTGCCGCCGACGCCCGCGATCTCGGCGACCCGCGCGGCGAGAGCGCCGACGGTCGGTGCCTCGAACAGCAACGCCACCGGCACCGTCGTGGCAAATATTTCCCCGAGGCGCGCGGTCACCTGCGTCGCTACGAGCGAGTTGCCGCCGAGCGCGAAGAAGTCATCGTCGAGGCCGACCCGGCCCGCGGCGAGCACCTCCGCGTACACGTCCGCGACCGTCCGCTCGGCCGCGGTCTCCGGTGCGCGGAACTCCGCCACCGAGAATTCCGGGGCGGGCAGCGTCGCCCGGTCCAGTTTGCCGTTGACGGTGAGCGGCAGGGCGTCGAGCACCACGAACGCGGCGGGCACCATGTAGGCGGGCAGGCCGGCCAGCGCGTGCGCCTCGAGCCGCGCGGTGTCGAGGGTCGTGCCGGCGGCGGACACCAGGTAGGCCACCAGCCGGTCGACGCCGTCGCCGTCCGCGCGGGCGGTGACCACCACCGCGCCGACCGACTCGTCGCGGGCAAGCACCGCCTCGATCTCGCCGAGCTCGATCCGGTACCCGCGCACCTTCACCTGGAAGTCGCCGCGCTCGAGGTACTCGAGGTCGCCGCCGGCCCGCCAGGTCACCAGGTCGCCGGTGCGGTACATGCGCTCGCCGGGAAGGCCGAACGGGTTCGCGACGAAGCGGTCCGAGGTCAGGTCGGCGCGGCCGTGATAGCCACGCGCCAACTGCGTCCCCGCCAGGTACAGCTCGCCGGGCACCCCGGCGGGCACCGGGTTCAGCCGCCGATCGAGCACGAACAGTCGGGTGTTCCACTCGCCCCTGCCGATCGGCACCGACGTGCGATCGTCGTCGGTGACCCGATGCGCGGTCACCGAGACCGCGGCCTCCGTCGGGCCGTACAGGTTGACCAGTTCCGCACTGTTCGACTCCCGGAACGCCTGCGCGGTCGCCGCGGGCAGCGCCTCCCCGATCGCGAGGACGCGACGCAGGTCAGCGGACACGGCGGTGCCGCCCGCGACGGTGGACAGCATCGTCAGCATCGACGGCACCGTGTGCAGGGTCGTCACCCGCTGCTCGCGCAGCAGCGCCAGCAGGTAGTCGGGGTCCTGCTGACCACCCGGCCGGGCAATCACCAGCCGACCACCGGTCACCAGCGTCGACCAGAACTCCCACACCGATAGGTCGAAGGTCGCCGCGGTTTTCAGCAGCGCCGAATCGGTTGCATCCAGGCAGAATTCGAACCGCAGCCATTCCAGCTGGTTGACGATCGCCCGGTGGCTGACGGCAACGCCCTTCGGCCTGCCGGTGGACCCGGAGGTGAAGATGACGTACGCCGGGTGCTGCGGCCGCAGCGCGGTGATCCGCTCCGCGTCCCGCACCGGCGCATCGGAGAACCCGGCCAGGTCGAGGGTGTCGACGTGCAGGACCGGGATGGCGCCGGCGATGAACGCGTCCCGGTCGGTGCTGAGCACGCACACCGGTACCGCGGTGTCGAGAATGTGCGCGATCCGCTCCGCGGGGTGATCGGGATCGACCGGCACGTAGGCACCGCCCGCCTTGGCCACCGCGTACATGCCGATGACGAGTTCGACGGATCGACGCATCGCAAGCACCACCAGGGACTCCGGTCCCACCCCCGCCGCGATGAGCCTGCGCGCGAGACGGTTCACCCGGGCATCGAACTCGCGGTAGCCGAGTTCGATGCCGTCGCACCACAATGCGGGTGCCGCGGGGGTGCGGCCGACCTGCCGGTCGAACAGGTCGACGAGTGTCTGGTCGGCGACCGGTTCGGCGGTGTCGTTCCATCCGCCGAGGAGCGTGATCCGCTCGGCGTCGCCGAGCAGATCGACGTCGCCGACGGGTGCCGACGGGTCCGCGACGACGGCCTCAAGCAGCCGGATGAAACGGTCCGCGAATCCGGCGACCGTCGCCTCGTCATAGAGGTCGACCGCATAGCTGAACACCGCATCCAGACCCGCCGGTGCACCGGTCTCGTCGTACCGGTCGGTGAGGAAGAGCTGCAGGTCGAACTGCGCGTTCTCGGTGTCGAGGTCGAGTGCCGTGACGGTGAGGCCGGGCAGTTCCAGGCTGGTCTGCTCGTGGTTCTGGAACGAGAAGCCGACCTGGAAGATCGGGTGCCTGGCGGTGGACCGGGTCGGGTTGAGCACCTCGACCAGCCGCTCGAACGGCACATCCGCGTGGGCGAAGGCCTGCAGGTCGGTTTCCCGAACCGCGGCGAGCAGGTCCGCGAACCCGGACTCCGAGGTCACCCGGGTGCGGAAGACGAGGGTGTTGACGAACATGCCGATCAGGTCGTCGGTCGCGGCCTCGCCGCGCCCGGCGATCGGGGTGCCCACCGCGATGTCGGTCGTTCCCGACAGCCGGGCCAGCAGCACCGCGAGTGCGGTGTGCGCGGCCATGAACAGCGTCGCGCCCTGACCGCGCGCGAGGTCGCCGAGCCCGCGGTGCAGCCGCGCGTCGACCTCGAACGCGACCCGGCCGCCGCGGTGCGACTGGACGGGCGGCCGCGGCCGGTCGGTCGGAAGGGTCAGCTGATCCGGCAGCCCGGCGAGGGCGTCCCGCCAGTATCCGATCTGCTGCGCGGCAACCGAATCCGCGTCATCGTCGCTGCCGAGGAGGCGGCGCTGCCACAGTGCGTAGTCGGCGTACTGCACCGGAAGCGGCGCCCAGCCGGGGGCCGTTCCCGCGATGCGGGCGGTGTAGGCGGTCATCACGCCCCGCACGAACGGGGCCATCGAGGAGCCGTCCGCCGAGATGTGGTGGACCACCGACGCGAGCACATAGTCGGTCGGACCGGTCGGCGTGCGCACCTCGAACAGTCGGATCCGCACCGGAATCTCGGCGGTGACGTCGAAGCGGGTGGTCATCAGCTCGGTCAGCAGCCCGGGCAGGTCATCGGCCCGCACCCGCTCCGGGGTGAGCTCCGGGGTCGCCTGCGCGGTCTGTTCGATCAGCTGGATCGGCCCGGTCGCGGTCTCGGGGTAGCGGGTGCGCAGCGACTCGTGGCGGGCGAACACGTCGCCGACCGCGGCCCGCAGCGCGGCGACGTCGAGGTCGCCGGACATCCGGATCGCCATCGGGATGTTGTAGGCGGTCGATGCCGAGTCGAAACGGTTCAGGAACCACATCCGCTGTTGGGCAAGGGACAGCGGGAGCTGCCCCGGCCGCTGCTGCGCCACCAGCTCGGCTCGGCCGCCCTCGCCGCGGTGGGCGACGAGGCGCGCGGCCAGCTCGGCGACGGTCGACGCGTCGAACAGTGCGCGCACCGGCACCTTGGTGTCGAGGGCGGTGCCGAGCCGGGAGATCACCTGTGCGGCGGACAGGGAGTTGCCGCCGAGCTCGAAGAAGTCGTCGTCCGCACCGACCCGGTCGGCGCCGAGCACCGCGGCGAAGACGCCAGCCACGATCTCCTCCACCGGCGTCGACGGTGCCCGGAACACCCGCGCCTCGAACACCGGCGCGGGCAACGCGCGCCGATCGAGCTTCCCGTTCGCCGTCAACGGGATCTCGTCGACCACCACGAACGCCGACGGAACCATGTACGCCGGCAGCAATCCCGCCGCACCATCGCGCACCACCGCGACATCCACACCCGACGACCCGGCGGCCACCACATACGCCACCAGCACCGGATTGCCCGGGGTGTCCTCCCGAACCACCACCGCCACCTGTCGCACCGACTGCTGCGCCAGCACCGCCGACTCGATCTCACCGAGCTCGATCCGGAAGCCGCGCACCTTCACCTGATCGTCGGCGCGGCCCAGGTACTCCAGGTCCCCGCCGCGTCCCCACCGCGCAAGGTCGCCGGAGCGATACAGCAGCGACCCCGCGGCACCGAACGGATTCGCCACGAACCGTCCTGCGGTCAGGGCGGGCCGACCCAGGTAGCCCCGCGCCAACTGCCCACCCGCAACGTACATTTCACCCGGCACACCCACCGGCACCGGACGCAACCGCGCATCGAGGACGTACACCTGCAACCCGTCGATCGGCTGCCCCACCACACTCGCCGCCGACGACGAGGCCATCGCCCGGTCGAGTCCGCGATGCGACACGTGCACCGTCGTCTCGGTGATCCCGTACATGTTAACCAGCCGCGGCCCCGGCGCGCCGAGGCCGTCGCCGTGCCGGTCGAACCAGTCCGTCAACCGCCGCAGCTCCAGCGCCTCACCACCGAAGATCACCTGCCGCAACGCAAGCTGGCCGACCGAGGCCGATGCCCGGTCCACCTCCGCCAGCTGGTAGAACGCCGACGGCGTCTGGTTCAGCACCGTCACCCGCTCCCGCACCAGCAACTCCAGGAACTGATCGGGCGACCGGGACGTGAAGTAGTCCACCACCACCAGCGTCCCGCCGTAGAGCAGCGGACCCCACAACTCCCACACCGAGAAGTCGAACGCATACGAGTGGAACAGCGTCCACACATCCGACTCGTCGAACCCGTACACCGACTCGGTGTTCGCCATCAGCCGCGCGACGTTGCGGTGCGGCACCAGCACACCCTTCGGGCGACCCGTCGACCCCGACGTGTAGATCACGTACGCCACATTGCCGGGTGTCAGCGGCACGATCCGCTCCGCATCGGTCACCGGCGCAGCCGACACCGCGGCCAGGTCCACCCGGTCCAACTCGACCACCGGCAACCCGGCCGGACGCACCGCCTCCACACCCGAGCCGGTCAGCAGGCACGCCGGCGCCGCGTCGGACAGCATGAACTCGATCCGCTCCGCCGGATAGGTCGGGTCCACCGGCAGGTAGCCGGCACCTGCCTTGATCACCGCAAGCAACGCCACCACCAGATCCGCAGACCGCGGCAGCGCCACCGCCACCAACGACTCCGGGCCGACACCCATCGCAATCAACCCGCGCGCCAGACGATTCGACCGACCGTCGAGGTCGGCGTAGGTCAGGGTGTCTCCCCCGTACCGCACCGCGACCCGACCGGGGTGGGTCCGGGCCACCGCGTCGAACAGTTCCGCCAGCGTCGCGTCGACACCGGCATCGGCCCCCGCCGACGTCCACTCCGACACCACCAGCTCCCGCTCACCCGAGCCGAGCAGGTCGATGTCCCCGACCACCACCGCCGGATCCGCAACCACCTGCGTGAGGATCCGCACGAACCGGTCGCCGAACGACTCCACCGTCACCCGGTCGAACAGATCGGTGGCATAGGTGAATTCGGCCGTGAGCCCGGACGGGCGACCGTGCTCGTCGACGGCCTCCGACACCGTGAGCTGCAGGTCGAACTTCGCGACCTGCGCGTCGACGTCGGCCTCGCCGATCGTCAGGCCCGGCAGTTCCAGGCTCACCCGCCCCAGATTCTGGAACGTCAACGCCACCTGGAACAGCGGGTGCCGGGCCTGCGAGCGCTGCGGGTCGAGTGCCTCCACCAGCCGCTCGAACGGCACATCGGCGTGCGCGAAGCCGGCGATGTCGGTGTCCCGGACCCGCGCGAGCAGATCCGTGAAGGTGGCCGTCGGCTCCACCCGGCTCCGCAGCACCAGTGTGTTGACGAACATGCCGACCAGGTCGTCGAGCGCGGCGTCACCGCGACCGGCGACCGGGGCACCGATCGCGATGTCCTCGGTGTTCGACAGTCGCGCCAGCAGCACCGCCAACGCCGCGTGCACCACCATGAACATCGTGGCGCCCTCCCCGCGGGCAAGGTCGCCGAGCGCGGCGTGCAGCTCGGCGTCCACGGTGACGGTGGTGCCTGCGCCGCGATACGACGCCACCGCGGGCCGGGTCCGGTCGCTCGGGAGCTCCAGCTGGTCCGGCAGGCCCGACAGCTCGCGTGACCAGTGCACCAGTTGCCGGGAGATCAGCGACTCGGGGTCGTCCTCCGACCCGAGCACCTCCCGCTGCCACAGCGCGTAGTCGGCGTACTGCACCGGCAGCGGCGACCAGGTGGGGGCCTGGCCTGCGCTGCGGGCGCCGTACGCGGTCATCACGTCCCGGACCAGCGGGGCCACCGAGAAGCCGTCGGCGGCGATGTGATGCACGACGAACATCAGCACGAACTCGGTCTCCCGCAACGCGAACAGGGTTGCCCGCAGGGGGATCTGCACGGTGACGTCGAACCCGGCGCTGGCCTCGGCCACGATGGCCGCGGGCAGGTCGTGGTCGGTCACGGGTGTCGGCATCAGGTCCGGGACGGCGTCGGCGAGCGGCACGATCACCTGCATCGGGCCCTCCGCCGTGTCGGGGTATCGAGTCCGCAGCACCTCGTGCCGTGCCACCACGTCCGCGACGGCCGCCTGCAGCGCGGGGATGTCGAGCTGCCCGGACAGCGTGATCGCGGCCGGGATGTTGTTGACGGCGGATGCGGTGTCGAACTGGTTGAGGAACCACATCCGGGACTGTGCCGGGGAGAGGGGAAGCCGTTCCGGGCGCGGGCCCGCAACCAACGCGACCCGGCCACCAACACCGGCCTGCGACTCCACCCGCGCCGCCAAATCCGACACCGTCGACGCCTCAAACAACACCCGCACCGGCACCAGCGCATCCAACGCCGCACCCAACCGCGCCACCACCTGCGTCGCGATCAACGAGTTGCCACCCAACTCGAAGAAATCATCATCGAGACCCACCCGCTCCACACCCAGCAGATCCGCGAACGTGACCGCCACGATCTCCTCCACCGGAGTCGACGGCGCCCGGAACACCCGCGCCTCAAACACTGGCACCGGCAGCGCCGCACGATCCAACTTCCCCGCCGCATTCAACGGGAACGCCTCAAGCACAACGAACGCCGACGGAACCATGTACGACGGCAACACCGCGCGCAGCGCCCCCCTCAGCGCATCGGCATCCACCTCAACACCGGAGACCGGCACCACATGGGCCACCAACGCATCCCCGACACGCTCATCGCGGTGCACCGTCACGACGGACTGCGCCACCGACGCAACCGTCAGCAACGCCGCCTCGATCTCGCCCAACTCAATCCGCTGCCCACGCAACTTCACCTGAAAATCCGTACGACCGATGTACTCCAACTCACCAGCAGCGGCCCACACCACCAGATCACCCGTCCGGTACATCCGCTCCCCGACCCGGAACGGATTCGCCACAAACCGATCCGCCGTCAAATCCACCCGACCGTGATAACCCCGCGCCAACTGCACACCCGACAGATACAACTCACCCGCCACACCCACCGGCACCGGCCGCAACCGACCATCCAACACAAACACCTGCGTATTCGGCACCGGCACACCCATCGGCACCGACACCACCTCGGTCCCATCCACCCAACGATGCGTCGAATGCACCGCAGCCTCCGTCGGGCCATACAAATTGTGCAATTGCGCACCACTGACAGAGGTGAAACGCGACGCCGTCACCGCAGGCAACGCCTCCCCCGCCGCAAACACCTGCCGCAACGCCACATCCGCCGAACCGCACACGCCCTGCAGATAATCAACGAACACCGACAACATCGACGGCACAAACGACGTCGCCGTAATCCCCCGCTCCGCAATCACCGCAGCCAAATACTCCGGATCCCGATGACCATCCGGCCGCGCAACATGCACCCGACCACCAGTCACCAACGGAACAAACAACTCCCACACCGACACATCAAACGTCAACGGCGTCTTCTGCAGGACGACGTCATCCGCACCGAACCCATACCGCGACGCCATCCACGCCACCTGATTCACCACCGCACGATGGCTCACCGCCACACCCTTCGGCCGACCCGTCGACCCCGACGTGAAAATCACATACGCCGCATTCTCCGGACGCAACGGCCGAACCCGCTCAACATCCGCAATCGGCGCATCCGAAACACCAGCAAGGTCGAGCCCGTCCACCAACAGGACAGACCTCACCCCCGCCTCGAAGCCATCGCGCACCGTCGACAACACCACCACCGGATCCGCAGAATCCAGGATGTGCCCAACCCGGTCCGCCGGCTGATCCGGATCCACCGGCACATACCCCGCACCAGCAGCCTGCACCGCATAGATCCCGACGATCATCTCCACCGACCGGCGCATCGCCACCGCAACCAACGACTCCGGCCCCACACCCACCGACAACAAATACCGCGCCAAACGATGCACCCGCGACGCAAACTCGCCATACGACAGCGACTCACCCTCAAACACCACCGCCACCGCACCCGGCGTGGCCGCCGCCTGCACCTCAAACAACTCCACCAACGTCCCCGACCCAAGATCGGCAGCGGTGTCATTCCACCCCGACACCACCAGCGCACGCTCGTCGGCGTCGAGCAACTCGATGTCCCCGACTAGCACCGCCGGATCCGCGACAACGGCGTCGATGATCCGGGTCAGCCGCGCACCCAGGTTCGCGATGGTCTCCGCATCGAAAAGGTCGGTGGCGTAGGTGAAGTCCGCGACAAGCCCGTCGGCCGCGCCGCCGGCGGCCGATTCGGTGACGGTGACGTGCAGATCGAACTTCGCGATCTGTTCGTCGTACTCCACCTGTTCGACGCGCAGCCCGGGCAGTTCGAGCCGGGCGGTTCCGATGTTCTGGAACGCGAGCATCACCTGGAACAGCGGGTGGCGCGCCTGCGAGCGTGCCGGATCGATCACCTCGACGAGCCGCTCGAAGGGCACGTCGGCGTTGCCGAACGCCGCAATGTCGGCGTCCCGGGTGCGGGCCAGCAGCTCCGCGAACGGCAGCGCCGCGTCGACGTCGGTGCGCAGCACCAGCGTGTTCACGAACATCCCGATCACGTCGTCGAGGGCGCGTTCACCCCGGCCCGCGACCGGTGTGCCGATGGCGATGTCGCTGGTGCCGCTGAGTCGGGCGAACAGCACCGACAGCGCCGCGTGCAGCACCATGAACATGGTGGTGTGGTGTTCGCGGGACAGGGACTCGAGCCGGGTGTACCGGTCCGTGCCGATCTCGATGCGGTGGGTGGCCCCGCGATGGGACGCGACCGCGGGCCGCGGCCGGTCGGTGGGGAGCGCCAGCTGGTCGGGCAGCCCGTGCAGCGCGTCCCGCCAGAAGCCGACCTGCTGGGAGATCAGCGAATCCGGGTCGTCCTCGGAGCCGAGCACCGCACGTTGCCACAGGCTGTAGTCCGGGTACTGCACCTCGAGTGGGGACCAGTCGGGTGCGGCGCCCGCGGTGCGCGCGGTGTACGCGAGCATCACGTCGCGGGCCAACGGCGCCATCGACCAGCCGTCCGCGCTGATGTGGTGGACGACTACGGCGAGGACGTGTTCGTCCGTGCCGAGTTCGACGAGCCGTGCGCGCACCGGGATCTGGGTTCGCACATCGAATCCGGTCGAGGCGAAGTCGACGAGGATGTCATCGAGTTCGGCTGCACTGCAAGCGATTCGATCGAGTTTCGTCGGCACGTCGGCCGGGTCGAGCACCACCTGCACGGCACCGAGCTCGGTTTCGGGGAACACCGTGCGGAGCGACTCGTGCCGGGTGAGCACGTCCACGACCGCGGCCTGCAGGGCATCGACGTCCAGGGTTCCCGACAACCGCATCACCATCGGGAGGTGATAGACGGTGGCGTTGCTGTCGAACCGGTTGAGGAACCACATCCGCTGCTGCGCCAGCGACAGCGGGATGGACGCAGGCCGGTCCGTCGCGGTCAGCGCGGGGCGGGCACCGCTCCCCACGTGGTCGGCCGCCCAGCCGGCGAGCGCGGCGACGGTGGGCGCCTCGAACAGGATCCGCACCGGGACGGTGACGTCGAGGGCGACACCGAGCCGGGCCACCACCTGGGTGGCGATCAGGGAGTTGCCGCCGAGGTCGAAGAAGTCGTCGTCGAGTCCCACCCGGTCGACGCCGAGCACGTCCGCGAAGGTGCCAGCGACGGTCTTCTCCACCGGGGTCGACGGCGCCCGATACGCGCGCGCCTCGAACACCGGTGCGGGCAACGACTTCCGGTCCAGCTTCCCGACCGGCGTCCGGGGAATCTCGTCGATCACCATGATCGCGGCGGGCACCATGTGGGAGGGCAGCCGCTCACCGAGCGCGGCCTTGAGTTCGGCCACGTCGATGGCGGCGCCGGGCGCGGCAAGCACGTAGGCGACCAGGGCGGTGTGCCCGCCTGCCCCCTCGTGACCGAGGGTTACCGCGAAGTCGATGCCGGGACGGGCGGCGAGCGCCGCGTCGATCTCGCCCAGTTCGATGCGGAAGCCGCGCACCTTCACCTGGAAGTCGGACCGGCCGAGATAGTCGACCTCGCCGTTCTCGGTCCAGCGAGCGACGTCGCCGGTGCGGTACATCCGCTGGCCCACGCCGCCGAACGGGTCCGCGACGAACCGCTCCGCCGTGAGACCCGCCCGCCCGCGGTAGCCGCGGGCCAGGCCGGGGCCGGACAGGTACAGCTCCCCGACCACACCGACGGGGACGGGGTTGAGCCGGTGGTCGAGGATGGCGTTCCGGATCCCGGCGGTGGGGTGGCCGATGGTGATGTGCTCGCCCGGCGCCAGCGCATCGGTGCAGCTGGCGACGACGGTGCTCTCGGTCGGCCCGTACGCGTTGACGAACCGTCGACCGACCGACCAGGCGGCCATCAGTTCCGGCGGGCACGCCTCGCCGCACACCACGACGACGCCCAGCTCGTCGAGGGGTTCCGGGTCGACGGTCGCCAGCGCACCCGGGGTGATGACGACGTGCGAGACCCGTTCCCGGCGCAGCAGTTCCGTCAGCTCGGGTCCGCCCCACACGGTCGGCGGTGCGATGACCATGGTGGCCCCGACGCCGAAGGCGACGATCAGTTCATAAAACGCGACGTCGAAGCTCGGGGACGCGACGTGCAGCGTCCGTGCCCCGGGGACGATCCGGTAGTCCTCGCGCTGGTGGTCACGCACGTTCGCGATGCCCGCGTGGGTGACGACGACGCCCTTGGGCAGTCCGGTGGAGCCGGAGGTGTAGATGAGGTATGCGGGGTGGTCGATCCGCAGCGGCCGGATCCGGTCCGCATCGGTCACCGGGGAGCCGGACAGCGCTGACGCCGACTCTTCGGCCCGGTCGAGCGCGAGCCATTCGACCGACGGCGGCAGGTCCGCGATCTCGTCGGTGCAGCTGACACCGAGCACCGCGCCGGAGTCGGTGACCATGTGCATGATCCGGTCCTGCGGATAGGTCGGATCGACCGGCACGAAGGCGGCACCGGCCTTCGCGACCGCCCACACCGACAGAATCGATCGCAGGGACCGTCGAATGGCCAGTGCCACCGTCGTTTCCGGACCGACGCCGCGGGAGATCAGCAGTCGGGCCAGTCGCGACGAGCGTTCGTCCAGTTCCCGGTAGGTCAGGGACCCGTCCTCGCTGACCAGTGCGGTGGCCTCGGGGTCGCGGGCCGCTGCCGCGGCGAGGAGGTCGGGCAGCAGTCGCGGGTCGGTGCCGGCGGCCGGGCCGCCGGGTCGCAGCCCGGTCCGCGGGTCGACGCGCTGCAGCAGGTCGGTGCGCTCGGCGGCGGACAGGATCTCAATGTCGCCGACCGGGCGGGTCGGATCGCGGAGCACCGCAGAAAGAATCCGGGTGAACCGCTCCGCGAATCCGATGACCGTCGCCTCGTCGAACAGGTCGGTGGCGTACACGAATTCGGCGGGCATGACCCCGGAGTCGGTGGCCTCGCGCAGCGTCAGCTGCAGGTCGAACTTGGAGACATCGACCTGGACCTCCCCGGCCGTGACCGACAGCCCGGGCAGTTCGAGGGTGGTCTCGCCCATGTTCTCGAAGGACAGCACCACCTGGAACAGCGGGTGGCGGGAGGTGGACCGGGCAGGGTTGAGCACCTGGACGAGCCGCTCGAACGGCACGTCGGCATGGGAGAACGCCGACAGGTCGGTGTCCCGGACATGGGACAGCAGATCGGTGAACGACGACCCCGGGTCGACCTGGGTGCGCAGCACCAGGGTGTTGACGAACATCCCGATCACATCGTCGAGCGCCTGCTCGCCGCGTCCCGCGACCGGGGTGCCGATGGCGATGTCGCTGGTCCCGCTCAGCCGGGACAGCAGCACACCCAGCGCCGCGTGCACGACCATGAACGGCGTGACCCCGTGCGCGCGCGCGAGCGCGGCCAACGCTTCCGTGACGTCCTCGTCGATCGTGAACCCGACCCGGCCGCCGCGGAAGGACTGCACCGCGGGCCGCAGACGATCCGCGGGCAGGTCCAGCTGGTCGGGAATCCCCGCCAACGCGCCGCGCCAGTAGTCGATCTGGCCTGCGGACACCGAGGTCGGATCGTTCTCGTCGCCGAGCACTTCCCGCTGCCACAGCGCGTAGTCGGCATACTGCACCCGCAGCGGCGGCCACTCGGGCAGGGTGCCGCCGGCCCGGGCGGTGTATGCGGTCATCACGTCGCGGGCGAGGACCGCCCAGGACATGCCGTCCGCGGCGATGTGATGCAGAACGAGCGCAACGGCAAGCTCGTCGGCACCGATCGCGAGGATGCGCACCCGGAACGGGATCTCCTCGGCCACATCGAATCCGGCGGCGGCGAACTCCGTCAGCGCGGTCGCCAGATCCGCGTCGGGCACGACCCGCACGGACAGGTCGAGATCCACCTCGTCGGCGGGTAGGACCACCTGGTGGACGCCGTCCGCGGACTCGGGGAACACGGTGCGCAGCGACTCGTGCCTGCCGACGACGTCGAGCAGTGCCGCGCGCAGCGCAGCGGTGTCGGTGCGGCCTGCGAGCCGCACGACCAGCGGAAGGTTGTACGTTGCCGCGGCCGTGTCGTACTGGTTGAGGAACCACATGCGTTGCTGCGCAAGGGATAGTGGGATGCGATCGGGTCGGATTCGGCCCGTCAGGTGGGGTCGCTGCTCCCCCCGCGAACCCGCCCGCTCGGCACGGTCGGTGATGGCGGCGACGGTGGGCGCCTCGAACAGCGCGCGCACCCCCAACCGGATCCCGAACGCGGCCCCGATCCTGGCCACCACCTGGTTCGCGTTGAGGGAGTTGCCACCCAACTCGAAGAAGTCGTCGTCGAGCCCGACCTGACCGACACCGAGGACGTCTGCGTAGACGGCGGCGACGACCTCCTCCGCCGGGGTTCGGGGGGCGCGGAACGCCCGTCCGCCCGCGGTGACGTCGGGCACCGGGAGCGCCGTCCGGTCCAGCTTGCCGCTGGCATTGAGCGGGAACGCCTCGAGCGCCATCACCACCGACGGCACCATGTACGACGGCAACACCGACCCGACCGCGGACCGCAGCTCGTCGACATCGAGCACCGCGCCGGCGGTGGGCACGGCATACCCGACGAGGTGCTCACCGGCGGCGGAATCGCCGCGCACGACCACGACACTCTGTGATACCCCGGGCAGGCCGTTCAGTACCGCCTCGATCTCGCCCAACTCAATCCGCTGCCCACGCAACTTCACCTGAAAATCCGTACGACCGATGTACTCCAACTCACCAGCAGCGGCCCACACCACCAGATCACCCGTCCGGTACATCCGCTCCCCGACCCGGAACGGATTCGCCACAAACCGATCCGCCGTCAAATCCACCCGACCGTGATAACCCCGCGCCAACTGCACACCCGACAGATACAACTCACCCGCCACACCCACCGGCACCGGCCGCAACCGACCATCCAACACAAACACCTGCGTATTCGGCACCGGCACACCCATCGGCACCGACACCACCTCGGTCCCATCCACCCAACGATGCGTCGAATGCACCGCAGCCTCCGTCGGGCCATACAAATTGTGCAATTGCGCACCACTGACAGAGGTGAAACGCGACGCCGTCACCGCAGGCAACGCCTCCCCCGCCGCAAACACCTGCCGCAACGCCACATCCGCCGAACCGCACACGCCCTGCAGATAATCAACGAACACCGACAACATCGACGGCACAAACGACGTCGCCGTAATCCCCCGCTCCGCAATCACCGCAGCCAAATACTCCGGATCCCGATGACCATCCGGCCGCGCAACATGCACCCGACCACCAGTCACCAACGGAACAAACAACTCCCACACCGACACATCAAACGTCAACGGCGTCTTCTGCAGGACGACGTCATCCGCACCGAACCCATACCGCGACGCCATCCACGCCACCTGATTCACCACCGCACGATGGCTCACCGCCACACCCTTCGGCCGACCCGTCGACCCCGACGTGAAAATCACATACGCCGCATTCTCCGGACGCAACGGCCGAACCCGCTCAACATCCGCAATCGGCGCATCCGAAACACCAGCAAGGTCGAGCCCGTCCACCAACAGGACAGACCTCACCCCCGCCTCGAAGCCATCGCGCACCGTCGACAACACCACCACCGGATCCGCAGAATCCAGGATGTGCCCAACCCGGTCCGCCGGCTGATCCGGATCCACCGGCACATACCCCGCACCAGCAGCCTGCACCGCATAGATCCCGACGATCATCTCCACCGACCGGCGCATCGCCACCGCAACCAACGACTCCGGCCCCACACCCACCGACAACAAATACCGCGCCAAACGATGCACCCGCGACGCAAACTCGCCATACGACAGCGACTCACCCTCAAACACCACCGCCACCGCACCCGGCGTGGCCGCCGCCTGCACCTCAAACAACTCCACCAACGTCCCCGACCCAAGATCGGCAGCGGTGTCATTCCACCCCGACACCACCAGGTCGAGCTCGGCCGCGGTGGCCGCGGTCAACGACCACACCGGTGTCTGGGCGTCCGCGCGCACGAACCGGTCGAAGAAGTCCAGGAATCGCGAATGCTGCTGCTGCGCTTCCTGGTCGGTGTAGAGGTTGGGGTTGGACTCGAAATCGATGTGGGTGCGGGTGCCGCCGACGCTCTGATAGAAGTTGACGCCCAGGTCCTCGATGATGCCGGTGGAGAGGACGTTGTACTCGCCGACGATCGAGCCGAGCGACACCTCGTTGTGGAACAGCATGATGTTCACGAGCGGACCGAGCAGGTCGCGGTGCGCGGTGCCCGCCGCGGCGCCGCGGCGGATGTCCTCGTACCGGTACCGCTGACGCCGCAGTGCCCCCGAGACGGCGACCTGCACCTGCTTGAGCAGTTCGGCAACCGTGGTGTCCGCGCCGACCCGCAGCCGCAGCGGAAGCACGTTGGACATCATGCCGCCCGACCTGCGGGCCGCCGCGGTGGTGCGCGCGGTGACGGGCAGGGTGAGGACGACGTCCTCGGTGCCGGAGATCTGCGCGAGGTAGCTCGCGAATGCCGCGATCAGCATGCCTGCGGGCGAGGAGTTCTGCTCCGCGACCACCGCTTCGAGGCGGCGGGCGACGCCGTCGGACAATGCCGCGCTGGTGATCCGGTTGACCGCGGACGGCGCCGCGGTGCGACCGCTGAGGCTGGTGCCCTGCTCCAGCCCGGCGATCCGCTCGGCCCAGTACTCGCCGTCGGCGGTAAATCGGGGGCTCTCCCGGTAGGCGGCATCGGATTCGTACAGTGCGCGCAGGTCGACCGTCGTGAAGGGTTCCGGTTCGCGACCCTCGATCGCGGCGGTGTAGAGCTCGGCGACCCGGGTCATGAAGTTCATTGCCCCGAAGCCGTCGAGGATGATGTGGTGGCAGCGCGAGTACCAGAAGTAGCGGTTGTCCTCGACGCGGAGCACGGCAGCGAGGATCAGTCGGTCCGCGAGGAGGTCGAGCGGAGCGCTGTAGTCCTCGAGCATCCACGCGTTGGCTGCGGCAACCGGATCGGATTCAGCACGGAAGTCCCGGTTGATCATGGAGTCGTCGATGGTGAGGTCGACCATCTGGCAGGGCTGACCGTCACGTTCGAGGAGCCGAAGCCACCCGGACCCGAACTCCGTCGATGCGACCCGGCTGGCCCGCTCGAGGACGTCGAAGTCGACGTCGCCACGCAGATCGACGTACTGGGCGATGTTGATCGGGACCTCGGGGTCGAGGTGCTGGGCGTACCACATCCCCAGCTGCGCCGGCGACAGGGGAAAGACGTCGAACTGTTCGACCCCGTCGGTCTGGACCGTTCGGTCGAAGTCGGTGCTGTCGAATCCGTCGATGGCAGTCAACGATGTACCCCTGATTCCGGAATGCGTCGCAAGTTCCCCAGCCGTTCGAACAGCGCGACCCGCGAATCGGGCATAGCTCGCGCCCGGACAGACATGGCGAACCGAATGGAATTTGTCTTAAGGAAGCCGAATTCGGCTCAAGGCGCGCGCCACCCGCGCGAAACCACTGCTGTCAGCGGGAGGGTCCCCGACCGGGTACACCGCACGGCAGCGCCGGGCCGGACAGCGACCGTCCGACGCGAAGGCCGGCGTTCTGCCACGTGTTCGCGATGGTGGTGGAACACAGCACATGGTGTCCGACGCTCCATAGTGTGCTCACAGATCGCCCTCCCGAAAGACAATCACCCCGCCTGATGTGGCGGCCTTACCTATCCACGATGGGTGCGGTTGCTCCCATTGCACGAGGCAACTTACCGCGTTCACCACACCCGGCGAGGCGGTTTGGGAACTTCCTTCGACAAGCGTCCAACTCAGTGCCGTTCGGGTGCGTCAGAACCGCACACGGTCCGGCGTCCAACCCGCCCCGACCTCTCGTTCCCCCAGGTCACGCTCGATAACCGGCAGCAAACCGGACAATCCTACCTGGTAACAGAATGATTGTGGCCGGGTCACAGATCGTGACCCGGCCTCATCAAGCGGCAGTTGTCTGGCGATTAGCCAAACCCCGCGAACAGCCGTCGCGCACGTGCCCGGTTCAGGCCCGGAGCCCGTCCGTCCCGGCGCGCGTGACCACCAGGTTCGGCACCACCGCACGCGCCGACAACCGCAGCAGGGAGTCGACCAGCTCCACGATGTCGTCGACCTCGATCATCTCCTCGGCCGGAATCCGGTCACGGATCCACGCGCTCATGTCGGTGTCGACGTACGCGGGCGAGATCGCCGTCGCGCTGACCCCGTTGCCGGACTCCTCCGCATTCAGCGTTGCCACCAGCGAGATCAGCGCGGCCTTCGTCGCGCCGTAGACGGCGAGGCCCGATTCGGCGTAGACCCCGGTGATCGACGACAGCGCGATCACCTTCGCACCCCGCCCCGGGTCGGCGGTCGCACCCGCCCGCAGCAGCGGCAGGCACTGCTGCAGGAGCAGGAACGGCGCCCGCAGGTTGACGTCCAGGGTCTTGTCGAAGCGTCGCATCGGGAAGTCCGCGACGGTGCCCGCCGTTCCGACACCAGCGTTGACGATCAACGCCTTCATCGGCCCCAGCTCCTCGGCATGCCGAGCGGTGAGCCGCTCGATCGCCGTCGGGTCCGCCATGTCGCCCGCCACCGCGAGCACCCGCGGCGCCCCCGCCGCCCGCAGGCCCGCCGCCACCTCGTCAAGGCGTTGCTCGTCGCGGGCACTGATCGACAGCGAATAGCCCTGGGAGGCAAGTCGAGTCGCGATCCCGAGGCCGATCCCCCGGGAGGCACCGGTGACAAGCGCGGTCGGGGCGCTCACGCCGACACCCCGGCGAGGGCGCGCAGCCCGGCGGCCATGAACTCACCGGTCGCCTCGGCAGCGCGCATCGCGCCGCCCCCCGCGTCCGACCCCTGCCTGGCCCGGTGTGTGATGCCCTCGCCGATGACGCCGAGCTTGAAATTCGCGAGCGCCAGATAGAAGTTCCAGTCGCCGAGGTCGCGTCCCGAGGCGGTCGCGTAGATCTGCGCGAGATCGTCGGCGCTGGGCAGCCGCGGACTGGTCCAGGCCGCGCGGGAGCCGAGCACCAGGTCGAAAACCGGTGCCCGGTAGACGCACATCAGCGCGGCGTCGGTCAGCGGATCACCGAGGGTGGACATCTCCCAGTCCACGACCGCACGGATGCTCGTCGCGTCCTCGGTGTCGAGGATGGTGTTGTCGATCCGGAAGTCGCCGTGCACGATCGACGCGGCGGTGGTGGCCGGGATCGCCTCGGCGAGCTTGGCGTGCAGTACCGCGACGTCGGGAAGTTCGCGGGTCTTGACCCGCTCCCACTGCCCGGCCCACAGTGCGACCTGGCGCGCGACGAACCCGTCCGGGCGACCGAACTCGCCGAGTCCGACGGACCGGTGGTCCACCGCGTGCAGATCGGCGAGCACCCGGACCAGGGCATGCGTCGAGCCGCGAACCTCGGTGTCGGACAGCGTATCGAGATCGTCCTGGTCTCGGATGACGCGCCCGTCGACGAACTCGACCACCGTCATCTGCGCACCGAGGGCCGTGCCCGACTCGTCGAACGCCACGGTGCGGGCCACCGGAACCGCGGAGTCCTGCAGTGCCCGGGTCACCCGGAACTCCCGCGCCATGTCGTGCGCGGACGGGGTCAACCCGCTGGTCGGTGGGCGCCGCACGATCCAGGTGCTGCGACCGTCGGACGCCCTGAAGGTGAGGTTCGAACGCCCCCCACTGACCAGGTCGACCGTCAGGTCCCCGACGACGTCGACACCGCTGTCAACCAGAAACCGCTGCAGTGCGGTGACATTCATGCCTGGAAGACTCATCGCGACTCCAATCCGGCGCGCTTCGCTGCGCCGACGACCCGCTTGGCCAGCGCCCAGCGGTGCACCTCGGACGGACCGTCGTACACCCGGAAGGGGCGCACCTCACGGGACAGCCGTGCGAGCGGCAGGTCCGCGGACACCCCCATGCCACCGCACATCTGAATGCTGCGGTCGACGATCCGGAAGATCGCCTCGGCCGCATAGGTCTTGGCGATGGCGGTCGCGTTCGCCGCCCTGTCACCCTGGTCGAGTTCCCAGCAGGCGCGGGTGAGCAGTGCCCGCGTCGCGGCGATGTCGATCTCGTTGTCCGCCACCATCTGCTGCACCATCCCGAGATCACCGATCCTGGCGCCGAACCCCTCCCGCCGCGCGACGTAATCGACCGCGACGTCGTGGCCGCGGCGGGCGGCGCCGAGCCACCGCATTACGTGCGTCATCCGCGCCGGGCCGAGTCGGACCTGCGCGTACTCGAAGCCGCGGTCCACCTCGCCGAGGACCGCGGAATCCGGGACGAAGACGTCCTCGAAGGCAACCTCGCAGTGCCCGCCGAGCATCGACGTGTCCAGCGTGTCGATGTGTCGCCCGACCCGGATCCCCGCCGTGTCGGCGGGGGCAAGGAACATCGTGGCACCGCCACGGTCACCGGGCTCACCGGCGGTGCGGGCGAAGATGATGAAGAAGCCGGCACCGTCGGCTCCGGTGATGAACCACTTGTGGCCGTTGATTCGCCAGCCGCCGTCGGACCTGTCGGCCCGGGTGGTCAGTGCCGATGGATCCGAGCCAGCGCCGGGCGCAGGCTCGGTCATCGCGAATGCGGACCGGACGTCGCCGCGGGCGAGTGGGGCGAGGTACTGCTCCCGCTGCTCCGGGTCGGCGATGTGCGCGAGCATGTGCACGTTGCCCTCGTCGGGGGCGGCGATGTTCAGGGCGGTCGGCCCGAACAGGGAGTAGCCGGCTTCCTCGAACACCGGCGCCCGGTCCGACATGCTCAGGCCGTGGCCACCGAACTCGATCGGCGCGTGCGGCGCGAACACGCCCGCGTCCCTCGCCGCCTGCTGCATCGTCGCCCGGATCGCGTCGCCACCCGCGGCCGTGATGTCGCCGCCGTGCTTGTCCTCGATGGGCAGGATGTGGTCGCGGGTGAACGCACGGGTGCGCTCAACGAGCGCCTGCACGTCGGGCGCGTGGGTCAGATCGATCGCCACGAGCAACCCTCCTCGATCGGTCCGGAATCCGAGCGATCGCTCGGCTTGCCGATCAAGGTGTCACAACGGCCCAGATTCGGTCAAGCCCTGCCATGTTCCTGGTGGTCGCGCCGCGCTGGCCCGTTCAGATTCCCTGATAGCATCAGTAGTGTTCAGTAATTCTGAATATCTCCGATGATCGAACGAGAACGAGGAGGTTGCCGGTGGGCGAGACACCGATCACGCCGGCCGAGCTGATCCGGGCCGCCCGCCTCGAGCGCGGCCTGTCGGTCCGCGAGCTGGCGCGCCGGCTCGGTGTCAGCGCCGCCACGATCAGCGCCATCGAGAACGGTCGGACGGGGGTCAGCGTCGACCGGATCCGCGCGATCGCCGACGCCCTCGGGACGTCGGTGGCCAGGCTGGTCGGCGAGCACCCCGGGGCGGATGCTCCGCGCGGTGCCGCCACCGACGTCGGCCCGGCCCCGCGTCGAGCGCCGGGCGCCGAGCGGGCGACGGCCCCGGCCGGCGAGCAGTGGCGGGTCTTTCCGCCGCTACGGATCGACCCCGTGCTCGCGGCGGCCATCGACGCATTCGTCGAGACCGGCTATCACGGCGCGACCGTCCGCTCCCTCGCACGGCGGGCCGGCATGAGCGTCCCCGGCGTCTACCACCACTACCGGGACAAACAGGCGCTGCTGGTGCGCGCCCTCGACCTGACGATGGACGAGTTGCATTGGCGGGTCCGCGCGGCCAGCGCCGAGGGCGGTACCGCGACGGAGCGGGTCGCCCTGATCGTGGAGGCCCTCGCCCTTTTCCACACCCACCGGCGGTCCCTCGCGTTCATCGGCGCCAGCGAGATGCGGAGCATCGAAGACCCGGACCGGATCCGAATCACCGAGTCCCGCAACCAGATTCAGTATCTCCTCGACGAGCAGATCGATGCGGCCGTCCGGGACGGCGGCCTGACCACCGCCCATCCACGCGACGCGGGCCGGGCCATCGCGACGATGTGCACGTCGCTGCCGCAGTGGTTCCGCGCGGACGGACCGGTGACACCCGAACAGATCGCCGCCGAGTACGCACAGTTTGCGCTGAACCTACTCGGGCACACACGTTGAACGGGGGTTCATGTGCCACCCACGTCGAGCGAATGACACATGAACCCCCGTTCAACGGTGGCGGGTCGGTCAGGAGCGGGGGTTGCCCGCCATGGTCGAGTTCGGGCGGGCCTGCGCGACGAGCGCCGGAATGATCTCGCCGAGCTCGGCCGGATCCCAGCGCTCGTTCTTCGAGACGCCGGGACCCGCGACCCACGTCTCGGCGACGCTGATCGAACCGCCGTGCACGTTGAAGATCCGACCGGTGACGCCGTCCGCCTCCGGGGATCCGAGCCACACGACGGTCGGCGAGATGTTCCCCGGCGCTGCCGCGTCGAATCCGGTCCGCTCCTTCTCCGCCTCGGCCGCGGCGACGAATCCGTCGAGCCCCGCGGTCATCTGGGTCAGGGCGGTGGGGGCGATCGCGTTGACCGTGACGCCGAGCCGGGCGAGTTCGTCGGCGAGGATCACGGTGAACGCGGCGATGCCCGCCTTCGCGGCGCCGTAGTTGGTCTGGCCCAGGTTGCCGTACAGCCCCGACGGCGACGAGGTATTGATGATCCGCGGGTGCGCGACCGGCGTCCCCGCCTTGCTCTGCTGCCGCCAGTACGAGGCGGCGTGCTGCGACGGGGCGAAGGTGCCGCGCAGGTGCACGCGCATGACGTCGTCCCACTGGTCGACGGTCATATTGACGAACATCTTGTCCACCCGTCGTCTCGGCCTGCCGATTTCCATCAGCCCAGTTCACGGCGTTGCCACCATTCGCACCATTCACTGATTACGACAGGCTGTTGCCCGCCGTGCGGGACCAGTGCGGGACCGAGGATGTACAGTCGTCCTCGACAACTACAGAAAGACCCCGGCGAGTGCGCTAACACTCCCGGGGCGTGGCCGAACTAAAGAGGAGTTCGACATGCAAGAGCATACCCATATCTCGGGCGAGATTCTGTCCGCCCCGCGCGCCACCGGCGGCGCCCTGTGAGCATCACCATCCAGCGGTACAGCCGCCCAGAGTCCGGTTACACCCAGATCTGCAACGACTTCATGCGGGCCAGCATCCCCGTCTCCGCGCACCGCGTCGCGTGCTACATCCTCAGCCACGAGAGCGGCTGGAAGCTCACCTTCGGTCGCATCGCGGACGCCATCGGCTTGAGCCGCAACACCGTCACCAAGGCCGTCTCCATCCTCGTCGAGCTCGGGTACGCCGTGCGCATCCCGCTCCTGGGCGGCACGCGTGGACGGGCCGCGAGCGAGTCCCTGATCGTCTCGGACACCGGGTTCACGACCGAGGAGCGGGCCGCGCTGCTCGCTGACACCACGCCCCGTAAAGTGCCCAAAAATTGCGCAGAGTCAACACCTGCCGTGCACGAAAATGGTGCACCGCAGTGCGCAGAAATTGTGCATCCCAGTGCTCAAAAATTGGGCACCATAAGAAGATCTCTTCTAGAAGATCAAGAAGAAGAGGGGGGTCACCTCAGCCGGGAACGTCACCAGCGCGACGCTGAGACCTCCCCCACCCTCAAGCCTTCATTCGACCCGGCACCCGCTGACGCGGTCGCCACGGTCGGCGCTGCGTCCCGGCACTGCCCGCGCCACCCCGACGGCACGACGGCACCCTGCGGTCCGTGTGGCGATGCGCGGCGGGCCCACGACGAGCGTCAGGTCGCCGAGAAGGCTCGCGTGATCGAGGCCCGCCGCTCCGACGAGGACGACGCCCGGGCCGCCCGGTACGCCGTCATCGACGCCTGCGCCCGCTGCGACGACCAGGGGTTCATCCCTGCCGACGTCCCGACCCGCTGCACCCACGACCAGCCCGCCCGGACCCGGCCCAGCATCCGCGAGCTGTTCGCCCGCGAGAAGGCGGCACGCGCATGAGCATCGCCGACCAGCTCGACGCACTCCTCGCCGCGTCGGAGACTCGCCTGACCGACGAGCTGCACGACCGCGACCCCGAGTTCACCACGGCCCGCGCCTACGCCCGCGCCCTCTGGGCCCTGCAGGACGACCTGCGCCGCCTCGCCACCACCGCCCGCGCCACCGAAGGAGCCCGCTCGTGACCCGCTTCGCCGCCGCCTGCACCTACGTCATCGCCGCGCTCGCGTTCGCGCTGTCGTACTCCAACCTTGCCGCGCTCGCGGCGCGCGCCGGCTACTCGCCGACGATGGCGCACGTCTGGCCGCTCGCCGTCGACGGGCTCGCTGTCGTCGCGACCGCCGCGGTGATGCGACTGCGCGCGTCGCGCACCTACGCCTGGTCGCTGCTCGCCGCGTCGACCGCCGTGTCGATCGTCGCGGGCGCCGCGGCGCACCTCCTGCCCGCGGGCCCGCTGCCCGGGTGGGCTGGCGCGGCCGTCGCGGTCGTGCCGCCGCTGTGCCTGCTCGTCGCGCCGCACCTCGCTGTGCAGCTGCACCGCGACGCAGCGGCGACGCACGACGTCGAGACGCCGCTGGCCGATGACGCACCGGCCGAGGTCGCGCCTGTCGCGGACACCGAATCCCTCGAGGCGCCTGCGCGCGACACCGACGCTGACCAGCCGCGACGCACCGCGACGCACGACGACGCCGCGCTCTTCGACGTGCCGCAGACCGTCGCGGCCGTGACCGTGCCGCGCGACGAGATGCGGCGCCGCGCCCTTGAGCTCATCGACGAGGGCATGTCGAACCGCGCCGCCGCGGCGGCCGTCGGCACCAGCGAGGCGAGCGTGCGACGGTGGCGCGCTGCCGACGCAGCACCCGCGCTCGCGACGGTCAGCGCCGCGGGGTGACGCGCCGGGCCGCGTCCGTCGATCGCATGACGGGCGCGGCCGCGTCGGCGCGGGGTGCGACAATCCCGGCCATGACGACTCCCGGGTGGTACCCGAATCCTGACGGCTCGAACTCGCGACGCTACTGGGACGGCCAGCAGTGGGGACAGGTGGACGCGCCGCCTCCGCCGCCGGCCAAGCGGAAGATGCCGATCTGGCAGAAGGCGGCCATCGGAGTGGTCGGCGCGTTCGTGGCGCTGGCCGGGTGCGGCGCAGTCTTCGGCGACAGCGAGAAGGAGGAGGTGGCTGCAGAGGGGGCTGCGACGCCGACCTCGACGACTCGCCCTGTGGCCGCGACGACACCCGTAGCTGCACCTGCGGCGCCCGCGTCGGCAGCCCCGACCTCCGCCGTGCCCGCGCGACCCCCGGTCGACTACACGTCCGATCCGCGATGCCAGCCGGGCGAGCCGCGCTACGACGCGATGATCGGCAGCGGGCTGCTCGACGGGTCACTGACGCTGGCTAACACGCAGATGATCATCGACGACGGTGTGGTGTTCTACGGCGCGTCGACCGTGCGCCCTGACGGGAAGTTTGAGAACCGGTCGGACGTCTGGGTCATCGACACCATTCCGTACTCGTCCACAGGCGGCGCACGGAAGACGACGAGCTGGTCGAAGGCGAGCGATCGACTGCGCATCTTCCCCGACGACGAGCGGATCCAGGCGGTCGACAACTGCGTGGCGAACCTGACCAGGAACTAGTCCTCCCGCAGCATCTCCAGCTCCCACGCGACCAGGTCCAACGCGGCGTAGGTGGCGTGCTCGCCCGGTCGCGGCGGCAGGCCGTCGGCGTGGCGGAGCGCGGTGTCGTCGTAGTCGTCGTCCATGTGCGGTTGGACGCGGCGCGGGGGCGGTCGGTTCCATGTACGACAAAGGCGCCCCACCCTCAATCGAGGGTGGGGCGCCTTCGTCATGCAGGGGTGATGGTGATCGTCACGTTCGTCGTGCCAGCCTGAACGGTGAGACTTCCGCCGACGTCGCGATACAGCGCCATCTGCACCAGGTCGCCGTCAGCGAGGATGCCGGTCCACGACACGGTCGCCTGCTCGTTGGCGCCGGTCGCCACTCGGGTGCCGTTGATGTACAGCCGGACACTCATCCAGGAACTGATCTGTTGGAACGTCGCGGCGATCGTCGCCGGACCACCGCCAGCAACGGTGAGGGTGGTCCCGCTGGCCTGCGTTCCCGAGTAGTCCGGCAGCGGGGCGAGCGGCGTAGCGAACACCTCCGCGTACGGACCCACCGGCAGGTCCGCGGCGAGGTAGGCGCCCTGGGTGGTGAACCCGTCGACGGCGGGCACGTAGATGTACACCATCACGCCACCCCGCCGAGGTGGCCTGCTAGAGCGGGGTGCAGTGCATGAACGTGCCGGTCTCGGCGATCGTGCGGTTGTTCGCGGTGCCAGCGTCGATTAGCGCCCACATCTCTATGCGCGCTGCGTGGTTGACCGTCGCCGTGACGGTGCGGACCCGGTCGCGGTCGCTGGCCGACACTTCCCCGACGACGACGCCGTCCGCGAGTACCCGGATCGCCTTGATGTAGTTCACAGCTGGGCTGCCGACCACCGTGTAGGTGGCCGTCACAGTGACCGGACCGGACGATTCGATCCCGTCCGCAGCCAGCACGGTTTCGGGGTACGCAGGGTCGGGGGTCCAGCCGGTGACCTGCATCCACGCGTTCTCGTCAGGACGTGGTTGCCTGCCTTGAGGATTCCCATCGGCACTGCCGCAGCTGTGGCGGGGACGTAGATGTAGACCATCACGCCCCCGCCCGCCGGGCGTCAGCCCGAGAGAGAGCTCGGGTCGTCACAGGTCGCCGCCCTTCCAGTCGTCGAGCATCGCGCCGCCCGGGCCGTTCGTGTTGGAACCAGCCATGCCGACGTGCGCGCCGGACTCGCTGACCGTGATCGAGTCGACCAGGCTGCCGTTGACATACAGCCTGGCCGTGCTGCCCGATGCCTCGAGGCGGACGATCGCGCTGGCACCGGGCGCCGCGATGGTGCCGGACCGGACGAACCCGAGGCTGGTCGAGCCGAGTGCCCAGTCACCGTTGGTGCGGCACCACCCGATGACACCGGTCGTCGCGGCGAGGTTCGCGCGGACCATCAGCCCGTGATAGCCGGACGTACCGCCGTTCAGGATCCGCGCCTGCGAGAACTGATCCTGCGTTGCGCAGGGTTCCGGCCACACGATGTAGGCGCTGAACGCGGTACCCGATCTGGTCGCGTTCGCCGCGATGAGCCACGCGGAGGTACCCCCGACCCACCCGCCGCCGATCGCGCCGTCTGCCCGGTTGAAGTCGTCCGCGTACTGGGCTCCCGCGTCGAGCGCCGGGACATGCAGGTACACCATCAGCAGACCCCCGTCAGGTTGACGACGCAGCCCTTGCCTGGCGTACCGCCGACCGCGGTGATCTCCACCGTCAGCTGGTCGAGGGCCGCGAACGTCCACGGCCCCGAGGCCCCGCCGGACGTGTTGCCGCCGGTGATCGACACGGACGTGCCCGCCACAGCGGTGCCGTTGCGCTTCACCACGACCGTCGACGTCCCGGACGCGTCCGGGGTCGCGAACTCGACGAGCAGCGACGAGAACGTCACGCTGCGGGGGATGCGGATCCCGGCCGCGTTGCCACCCAGCCCGACCTTCCGGGCCGCGTCGCCGGTGTGCACAAACCCGACATCGAACGGGGTGGATCCGACCATCGCAGCGCGGGCCCGCACGTCGGTGTAGTACCGGTTTAGCGTCCCTTCCGGTACCGCGTCCGTGCTGCCCGGAGACGCCGCGATCTCCACGTATGCGGACCCGGACCAGCGGTAGATCCGGTTCGTGTCCAGCGTCGTGTAGATCTTCCCGGCCTCCCCGGTCGCGGGCAGTGCTGTGACGGTGGCGAATTCGAGGACGTCGTCGACGTACGACGGGAGGTGCACGGCCGGGATCTTCGCCGACGAGTCGAGCGGTGCGACCCCGTCAGGCTGCCCGATCGAGGTCTTGTCGACCTTCCCGTCGAAAGCCGCGATCAGGGAGTCCGACAGGTCGGTGATGTCGGCCATCACGTGCGTGTGCCCGGGCTGGGACGCGGACCCGGCCAGCGTGAGTGATGCCTGCGTGCCCGCCGACAGGGTGAGGGTGACGTCCGACCCGAGCGCGCCACCCCCGGCGAGCCCGGTCCCGGCGATCACCTGCCGCGTCGTCGGGACGCCGCCCGCGCCTTGCGCGTCCTCCGCGGCCTGCTCGGCGAGGATCCGGGCCGCGTCGGCGTCGTCGGCGTCCTGCGCAGCCGCGGCCGCCGAGCTGGCTGCTGCGGTCGCGGACCCGGCGGCGCTGGTGGCGTCCGCGGTCGCGGTCGCCGCGGCACCGGTCGCGGTCGACTCGGATGTCGCGGCGGCAGAGGCGGACCCGGCGGCCGCGGTGGCGGCTGCTTCCGCGGATCCCTTCGCTGCGAGCGCTGCCGCTTCCGATGCGTCGGCGTCGTCGCGTGCGGTCTCGGCCGCGGTCTTCGCTGTCTCGGCGCCGGTCTTCGCGGTCGACGCTGCGGTAGCGGACCCGGCGGCCGCGGTCGCCGAGCTGCCCGCTGCCGCCTCCGACACGTCCGCAGCATCACGGGCAGACTCCGCGCCCGCGCGCGCCGCCTGTGCTGCCGCGGCATCCGCCGCCGCCTGCACCAGCGCCGGGACGGGCACCGACTGCGTCGGACCCTCCGCGAAGGAGAACACCAGCGACGTCCCGCTGACCGCGACGCTCGTGACCGAGTTGCCTTGTGGGCCGCGGATCTCCACACCCTGCCCGTCCGCCGGCCACGACACACCGCTCCAGACGTAGCCGAGGGTGTCCGCCTGCACGATGTACAGGGCGCCGCGGTCCGCCAGGCCAAGCCCGGACGGCAGGTCCGCGTACGTCGCGACGACACCCTCGATGGTGATGCTCGTGCCGTCGCGGCCCTGCACCGGCAGAATCAGGCCAGCCGGGATCTGCGGCGCGTTCACCACGACCGGTGCGCCCATGTAGTCAGTCATGCCGCACCACCTTCCCCTTCGTCAGCATGTACTCGTTGCTGTTCGGCGTCCCCGGCAGCGACACATAGAAGCGTTGCGGCGCCCGCGCCGGGATCAGGTCCGCCACCTCCGACTCGATCCGCACCATCGCCGAATCGCCGGAGATCACCGCGTTGTACCGCTGCTCGGTACCGTCGAGCACGCCGATCAGGAAGTAGGCGGTCGTCCCCGCGGGCGGCGTCCATGGCTCCCCAGCCTGCGCGTGCCCGGGCGGGTACCGGAACAGGATCGGCTGGATGAAGTCGGACCGGCCGTTGACGTGCATGTCCTTCTTCTGCGGCTCGTAGCCCCACGGATCCAGGGTGCTCATAGGTGGTCCCCCTCATACAGTGGTGGCGGGTTGTCGATGTCACCGCCCAGTGCGCGGATCTGCTCTGCCGCTTGGATGTCCCACGCCATATGCTCGACGGCCGCGACCTTCCGTGCCTCCCGCGCATCCGCGTCCGACTGTTTGTGGGCGTCGAGGTCGCGGCGGACCGCGGCGAGTTCCCGGTTGGTCGGCTCGACCAGGCTGAGTGCGATCTGCGTTAGCTTTTCGGCGGCGTCGGCTTCGGCTTTCTCGCCTTCCGCGGTCGCCTTGTGGGCGTCGGCGCGGGTCTTGCGGAACGCGAACAGTCCGCCGACCACCGCGGCGACGATGACGCCGATACCGAGCGGGCCGAGCGCGGCAAGCACCGTCACCCGCGACCCCCATCCCGAGGGCCGATGGACACGTTCGCCACGGCGACACCGGACCCGCCGACGCCGAGCATCGCGGCGACGAGGAGCAGCCACATCTGCACGTCACCCTGCGCGGCCACCCCCAGCGCCACGAGACACGGTGCGAGAGCAGTGATGACGCGGTACAGCCAGGTGCGGCGCGCGGGGGTGAGCCACTGCCCAACCCCGCCGACGTCGTCCTTCGAGTGGTCGCCCATCACTTCGCCTCGAATCCGTCGATGCCGAGCTTGTGCCCGATCGCGGCGAGCGCATCCACGACCGTCCGGCCGCCAAGCTGCGGCCACCCCGGGTACTCGCCGAGGTTCGGGGAGCCGGTCAGTTGTGCGCGAATGTCCTGATCGTGATTCATGCCGCCTCCAGGCGTCGGTGTCGGGTTCATGGCGTCGGCGACCATCCGCTCGAACACGTCGTGCGGGAAGTTCGGGCCGGGATCGGTGTGATCAGTTCCGCCCCATGCCCTCGTCGCGTCGTGCGTGGTGATGCCGGGCAGCCCGGCGACGTTCACGGATCGGGCGGGCCACCGGTACGTGCTGCACCAGTGCGCCACCACCGTGGCAGCGGCGCGCAGCATTCGGTCCTGCGCGAGCCATTGCTCACGCGACCAGTCCGCCCGCGCCGTGAAGCACAGGTGCACGAGGATGTCGTTGCCCTTGTTGCCGGACGACCAGGTGACCCAGTCGTCCGTGTTCTCGCGCAGGCGCTTACCCGACAGGTCCACGATGACGTGGTACGAGCCGGTCCGGCTGGTGAGCTGATAGTTCGCGAGCCCTTCCGCGCCGATGTTCGGGTTGCCCTCACTGGTGTGCAGGCACACGCCACGAAGCATCCCGAGTGATCGTGGGCCGCCGAAGTCGAATCGACTGGACCAGTCAACGTCGTAGTAGGTCATAGGGTTTCGCCTCCTAGGCTGCGGGTAGGGTGCCGCCGTTGGGGATGGTGTCGTTGTATCCGGGCTGCGGGTGGTCGGTGGAGTGGCTGAGCTGCGTCACCCGGAAGCCGGTGCCCTTAGCTGAGGCTTCCGCCATCGGGCACCGTTCCTGGAGCGTTGCTGTTGATCGTCCGGTTGTCCCACTTGTTCACGGACAGTGCGGAATACATAGTCCCGCCGAACGCCTTGTATCCGGCGCCTGCGCCCGTCTGCCCCACGTAGATGTAGGCGGTGTACTTGTTGTCATCCGGGATCACCAGGGTGTGCGAGAAGAACACCGCCTGTGGGTCGATGGAGCCAGACACGGTTCGATAGAAGTGCTTCTGGCTGTACACGGCTCCGCCGGAGTTGTCGGCCACCACGCCGATGATCGCAACCGTGTTAACGGTGAAGTTCGGCGCCCGATCAAACGTGATGAGCGTGTCGATCCGCCATAGACCCTTCTCGTGCATACGGATTCCACCGTTGGATGGCGACGCGCCGACAGCGGGGCCGACCTGGAAGTCGAACGGCAACTTCTTCGGGGATCCACCGCCCGGGATGCTCCAGTTCTTCGACTGGACGAGTGAGCAGTACCCGACAACGCCCTCCAGGAGGTCTGCTCGGTGCTCCAGGGCGGTCTGACCGTCGACAAGGCTTGGCACCTTCGCGGCGTTGTCGATGGTCGGCTTGAACCCGGCGTGCGAGTCGTCGAACCCCTGGAGCGTCCCCAGCTTCTGCTGCCGCCACGCCGCCTCATTCAGCCCGTCCAGGCCTGACAGGTCGTCACCGAACGTGCCATCCGGGTAGTCGCCACCAGGAACCGTCACGACCCACCCCCATCACGCAGCGCGTCGTCGTCGGGGAACTTCTCGCGCAGCCGGGCGAGCATGGCGCGCTGAAGGTCCGGGCGGATCGCGTCCAACCGCTCAGCGAGGATGTCCCGCTCCGGGTCCGGCTCATCCGCCGGAACCCACCGACCCCCACCGCCCATCATCAGGTCCTCGGTGGCGTCGATCCTGTACTTGATCTTCGGCGGCTCACGGTGCCCGCACGACGGGCATTGCAGCATCAGGCCGCAGTCGATCTGATGCTTGGACACCTTCCGCCAGAACGGGATCGGCCACACCAGCGGCGCACCGATCACATCCGGAAGGCCAAGGTACGTCCAGAGGAACACCTCCTCCGGGTCGGACAGGTCGCACTTGTCGATGGTCGGTAATTCGTTGTCGCGCAAAGTATCCCCCTCTAGATGAGTCCCATAGCTTTAAGGCCCGAAACGAGCTTTTGGATGCGCTTTAAGACCTGTGCGAACGCGTCGACGGGGTCCTTCGACCCGAGCTTGACCTCGAACGCCGGCGCCTTCCCTGGCGATGCGGACAGGCGTAGCGACTTCACGCGCGGCGCCTCGATGCGGCCGGACTTGTCGCCCTCGGTCTGTACGAGGATCCGGTTGCCGAGGTCGAAATGCCCGTGCCCCTTGGCTCCGACGCACCACGGCGCCATGTCGATGATCTCCATGTCCGCCGAGTACTTCGTCTCGGTTGCCTTCATTGCCTCGCGCAGCACGAGCGTGGCCGACAGAGTGAACGCCTGGTCCGCGCCGTCCACCCACATCTCGTACAGGCTCATGTCCGACAGGTGCGCGGACCGGTTGACCAGGTACACGGTCATGAACGCGAGGATCGTGTCCTCGTAGAACGGCTTCAGCAGCGCGTCCGCAGCACCGCCGAGGGGTGGCACGAACGGGATCGCGGCCAGCGCATCACCCAACGCCTGGACGGCGGCGGAGATCAACTCGTTGGCCTTGTGGGGTCGGGGGGGGGGGGGGGGGGAGGGGAGGGGAGGAAACGACCAACAAAAACAAACAGGA
>NZ_JBHXNU010000009.1:158588-197445 GCF_042719255.1 Rhodococcus sp. NPDC058532
AGGTTCGCGTCCCAACGCACCCCACCTTCTGGGCCGGCCATGCGGGCATCTCTGTGTTTCTTTTGGTGTGGGCGCCCCCCCCCCCCCCCCCCCCCCCCCCCCCCCCCCCGACCCCCGGCATCGAGTGCCCACCGCCAGTGAGCCGGTGCCCGCGCGCGAGACGGATGTTCGCGGACTGCGACACCACGCCCGGCGACCCTGCCGGGTAGAAGACGTACGGCAGCCGTGGGTCCGTCCCCAGGTATCCCGGCTGTTGGTACTCCGGCACGCTCGGGATTCCGACGATGGCCTGCTCGGAGTCCTCGATGGGCAGCGATCCGCCGCCGAGCCCCTCGACCAGTGAGGACACGAAGATGCGGATCAGCTGGCCGATGCCCTCCATGAGCCCACCAGAGGTGTTGGGAGACAGGCCACCCGAGTTGTTCTCGAACCACACGACGAGCGTGCCGTACGCGATCTTGGCGCCCGGCCACGGCAGCGCGTCGCCCGGCATGTACCGCCGCCACCGCAGCGTCAGGTCGGCGTCGTCGAGCATCGCCTCGGCGCACTCGTGAAACGTCTTGAACCTGCTCAGCACGAGCCCGGTCACGGTGCCCCGACCTGCTGCAGTCTGGTAGTCGAGTGGCGCCAGGACGATCGGCCAGTCCCGGTAGTCGGCCTGCCCGTCCGCGAGTGGATCCATCCACCCCATGCCCGCCGGACGCCCGTGCGCCCGCGCCAGATTCAGCTTGAGCGCGGTACCGAGTGCCCAGTCGGTCGGGCCACCCAGCATGAACACCTTAATCGGCTGAAAGCCAGCGCTGGTGGACGGCGTGGCCCAAAGGTCGCGCCATTTCGTCTGTTCGTAATCGCTCAAAAAGGTTGCGGTAACGATGGTTTGGCCGAGGTCGTTGGTCTCCATCGTGACGTTGTCGAGGAACCCGCTCCACCTGCGCCCGACATAGTCCACCGTGGCCAGGATGTCGATGGTCTCGCCACGATCCTTGCGGCCCTTGATATCCCAGAGCCACTGCGCCTCGTCGTAGTCGCCGTCGATCTTGACGACGCCCGGCCCGGTGTCGTTCTCGTTGTCGAGCCAGTCGTACTCGTTCTCGCAGCGGACGATGTACTGCAACTGGTCCGACTTCTTCCCGGACCACAGGCGGATCTCGGGAGCGATCAGCCGTGCCGCCGCGAGCGAGAGTTCCCGCTCACGGACGGCGTCGACCGTCGCCCGGCATGCCTCTTCAAGGGCTGTCGCCACTAGTACCCCCCGTGGAAGTTGGACCACAACCTGAGCTGGTGAAGCTCCGCCCGAGCACCACCCGCCGGCGCGGCCGCGACGGAGATCGGCAGCTCCGTCGGCGGGGTGTGCGGCGGGATGGTGTGCATGAAGTAGTAGCCGCCGCCGACCTCTGCCGTCAGGTTGCTACCGGTGTTGCGGGACTGCATCATCACGTGCATCGGGTCGAGGTCGATGACCGCGCCACCGTGGGCAGCCGTGATCGGTTTCAGCGGAATTGTCCGCAGTCCGTGCGGGCCGCCCGGGACACGCTTGCGTGGTGCGCCCACCCACGACACGTCGGGGAGCGTCCACGTGCCGGGGGTGAGTACCCACGACTGGTACATCTCGACGTCCGTCGGGTTCGACACCGTGATGGTGTTCTTCGCGGATCCGGTCTCCCAGAACGTCATCACGGGGTCGGACTCCCAGAACGGTTGCGCCGCACGGAGCTTGTAGAAGATGTTCCCGTACTGCAGTCGGTCCGGGCTGATCTCCGGCGCGAACTCCGGCTCCTCGAACATCTGCACCGACAGCGTGCGAGTGTCACTGTCGGTTTCGACGAGGATCCGGGCGAGAGTATCGTCCGTCCACCACGGGTCGAGGTGGTACGTGAAGCACGAGCGCAGCAGGTCGTCCGTCTCCTGCCAGCGTTGCCCGTCCTTTCCGAATGTTCGGAACCCGAGTTGCATGTCGCGGGCAGGGTTCTCGATCCCGGCGAACGAGCCGCCGCGCTGACGGCGCGCACGCTTCCACTCGGTCTCCACGGGGGCGTGGTAGAGGCCCTGCACTTGACCGTCGCCGAGGCGGATGTTCTCAGTGCCCGCATCGTCGCCACCGACATGCAGCTCGGGCCCGCCGCCGGCGCCGAGGATGGAGATATTCAGCGTCACGGCATTGCACCTCCGTATTGCATCAGTAGCCTTTTGTTCATTTCCAGTAGCTTTCGGAGCTGCTCCTGGTCGCTGGAGACCGTGACGTGGTTGTCGATCTGCACACCCGGCCGCCATGACTGCGCGCCGGCGGTGATTCCGCCGACGGTTTGCCGTGCCGCCTCTGCCACTTCGGGAGAGAGCAGTGCGCCGATGAATCCGCCAGGCTTGGAGATGCCGAGGATGTCGAGGGCGGCGTTGGTTCCGATGTCGCCGACCTGATTCCCGAACTCGGCTGCCCGCTTCTGCGGATCGAACGCGTTCGGATCTAGCTCAGTCGCGGGTGTCGCATCGACTGCCGGCGTTGTGGCGCCCATCGGGGATCCCGGAGTGGCGGGCGTGAAGCTGCCCGGCCAGTTAGTGACGAACACGGACACTGCAGCGCTCGCTGATCCAGCACTACTGGCGCCGGTGCCGCCCGACGTCCCGCTGGTGCCGGATCCGCCGCCAGTGATGCCACCGCCGGCGCCGATGCCGATGCCCGGCGCGGACTGCGCAGTCAGGCCGGACAGAGACTCGGACGCCGGATCGTCGCCGCCCGACGCTCCGGGCCAGTGCCAGACCATTGGGAAGTCCTGCGCGCCGTCAGCGCTGCCGCCGTACTGGATGCCGTTCGAGCCGTCGGACTCGATGTTCACGCCGTAGAGCGTCCCGGCCATGTGGCCGTTCTCGCCGACGCCGCCGTCGGTTCCGATCGAGAACCCGTTCGGGTCGTAGCCGGGCGCCCAGCCCATGCCAGCGAAGTCAGATCCGGTGACGAACCGAACCGACTCGCCGGTCCCAGCGTTGAAGACCTCGGACAGGTAGCCGGAGCAGTCCAGTTCGCCGTACACGTACGGCTCGCCGTTGTGCGACTGCGCCTTTCCGACTGCCGCATCCCGGTTGAATCCGACCATGCCGCCAGAGGCGAAGCCGGGGAGCATGTCATGCAGGAGGCTCGCGGGCGGCACCCAGCCGCCTCGGATCGCCTCGAGGAGGGGCAGGGTCTCAGGGGTGACTGCGTGGGCAGGCTCGACGAACTCGCCGTTCGACAACCAGGACAGGATCGAATCGGACGTGCCGGTGCCGGGGCCGGAGATGTATCCGCCCTTGGCGTTCTGTCGCGGCGTCCCGCCTGTGGTCAGTGAGTACGCCTGGCCGAAGTCGATCTCGCCGCGATCCAGGCGGGTCTTCACGTCGACCCACATCGTCCGCTTCTGGTTGAGCAGCGCGTCGATGGTGCCCTGCGCCTCGTCTGTCGTCGCGGTGACGCGGATGCCGGACGGCGTGCGAATCACCTTGAGTCCGAGCGACTCGAGGCGCGCGATCGTCTCCGGACTGTTGTCCGCGATCGTGATGTCCTTCGATCCCGGGATAGCCGTCACGCTGCCGCCGAGGTCGCGCATCAGGGCGGCCGAGTTCGCGGCCTGATCGCCCGCGTTTCGGAGGTCGTCGCGTGCACCCTGGAGTCCGGGGCGCACGGTGCCGTCGATGGTGTCTGCCAGCGCGAGCGCCCCTTCGCGCATTCCGCCGACCTTGTCGCCGAACGCCTGCGCAGCCCTGCCGCCGCCCTCGATGGCCTCGCCGACTCCCTCCATTCCGGGGATGTACTTCACGATTCCGCCGACGGTCTCGCCGAATGATCCGAACGCCGAGATCATTCCGCCGATCATGTCCATCAGGTACCCGGACGTGTTGCCCCACATGCGAAGCAGGCCGGATGTCGCGGCCGCACCGTAGTCGAGAAGGGTCAGCATTCCGGAACCTAGGTCAGTGAAGAACCCGATGATCTCCGGCTTGTGCTCAGCTACCCATGCGCCGAGCTTCTCGGCCATCGGCGCGAACGCCTCCGCGAGCGACAGCTTCAGCTCGTCCGCCTGAACACTGATCGTGTTCATCGCGGACTCCCACTTCGCCATCGGGTTCGACGACATCGTGTCCGCGGCCTGCTGCGCCGCGCCCGCGACGGTGCCGAACGACTTCGACGCCGTCGAGGGATCCCAGTTCGTGAACGCGTTGATGAAGTCGCCAGCGGTATCACCGAGGAGAGCCTGAGCGGTCGCTGCCCGCTTGGCCGGATCCTCGATCTGCCGGATGGCGTCAAAGATCTGATCGAACGCAGCTTCCGCCTCCGGGCCGCCGGACTTAAGCTTGCCCATCAGGTCGTCGACAGGGAGGCCGAGGTCGCCGATGGCGCCCGCGATCGTGTCCGATTCCTCGTACATGCGACGCCCGAACTCGCGGATCGCATCGGCGGCGCGGTCGGTGTTGTCGACACCGTTCGCCATCGCCTGCGTGATCAGACCCATCGAGAACTCGCCAGAGAACCCGGTCTGCTTCCAGCCGTTGCCGTACTCCATCACGGAGTCGATCAGGTCGTCAGCGACGCCACCGCCTCGCTGATACGCCTTCGTGATGAGGTCGAATGCGCCCTCTGCGTCCGCAGCGAGGCCGTTCTTCATCAGCGACCCGGTCGCGCGGACCGTGGTCGCCATGTCGCCGCCGATCAGGTCGTTGACGACGTTCAGATTCTCGATGACCGGCTGCATCCCGGCGGCGGTTTCCTCGCCGTTGAGGATGCCGCCCTGGATCGCCATTTGCGCGGTCTCCATGTTCGCCTGGACAGACTCGCCCCAGGCATTGGAGAACGCGCCACCGGCGGCGGTGCCGATGGTTTGCATGGCCGCGTCGTTGATGCCGAGCCGCGCCTGGATGAGGTCGCGGGACTGCATCTGCCCGAATCCGTCCATGACACCCTTGGCGAGCAGTCCGCCGGCCGCGAGGCCGAGACCGGCCGCCGCGGTGAGCGCCATACCGATCGGCCCGCCGGCTGCGCCGAGCATCCCGATCTTGCCGCCGAATCCCTCGAGGAATCCGCCGGCCATGTCCATGCCAGCGCCGCCGCCGCGGCCGCCGCCCGCATTGGACATCGCGTCGTCGAGCGACCCCTCGATGCCGGAGGATGCGGATCGCCCGAATCCGGACGCGAAGTCGCCACCAGCCGCGGATCCTGCGCGCCCGGCGCCGTCGGCTGCACCGCGGACGTCGGCTCGCGCGCTCCGCGCGTTCCGGGTGAACGATGACGAGAAGTCGTCTCCCGCCTCGCGCCCAGCACGGTCGCCGACGCGTCCGAGCTCGCGCTGGATGTCGCGACTCAGGCCCCGCGTCTCAGCGACCAGTGAGATGTACGCGGTCGCCAGTTCGATATCCGCCACAGGGGCCTCCGTTCAGGACCATCCGAGCCAGTCGTCCATCTCCTCGCGGGACATGGCGGTGCCGATTCGCTCCGGCTTCTCGATGCCGGGTCGCTGAATCGGGGCGGGGTGGTTGATGTTCTTGCTGCCGTCGACGGTCTTGGCCCACTTCAGCCAGTGCAGGGTGTCCGCGATGTCCGCGAGGAGCATTTCGTTGCGGCCCCATCCGGCGTCATCGGGCGCGAGGGCGCGAAACAGTGCTGAGTGTGGGTCGCGCACCGCTTGCGCGACAACTGCTTTCAGCTCCATCCATCGCATCTCGTCCCCGAGGGTGTGCAGGCGCAGGCCGACGCTTAGTGCGTCGTAAGTGACCGCCTCCTGGTGCTCCTCGCAGATCACCAGGAGGGCGATCATTCCCCCAGTTCGAGGGCCTGGGAGTGCTTGAACCAGGCGTCGCGGAGCTTGCCGATCTCCTCGGACGGCACCGCGTCGAGCTGGTCGAGAACCTTGCCGTCGGTGATGATCTCCTCGACGAGGGTGGCGAACTGGCTGAAGTCGTTCAGGTGGCGGATGCGCCGCAGCTGCCCGAACGTCGGCGACAGCGGCGGCAGTACGAGATCGACGCCGCCGGTGGTGGTGTACGTGAATGCGTTGTCGGGGAGCTTCTTTGGGGGCATGGCAGACCTTTCGTGTTGCAGACCAGATGGGAGCCCGGTAGCGCGGCGGGTCTGCGGCGCCGCGCTACCGGGGGTCGTGTGCCGCCTACGCGTAGGTGACGGCGTGCGGGGTGGACGCTCCCGCGGGGGTGGTGACGATGACGTTGACCGATCCGGCCGACTTGGCCGGGGCGATCGCGACGATCTTCGAGTTCGACACGACCTCGAAGTCGCTGGCCGCGGTGCCACCGAACGTGACCGCGGTTGCACCGGCGAACCCGGAGCCAGTCAGGGTGACCAGCTCGCCGCCCGCGGCCGCGATGGATGCCGGGGCATGTGCCGAGATCGTCGGCGCGCCAGACGCAGCGGACGAGTCGTAGTAGCGGAAGGTCTTCACGCCGTCGACGTTCTTGAACGCCTCGACCGTGAGGCCGAACTTCATCAGGTCCGCCGCGACCATCGGGCCCTCGGTGACGTTCGACGGCTGTCCGTCCTCGGTGAGGATGCGGAGCTTCTTGCCGCCGTCGGCCGCCATGTCCCACAGCCAGACGCCGTGCGGCAGCGGGTCGCCGGTCTCGGTGACGGTCACCTTGCCGGGGCCCGTGACGGTGACGTTGTCGGGACCGAAGACGACACCGAGGACGTCCGGGTCGAACACCGCGTACAGCTCGAAGTCGAATCGCGAGCTGTGCTCAGACTGCAGCTGGGCGATGATGTCGCCGGACCAGTCCTTGATGGAGTTCGTCGAGCGTTCGCCGCCGGGCGTGAGACCGCCCTCGGACACGTAGCCGAGCTTGAGGAACCCGGCACCTGGTGCGGCGTCGGCATCGACCGGGACGGCAGTTCCGAGTGGCGCCCAGTAGATGCCGCCGGTCGGCTTCGCGTTGCCGATTGTGGACGTGGAAGAGCTACCCATGATTCCTCCTCGGAAATGGGTTGGGGTGAATGGGGAATGTCAGGGAGAGACCGCGAGTTGCACGGTCGCCTGATAGCGCGGAGTTGCGACGTCGGGGTCAGGGAGAGGAACCGGGAGGCTGGATCCGAGGCACGCCATGATCGACGCGCCGGGGACACTGTCGAGCTCGGGCGTGGACCGGAGTAGTGCCCGTGCACGCTCGCACAGCCGCTCCGCCTCGGGCTCGCTCGCGGCGTACGCCTGGACGATCACCAGCACGGAGCCAGTGACCCTGTTGCGCTCCGACGATCCGCCGATGTCGATCCGGACCATCCGCGGCGGCATCGGGTTCGGCACCTTCGTCGACACCCGAGCCGTCTCGCCGGACGTCGCGAACTCGCCGCGCAGGAACGCGACCGCCACCGCGGCCATGCCGGGGAACTCGACGATGTCAGCCACTGCCCAACACCTTCAGGAGCGTGTTGTTCTTGGCGTTGGACGCCATCGCCTGCGCGGACGCCGTCACCACCGAGGCGCGCCAGCGACCCTGCGGCTTCGACTCGCCCTGCTGTGACCCGGCCACGTAGTGCTCGGGCGGACCCTTTGGGTCGTCCTGCTCCGGCAGGGTCTCGTTTGCTGCGGCCGCGATCTTCTCGGCCCGCGAATCGAGCTCGGCGACAACACCTGGCGCAGAGCGAAGGGCATGGAACGCGGCTCGGTTGATCTTGACCCTCGTTGCCATCAGCCCTCCACCCTGCGCAGGTGGAGCGTCCCGCCGGGCGCCCATCCGAACGGATTGCCCTCGGTGTCACCAACTTCGCCGATGACCTCGAACCGCCCGGCGGGCCCGTACGGCAGGTCGATCACGTCACGCGCTCGCGCAGGGAAGTCCGGCGGGGTGAGCAGCTCGACGTCGACGATGACGCGGTCGTGCCCAGCGATCGCTGGCTCGGTCGACGTCGGCACCGACCACCCGATGACCGAATGCGGGGCGCCCGCGGCGCCAAGGGGCGGCGTGTAGACATCGACCGCGTTGCCGTGCGCGTCCTCGGCGCCAGCGGACCAGATGTGCAGGCCCACCTCGTGCGGAGTCGGGAAGGTCATGCCCGCTCACTTCCGAGGCCGACCGACACCATGCCGTTGCCGCACCGGTATGGCCGAAGCCGCATCTTCAGTCGAGCTGTCAGTACCGGCCCAGTCCCCGCGGCGTCGGGTGCGAGTCCCACCGAGTACGGCCCCGCGGCGATCGACGTGGCGCCGCTAGGTAGGTTCGCCGTTGTCGTCGGCGTCAGCAGTGCTGACACCATCGACGCCACCACCCGCTTGATCGGATCCGGTGTCGGATCCGCTATCGGGCACGGGTGCAGATACCCGATTACGAGGTCGCTTGCCTCGTCGAGCCACGGCGTTGCCTTCGACTGCTCGGTCGCCGTCAGCGGCCGCCCGAGCGCGGTTTCCACGTCGGGCAGTGTTGCCAGCGCCATCGTTCGCCACCTCCTCCCACTGCGAATCCGGAGCGGTCACGAGCTCGTGCAGCAGCGACCCGGGGGAGACGCCGATGCACGAGCCCGTTCCCGCGTGCCTGTACCGCATTACGGGGTGACGTCCGGAGTGATAGCCGCGACCGGCACCTTGTTCGCACCCAGCGACGTCGCCGCGGTACCGAGGACGTAGGCGTAGCGCGCCTTGAAGCGCAGCGCCACCATGTCGCGCTCGGCCAGGTTGATCGTGCCGACCGTCGCCTGGTCGAGGAACTTCACGGTGATGTCCTGACGGACGCCGATCCGCACGCGCGACGAGTCGGCGAGGATCGCTGTTGCGGATGCCGGGGCCCACGCGCCGTTGCGGTTGAAGTGGGTGCGGTAGCCCGAGAGCGACTCGTCGCGGAAGATCGGCAGCCCGTTGGCGTCGCGGATGTTGGACACGTCGTAGCGCAGCGTGAGCGGCGCGAGGACGGTGTCGGGCATCCAGCCGGCGCCCGCGATCAGCTTGCCAGCCTGGTTGATCGCGCCGACGATGTCGTCGACGTTGGCGTTTCCGTCGACGACCGCCTTGGTCTGGCCGGCCGCAACGGCCGCGGGCAGCAGCGCCGCCGAGGTCCAGGACGCGGGCTTGTTGGTGCCGAAGATGACGGCAGCGTCGAGGAGCTGGCCGATCGCCTGACCGGCGAGGCGGGTGACCTCGCCGAGGACGTCGGCCGTTGCGTCCGCGAGCACGTCCTCGTGCACGGGCACGATGGTCGCGATCTCCTCCGCGACGAGGGTCCGGTCAGCCCAGCTGACCTCGGTCTGCGGCTTCACGCCTGCGGCGTCGGTCGCCGACTCGGACACCCATCCGGCGGTGGGCAGTGTCGCCAGCACCGGCATGTGGGTGGTCTTGGTGCCCATCGACACCGGCGGGAACGCCGACAGTACGGTCGACGCGGCCGTCGCGGACGACAGCAGTTCGTTCGAGTACGCCTCCTGAATGAGGGTGGCGACCTCGGCGCGTGAGATATCAGCCATGACTGGCTACTCCTTTCAGTTCACCCGTCGAGGTCGCCCTCGATGGAGGTTCAGAGGCCCTGTCGCATTTCGCGTAGGGCGGCGGCCGCACGGTCCTTGGCCGTGGTGCCGGTTTCGGTGCCGGTCGCACCGGATTTCAGCGGGCCCGCCGGGCGGCGGGGCTGCTTCGACGGGGCGGACTCACCTCGCCAGTCGAGGAGCTCGTCGGCGGACGCCTCGAGCTCCTCTCGGGTGGCGCCGTTCAGCGACGACGCGGGCACGCCTTTGGTGCGGGCCACTTCGGCGCGCAGTGCTGCCGACTCGGCCTTGGTGGCGCGGTCCTCGGCAGCGGTCACACGGTCGATCAGCTTCTGCTGCTCGGATTTCGCGGCTTCCTGTGCGGCGTCGAACTTCTCGGCCTTCGCCTTCAGTGCGTCGTAGTCGGCGAAGTTCTTCCGTTCCCGAGCGACGCGGGCACCGACGATCTTGTCGAGCGCCTCCTGTGAAGCGATCGGCTCGAACGTCTTACCGTTGTCGCCGCTGGCCGCGGTGTCGGCGTTGTCGCCGCTGGCCGCGGTGCCGGTATCGGTGGTGGTGTCTCCCATGTTGAATCTCCGTAGCTCGTCAGCATCCGCCCGTTTCACGCCGGGTGTGAGCGTCAATCCCGCGATTCGCGGGAAGCTTTATCCATGTGCGCCAGCACGGCTTTCGTGTCGATCGCGCCGTACTTCTCCTTGCTGGAAGTTGCGCGCACGGCGTCGAGGTACTGCTGTTGCCACTCGTCGACGTACGACGGTGGGGCGTACGAGTCGCCCGGCCGGACTGGCACCGCCATGCAGTGGCAGTGGTCGTGGTACTTGTCGCCGGCCTTCTGGGCGCCACGAGTGCGGACCCCCTTCGCCTGTCCGCCGGACTTACGCTTGCCTGTGCGCGGGTCGAAGTTGGTCGACGCATCCTTGCCTCGGCCGACAACGCGAGTCGCTGCAGCCTTGGAGGAGTACACCTCGCCGCGGGTTGCCAGCATCCGGCAGAACGCGCACGCGCTCGCCGAGGCGTAGCGCGCCCACGTTGCGCCCTCCTCGCGATCCGCATTCATCGCAACCGTCTCGCGAGATCCGTTGTAGATCCGACGCTGCAACGAGCCGGTCAGTAGGTCGGCTGGCGACACGGAGGTCGCGGTGCCAGATGCTGCGGCGAACGCAGGACCGGCCGCCCATGTTGCGGACGCTGCAAGTTCAGCAGCCTGGGGTAGCGCGGCGGTGGCGGCCCGGAACGTCGAGTCTGGCAACTGCTCGTCGTACCACTGGGCGGACAGTTGCGTCGCCGCAGTCACATACGGCAACACCAGATCCGGGCTGGCCGCGATCAGCATGTCGCGAATCTGGACCGGGTCGAGGCCGCGGTCGACGATGAGTCGCCACAGCTTGTCCACGTCCTGCGCGGCGAGGACCGTTAGGTCCCGGATCGCCTGCTGCAGCTCGGTGACGTCAGATACCGACGGCACCGCTCAGCCCTCCTCAACTTCAGCGGTCGCAGAAGGTGTGCCCACTGCCGGTGTGGTGCGCTCGGCGACGGCAGCGACGGCGGGTGAACCGGCAGTGGCGGCCTGCGCCGACGCGCGCAGCGTCGACACCAGATCGGACACCGCACCGCCACGGAGCGACTGGTCGATCGCGTCCGCCTTCTGCTGCGTCATTCCGGGAACCAGGAACAGCAGGTGCTGGATCGGGACCCCGACGGCGGCAAGCTTGGTCACGCCATCGACGGTGGTCGCGAAGGTCCGCGCCTCTGTGTCCCGCCACACCACTTCGGCCGACTCGTCGGGCGCGGTGGTGTCGTCGCCGTCCATCTCGACGGACAGCTGGAGCAGCTGCTCGGCCGACTCGCCGAGTGACTCGCGCATCGCGGCGAGCTTGCGTTGCTGGTTCGCCTCCGCGGCCGCCAGCGCTTCCGCGCTCACGTTCGCGATCCGGCCGTTCACCTGCGACGGCGAGATCTGCGCGGTCATCGCCACGAACTCGCTCATCTCCTGCAGCACATCGTTGTACCCGTCGAGCGACGCGGCGGCCAGCGTAGACGCCGACACGTCCGGTTCCTCGAACGCCCACACGCGCCGCGCACTCGCCTTCAGCACCTCATCGGCGCTGCCCGACCAGCCGGTGATCACCTTCTGTGGGAATGCGCCGAACCGGGACACGATCAGGCGGTCAAGGTTGACCTCGTTGATGGCGCGCTGCAGCTTCGTCAGCGGGGCGATCTCGCCGACAACGAGGCCGTCCTCGTCGCGCCGGTCGACAAACCGGACGACCGGGCACACCGGCAGGCCGTCGTAGGTGGCGCCGTGCGGCGTCGGTTCGTCGATCTCTGTGACGACGAGCGGCATCGACCGGTTCGGGTCGATGCCAGTCGCCTCGTTCGCCGTCACCTCGCCGAGGTCGCACCGGTACTCATACTCGTCGTCGGTGAGCAAGGCGACGCGACGCGGCTTCGCGTCGGTCTGCTCAATCCACGTCTCGAACGTGTACTGCGGCCACATATCCGACGCCGGGTCGACGTAGACGGCGAGCAGCTGACGCGGCGACCGGATGACGAACTCGACACCGCGATCACCCTTACGGGCCGCGACATACGAGCAGCCGTAGGTAACAGCCGGCATCCAGATCTGCGACTGCCGCGCGTCCATCCGGTTGCGCTGCCATATCTTCCACGCTGGGCTGTTGTCGGTCGCGAGCGTCGGCCGATAGCCGGTGATGCTGAGGTTCTCGACGAAGCTATCGCGCACCAGCGGCAGCAGGTTGCGCGGCGACTGCGCGGCGAGCGCCTTTACCTCGTCAGCGACACCCTCAGGCAGGTTCGGGATTCCGCGCGTGCCCTTCACCCAGTCGCGGATCTCATCAAGCGCGGCGCGCTCAGACAGATGCAGCTGGTACATCCGCCCAACGAGCTCGCGCACCTCGGTTTCGTTCAGCACTGGCCGAACCTCCTCACGCGAACGCGGCGCCGCTGCTTCCGCTTCTCTGTCGTACGGTCGTCGCACCGAGTAGTGCGAGCGTGGTGGAGACGATCGGGGCGATGTCGACAGTTTCGTCGCGGCGGTCCCAGCCCCACCCGCCAGCCGTTCCAATCGCCCGCTTACGCGCGCCCTCGATCGCGTCGCTCACGGCCTGCTGGCCGCCGTGGGTCAGCCGCCCGTGCATCGCCTTCGACACGACGAGGCCGCAGCCCTTCGCCATGTCGCCCGCGCTGGACTGGATCACCTTGCATCGGCGGGCTCGCAGCGCCGGGATCATCGACGCCGCAGGCGATGCCGTGTCGATGACGATCGGGATGCGCCGTCCTGCCCGCTTCGCGAGCCACAGCACGGCCTCGTCCTCGTCGACCCCCGCCCAGACCTCCTCCACGTGAGCCTGTTCGCCGTCGAGCCAGCACGCCGCCGCCGAGATCTGCCGCGCGTGCGACATGTCGACGCCGATCCCGGTCGGCCTCACTCCGTCACCTGGGCCGGGATCGGTGAGCTTGGACCAGTGCGCGGCGCGAATGACCGCGGCGTGCCTGTTGATTCGATCCCAGACCCCGAGCGCCTCGCGCCGGAAGCTGTCGAGGCTCAGAGCCTTCCGGAGACGCAGCATCGCACGCTCAGGTGTGCGGTGCGGGTAGCTGGCGTTCGCCTTGCGCCACTGAGCGCGGTCGTCCGGGTCGGCATCCTCGTCTGCTGACATCTCGACATAGAGCGTCTCCGATGACGTTCCGTCGAGCGCCTCCTGCCGGAGCATCGTGAAGACCTCGCCGGGATCGGTCGGCTTGGGTGGGGTCCCGACAATCAGGATCAGTGGGTTCGGCGAGACGTTGGTCGCGGGAGTCATGTCGTCCATCGCGGCCTCGCCGAGGATCTGCCCCTCATCGAACACGAGTACGTCAACCTTGGAGAAGCCTCGACCGAAGCCGCGCTCGCGGGCACCGAACAGGATCCGCGAGCCGTTGCGGAACACGATCGACTCGTCGCCGGCGCCCCGCAAGACCTTGGCCACATGGGGCGCAATCTCGCGGCGAACCGCGAAGCCCTGCATCGACCCGAACACCTCGCGGGCCGTCTTGAACCGGTGCGCCGTCCATACCACGGTGAGCCCTGGAGTGATGAGGCACAGCGCGAACACGATGGCGCCGACCAGGTACGTCTTGCCGACCTGTCGTGGGATCGACACCACCGCGGTATCCGCGGCATACAGCCCGTCCTCGCGCTTGGCCAGGATCAGGCGGCCGAGGCCGTCCTGCCATCCGTCGAACCCGAGACCGATCTGGCCGCACTTCGCGCGAACCCGCGGCCACGCTGTCGACACGATCCCTTCGGGCTGAACGATGTGCCGCGCGACCTCAGATAGCCGAGTTGTCCCAGGCTTCGTCGGAGGCCGACTCGACGGCGAAGTCATCGGCAGCCTCCTCGTCGGTGGTCGCCGCGTCGATCGCGCGCACCTCCTGGTCGATGGCCAGCATCTGCCGGGACAGCTGCGCGAGTTCGCGGGGGCGAGTGTCGGGATCGTCGATCGCCTTCGCGAGGACGCGCCGCTGGGCGACGAGCACGTCTCGACGAGTGCCGGTGTCGGCGGCCGACGAGACGGTGGGCGGCCGCTTCGTCGATGAGCGCTTCGTTGGGGCGGGCTCGTCTGGCACGGCCGCGAGGGCACCGCGCTTGCGAGGTGGCATGTCGACCTCCTCGGGGGGCGGTGGGGCGGGTGGGGGTTTCGGCGGTATGTAGAAGACCGCCTATGCCGGAGGGGGCGGCTCTGGCCCGCGGGGGTCACCCCCCAGGGGGGTGCGGCTCCGGTCACCACCGCCGGGCGGTGACGAACAGCCGCGGGGCCTGGATCGGTCCGACGTCCTCGGTTGCCCTGGCGCCCTTGATCTCGTTGCAGCGGCGGTGTGCCGCCTGCTTGTTGTCGAGGGTGTCCTCGCCGCCGAGTGCGAGCGGGGTGATGTGGTCGACGACGAACTCGCCGGGGTCAAGATGCGGAAGCGTGTAGTCGATCTCGCTGCCGCACAGTCCGCATGGCGGCTTACCGCGTGCGACGTAGCGGCGGTGGCGGTCTCGCGTTGCCGTGTTGCGCCCGCTGCTCATCGCGCCCGCCGCTGCTGCGCCTCGTGCATCCGTGCGGTCTCCTGCTCGATCTCGACCGCGAGCCGCATCACCTGTTCGGTGTCGTCGTCCATGCGTGCGCGGCCGAGCTGCTCGCGCAGCTCCTCGAGGCGCTGTCGCATATCACTGCTCGCTGCAGTGTTGGCATGGGATGGCGCTGCCGCAGCGGCAGCGCATGAACGACGATGCGTCGATCGGCGGCGCGCTGGTGTCGATGTCGACGGTGTCGGCGTACAGGCTGAGGGTCACTCGGGATGAACCTTTGTCGCAGGGGGCGACGGTAACGCTGTCGGCGAGGATGAATCCGGGAATCTCGCGGCCGTTGACGCGGATGCCCATGCTGTCGATCTCGATGCGCTGCTGGTCCATCGAACCTCCTCGATGTGGTGTGGTCGCCCGCGCAGCTGCACCTGCCGGATACAGCGGGTGATGGGTGCGCTTCGCTTCCCGGTCGCTGGTCGTAAGCCAAGGTGCTAACCCTGATCCCAGCGTGGGCCGACGTTGACGCGGGCGATGGTGCCTCCGGCGGGACTCGAACCCGCTCTTCCGTCCTCCACCCGCCGAGGCGGGCCGGTTGCGTCCTGATAACTCAGAGGCGTGGCCCAGCCCTCGCCGCCGATCTCGGGGCGAGGGCTGGGCGTTCGACCGTCGGGCGCCTCCCATGGGGCAGCACGTCGACGGCCAGCGCGGCACCATCCCGGAGGGTCGCGCCGTCGATAGGCGCGCGGTGTGCCGCGGTCTCGGGTGGCTACTCGCCGGCGCCCGCGGTGAGGCTGGCGGTCTCGGCATTGGCGCTGCCGGTGGCGAGCAGGCCGAGGATGGCGTCGAACAGGCCGGACAGGTCGAGGCTGACGTTGAGCATTGGTCACTCCTTCTTGCGCCCGAACAGCGTCGGGCGCGTGGCGGTTTCGGTGATGGTGACGCTGGCGATGTGCACAACGATCGGCTGGGCCAGGTCGACGCTGGGCGCCTGGTCCTCGATGGCGTCGGCGATGCGTCGCAGGACGCCAGCCGTGATGGAGGTGATCGCACCGATGGGATCCATGTCGACCTCCTCTGGGTACGCAGAAGGCGCGACCGGTGGTGTCACCAATCGCGCCTCGCGGCTAGCCTACTTCGCCGTGTGTGACACCTGTCAAGTCAACACGCTGAGCGCACAGCGCCATCAGGTCGCCGAGTAGGTATCGGCCGCCCGCGTCGGCCTCGACCTTGCCGCGCTTGCGCCACTGCCGGACCGTGGCCGCCCTGAGCGTCGGGTACCCGAGCTCGGGCATGAGCGCCTCCGCCTGCATCGGCGTGACCCTGAGCGCTGGTGCTCGCATGTGCGCCTCGAGCACCTCTGCGGCAGTGCGTTCGCGTCTCTCTCGGATCGGATCGCACGCACGGCGCGCGCGGCTCATGGCGTGCGTGATCTCGTCGAGCGCCTCCTCGCAGCCCTCGGTCATGGCGAGCGAGGTCACGTGCCGAGCCAGCCATATCGCAAGGGCTGGGGTGGACGGACCGCCCGGGTAGGCGATCCCGCGCGACTGGCAGGTGTGGTTGACCCACCCGACGATCGTGCCGCGCAGATCATCGGCGACCTCGGACGCCTCGAGGTTGATCGGCAGCGGCTGCTCGTCGGCGCCATCGTTGATGCCCGCGACGCCTGAGCCGATGTGGTCCTGGCGCGTGATCGTGATCGCAAGATCCTCAACCAGCTCCGGGATCTCCTCGAGACGCGCCTTGAGCGTGCGCATGTCGGCGTTCGTGACGAAGAACAGCTCGCTCACTCGGTCTCCTGGTGGTCGAGGGCGTTGAGCACGGCCTGCGCGGGCCGGTCTCGCGCCGCCTTACGTTGTAGGTACCGTTCAGCGCTGCGCGACTTGCGGCAGGCGCGGCACTCACGACTGCCCGGCTTGGATGGGTTCACGTAGGTGTTATCCGGCGTCAACTCGTGGCCGTTCCCGCATCGCTCACGTCGGGCCGCTCGCGCGCCAGCGTCGAGAGCGCGGTGGCACGGGTAGCAGGCCGGGAAGTAGAACTCCGGGTGGACCGAGAACTTGACCGGCCATTGACCGGCGATCAGTTCATCCTTGGCAGTCGGGTCCGTGCCGTCGTACGCCCATTCCTTCGCGGCCTGGCCGCATGTGACGCAGGGGAATTGGTTGGCATGGCCCCAGAGTCGATGGATTCTCAGGTGGACGGACCGATAGACGAGCTTGTACGGATCACCGAAGGCGGTTGTGCGGACGGTGCTGGTGTCGCCATTCCTCCGCCACCGGTGGTAGTGGGTCTGACACCATCCGGTCTTTGCGTACTTCCGCTTTCGTTCGCATCCGTCGATGGAGCAGGTTTGGGTAGCATTCACTGCTAGCCCCTCCTTCGCTGTAGTCGAAGTGGGTGGGTCAGTGGCCGGAGCGTGTTGGTAGCACCTCCGGCCACGACTCATTCTACCTTGCGGTGCAGCCCGTTTCATTCGTCAAGCCCCATGATGACGGCTTGCGCTGGGCGGTCCTGAATCACTGCGATAGCCCGCTTCAGGGCTTCGACGTCATCCCTCAGGTGGCCGAGGACGCCCACATTGCAAGGTTGGCAAATTATCGCCCGCACGCACTTCCCGCACGAGGTCTTGCCGGGGCAGCAGGTGTGGTCGTGGTCGACGGCGAGGCGCTTCGTGGCACCGGTGGCTCGCTGACAGATCGCACAGGTGCCGTTCTGGGCGGCCAGGATCGCCATGTAGGCGTTGGGGCCGATTCCGTAGGTACGAGTGACCATGCGGCCGTGTGCGTTGCTCCTGCGGGATCTGAGGGCTTCTCGGTGGTGGGTGGAGCACCGCGGCCCGGGATGCGGTGCGGGACGCTTCGATCCAGCCGGGCAGACCTTGCATCGTCGGATCGAGATCGGGTTGTTCATCCGTGGCCTCTCGCGCGGTCGTGAGTCAGGTTCTCAAGCCGAGTAGTGGTTACTGGACTGGTAGTGGTTGGTCTATGTACTGGTGTCCCGACACTGGTGTCGGGTATGTAGCGACACCCATGTCGGGTATGTAGCGACACTGGTGTCGGGTAACCCCTTCGAGTTACCCGACACCCATGTCGGGTTGAGACCCCTTTATCCACAGGGTTATTCACAGGCCGATTCACGCCGCATCAGGCTCCGTGGACGGCTGATCACTCGGGTCGAGCACCATCAGTTCGAGCACATCCGCCGGCAGCGTCAACCGGTACTCGTTCGCCTGCCCCGCGAACCGATTCTTGCGAGAAGTCACCGCGATAAATCCGGCCGACCGTAGCCACGCCATGCTGCGCTCGACTGTTCGCTCCGACTTCTCGATGACGTTGGCGAGGCGCGCATTCGACGGACGGATTCGGGTTCCGTCTCCGTCTGCGTAGGTCGCCAGGGTGAGCGCCACGAACTTGGCTCCGGTGGGCATGGAGACGCGGCGCACTACCCGCTCCCAGTCGAACCGATCGCACGGTTGCGGGGCATCGTCGACTGGCATGAGTTGTGTTCACCTCCATCAGGTGTCGAAATCGTCTGCTGGGGCCTGCCTCCCGCTCATTGGGCAGGGGCGGCCGAGGGTGTCTCTGTGGGCTGGGGTGCGCCCCGTCGCGTGTGGTGCGACGGGGCGCCAGCAGACGGGGCAGCGGATGGTGCCCATCAGTTGTCCCGGTGTCGGTCGCATAGCCAGATCCAGCGGCCCGCTTCTGCGACGGCGTACATGGTGCGGCGGCCGCAGTGGCAGTAGCCCATCACGCCTCCGGTCCGTCGAGTGCGGCGCGGATGACTGCCGCCATCTCCTCCGCCATCCCGGTCGTGAGGGCGTCGTGGGCGGGGGTCCACTGCCGACTGTTGAGTCCGTCCACCAGCTCCCGCACCCGCGCCACGGTCGCCCGGTGTGTGGCGACGTCGGCGTGGGCCTGGTCGAGCAGCACCTGCTGCGCGTCCCGCTCACGGACCGACGCGGCGAGTTCGGCGCGCAGTCGGTCATTGTGCTCGTCGTCCTGCCACGCCTCCCACACCTCCCCGCTCCGGTCACGGATGACGGTCTCGACGGGCAGTGCCTCCAACTCTTCGCGGGTGGTCACCTGCTCGGGGCCGGTGATATGCGGCCAACGCGCGAGGATCGCGTCAGCGACCGGGGTGAGGTCGAGGTATCCGTCGACGCGAACCTCGGTCAGGTCATCGACACGGACGTAGCACTCACTGTCAGGGTCATGCATGGCTTCGGCGATCACTTCGGCGATCTCCGTGCGGATCTCATCCCTGGTCATGTCGTACCCCTTCTCTCTCGGCTCGGATGTGGTCGCGGTGGGCGTAGTGGTTTGCGTAGTCCATCGCGCGGACGTGGTATGGCTTTCCAAATGTGGCCCAGTGCAACCAATTTCCGGAGTTCCAGTTGAGCACCTCCCATCCGTACATGCGGCCGTCTCGGGCGCGGACAGCCCGCACCCGCCACCGGTTACTCGACATCGTGTGCTCCCATCCGGTTGCAGCAGCCCCAGTCCTCCGAGCATCCGTGGATGTGGATCTTGGCGGTGCAGGTCTCGACTCCGGTGCATGCGCGGGTGGCCTTGTCGACGGATCGGTGGCAGCGCGGGCACTCGGGCAGTGCAGCGCTGTTGGGGATGGGGTGGGTGCGTACCCATGCCGCCCCACACAGCGCCCATTCGGATAGTCCATCAAGGCTCCGCTGCGCGCCGCTTACTGCGAGGTGCCGCATCTTCCCGCGATCAGCGACACCCCACCGCACGCGGCTACTCACCAGCCACCACCTCCCACGGGCCGAACTGGCGGCGTACGACAGTGAGTGGGGTGTCGCGATCGAACCAGCGGGCGCGGTACGACTCCGCTTCCGCGCGTGTCTCGAACCCGCCGTCGTAGTCGCCAAGCTCCAGCGATCCATCCTCTTCGCAGATCGCCCATCGCTCGCCGTCCGCCTTCACGTAGCCGAGCAGACCAGCCAGACGAGCGAACGCCTTCGGGGCGAGCACAGCGTCGGCGGCACGGAAGCACGTCCGCTCCTCTTCGACGCAGTCCTCCCACGAGATGTGACACATGCTGGCGTGGATCGCCCGCGCCAGCTTCTCGCGAGCCTGGGCGCGGGATGCCAGATCAGACATTGCGGGCCTCCTTTGCCTTCTGTCGCCACTCCCGAGCAGCCGGGACAGCGATGTCGAGAACTGCGTTCACGAGCCCACACACCGACACAATCAGTCCGATCGCGAACAGCGCGAGCAGGATTGCGTAGGCCATGAACTCGGGGTCGTTGATGAACCGGTCCCAGGCGCTCACGCCCTCCCTCCTTCGGCGGCCACAGCAGCGGCGAGGAGGGCAGCGGCCAGTGCGCGCAGCTCATCGGGCGTCGGCGAGTCATCGGCGTCCGACCAGTCGATTAGGACGCCCATATACTCGCCTAAGATCACGTCGGCGATAGAGGACGTCCACACCTTCTGACGGCCGTTGTCAATGTCCGGCTCCGGCAGATCGACCACCACATGCCCGGCCTTGGCGAGGGCGTCGAGGACATGGGCGGCGTGAGCTGCCCCGCCTTCGAGCTCGGCACCGCACGCGCAGAGGATGATCGAGAACCCCTCATCCGCCATGCTGAACAGGCGACTCTCCTCGCGGTGCGCGGCGAGCACCTCCACCGGCGTCACGGGAGAACCTCGGTGAACGGGCCACGCTCAGGGCTAGCGGACTCCCATAATCCTTGACGCCTCACGCCAACCGGAAGCTTGCGCCACCCGAACACACTGCGCATGACCTCCGCGCCGTCGCGGTCCGTCACCACCACGTCGTGTGGCACCTGGTCGAGGCTGGACCACGTGCGGGGCGCAGGCTGCTCGGGTGCGCCAACCGTGACGACCCACCCATGGGTTCCCTTTCCCCAAACCGGAGGGGTGATCGTGACCTTCGTGTCAGTGGTGGAATCAGCCCACGACTGGGCGAGACTCCGAGCCTTCTCCTCGGAATCCCCGTACCAGATGGCGCCATCCTCGGCCGACACCATCCATAGGTGCGATAAGTCCCGCCCCAGCCCGGGCAGCTCCGTCGGCATCTCCAGTGACACCTTCCATAGCCTCTCCGCGATCAGCCACTCCGCGACAGGGCGGAGTCGCTCGATCGCAGACTGGGCCGTGAGGCGCCACGTCTCGCGCCACTGCTCGGCGGCGTACTTCCACGCCGACCCCACGCCCTCGTGGTCGCTGAGCATCCGCTCCGCCAGGTCCTCCACGAACGCAGTCTCGGCGGCCTCGGCGTCGAGAAGGTTAGCCTTCCGCTCGCATCCGTCCGCGAGACCGTCGTAGGAGCCGAAACCGGGAGGGAGGTTCCGCAGCACCTTCGTCGCGGTGCGGTACTCATCAGCGGTCAGCGCGTCCGCCGGGCGCCGCCACTCGGCAGCATCATCAGCACCCGGATCACGGTGCGGGTCAAGGGTGGTCATGCCTTCTCCTCTCCGGTCTGCACGAACGCGACCACCGCGGCGATCTCGTCGCGGGTGAGGTCCTTCGCGGCGGCCAGGTCGCGGCCGACGCGTGCCGACAGGAACGTGCGGCGCTCGTCCTGGTCGGTGATGCCCGCGGCCGTCAGTGCGGCGTCGAGCTTCTTGATGTCCGCGGTCGTCGCACCCTTCGGTTCGGGCGCGGTCTCCGGCTCGGGTGCGGCGGTGATACCGAGCGCCGCGCTGACGCCCGCCACGCCCTTCGCCTTGCTGCGCACCCGCTCGGCCGTGGCCTGGATCGGCGGCTGCTCGAGGTCCAGGTCCTCGACCGAGTGCGACATGCCGAGCAGGACGTCGGCGAACAGGGTCCGGCACACCTCGGTCTGCGCTTTCGCTCGCAGCATCTCGGTGGGCTGCTTCGCGTACTTCTCGTTGGAGAGGAACCCCGCCTGCTTCGCGCGGTCCATCGTCCACGTCGCCGAGAACTCCTGGCCGTTGTCGGCGCGACGCCCTGCCCAGGTGACCGACTCGGGGCTGGTCTCCACCTCGGCGAGGTGATGTCCGCGGGCGACGACGAGGGCTGCCATCGTGCGGCCGTACATCGCGGGCTTCCCTCGGACGACGAAGATGTTCTGCAGGGACTGGATCGCGGTCAGCCCCAGCTCGGCCCCGAACAGGATCGCTGCGGTCGCGTTGTCGGGCTTGCCCTTGTAGTCGGCGGGGACCATGTCGGTACCGGCGAGTGCGGTGCCGAGCTGGTGCGCGGCGGACATGGCCCGGGCCTGCTTCTCGATACGCTCGAGTGCGAGGTCCGAGGGGTCGACGTCGGCGAGAATGAGCTGCGCGGGCTGAGTGTAGGTGTCGATCTCGTTGCTGGTCATGCGATCTCCTTCAGGTACTGCTCGGCGAGCTGGTCCAGGTCGGTGAGGTCGGGCGCGAAGGCGTCGAGGTTCGCGAGCCGATTGAGGCGGTCCGGGCTGTAGCCGTGCCAGTGCATGTCGCCGGCGGTGACGACCGGCAGGGCGCGGTAGCCGAGTCGCTCGACTACGGCGCGAGCGTCCGCGTCGAGGGTGACGTCGCGGTACTGGTGCGGCGTGCCCTGCTTGTCGAGGTGGCGGACGGTCATCTTGCAGCCCTGGCAGCCGGGCTGGCCGTAGACGACGATCGGGATAGGCATGGTCACGCGGGCACTCCTTCGAGGAACTCAGATTTCGTGTTGGCGTAGAGCGAGACGGTGTCGCCGCGGGCGTTGCGGCGGTCGGCGATCTTGTGGCCGTGGCACATCGCGTACTGGGCGTTGCCCATCTCGGCGAGGATGCGGTTCTTCAGGCCGCGCTCCTCGGCGTCGAGCAGCTTCCGGTCGGCGACGGTGCGCAGATACTCGGACGCGAGGCCGGGGTTCAGCTCGACCTCGGCGTCCCGCTCGATATCCGGGTGCAGGCGCCGCAGGCACGAGTACGTCGAGACCGTGTTGTCCAGCGGCGGAGGCGTGCCCGCCTCGAGGGATGCGACCCACTCGGCGACACGGCCAGCGATCGCGTCCGCGACCGCCACGTCCCACTCGATCGGATAGATGCGCGGCATCCCGTACTGCGGCCACAGCACGAGGTCCGCCGCGTAGATGCCGGAGACGAGCATCTGCCAGAGGACCTGCGCGGCGTAGTCGGACGGCACGATGCCGCTGCCGTCGTCGCCCCAGTCCTCCGCGGACTGAGCTGTCTTGACCTCGATGATGCGGCGGCGTCCGCCGAGGGAGCCGCGGCGGTCGATCGTCGCGACGGCCAGCGGGATGCCAGGCAGGTGCGTGGCCTGGTACTGCACCTCCTTCTGCGACGCCCGCCAGCGCGGGTTTCGCCGCAGCCAGTACTCGCGCGCGGCCAGCTCGGCAGCGTGCCCGTAGTCGAACAGCTCCTGCGTGGACTCGGACGGCGGCTCGGGCTCGACGAGGCCGGCCATCTCGTGCCACAGCGCAAACTGGCTCTTGAAGCGCGAGATGCCGAGAATGCTCGGGATCTTGCTGGCTGTCGGCGTTCTCAGCCATTCGGGTGACCCGACTTCGATGGTCATGCGTTCACCACCTTCTGATCTCGCTGGACGGTGCGTTCGGTGACGCCGAGATGTTCGGCGATCCGGTGCGCGGCGATGCCGCGGCGGGTCATCCGCTCAACAACCACTCGGCGCTCGGCGCGTTCGGCGTCGACCTCCTCGAGGCTTCGAGCCCGGGCGCACGGCTGGCACATGCCGCGCGCGTGGCGCCGCACGGTGTCGGGATACTGCTCGATGGTGCTGCCGTGTGGTCGGGTCATCCGACCGCAAGGGCCGGTGCACTCGCGGAGGATGCGGCGGACCGGGGTGCGTTCGAGCTCGCCGGGCTCGATGCCGACAGCGACCTGCTCGAGCGCGGCCTGCTTCACGGACGGTGCCACCTCGGGGTCGTCGAGCCAGATCCCCGCCCAGATGCCGGTATGGATGTCGAGGTCGAGTGCGGCGCGGGCGCATCCGCTGCGTGCGGGGCAGCGGCGGCAGACTGCGATCGGCTTGTCCGCCGCCCGCCGGGTGGTGTCGGTGGAGCCGACCGGGAACCACATCTCGGGGTCGCGGCCGGTGCAGAGGCCGCTCACAGCTCGAGCTCGGCGCGCTCAGTGGCGAGCCGCGCGGCCTTGAACTCGCGCAGGTCGATGCGGGCGGCGGGCAGGCAGACAGGCCCGCAGGGTGCGTTGCGGATGGTGCCGCAGTCGGGGCAATCCCAGGGGATCACAAGGTCTCTCCGTTCTTGTACGGGGTCATGTCGTAGGCGCGATCGACGGCGTCCCAGAGGTCGCAGGGGTCGTCGAGGTCGGGGTCGAACGGCCGCATCAGCCGACCTCCCGCGCGACGCCGCCAGCACCCCAGCGGTGGGTGATCTCGCCGCGGTCGTCGGTGGTGTAGTGGTCGCCGCCGTGGCCCTTGTCGGCCGCGCACCGCCTCGAGGCCGTGCTGTCGACCTCGAGGCAGTAGGCGAGACGGCAGCGGTGGCAGATGCCGCCGTGTTGATTGATCGGGCTGGTGCAGATGTCGCAAGCGAGGGTCACGCGAACCCCCGCCGCCCGTAGGCGAGCCGCGTCGACCGGTCGCGCTCGGCGACCTCGTCGGCCGTCAACGCAGGTCGACCGGTTGCGCGCAGCTGGTCGCCGAACGCGGTCCGGCAGCCGCCGCACACCTCGCCGACCGAGGCGACCGGCGAGGCGCAGCCCGGGAGGACGCAGTCGACGAACAGGCCGAGGGCGGTCACGCGTCCTCGCCGAGGTAGCGGAGGTAGACGACGCCGCCGCGGGCCTGCGCCTCCCATGCGCCGCCCGCGAATCCACGCTTGCCCTTGCGGATGTCGCTCGCGAACGAGGCCGACTGCTTGGCGGTGTACGAGTCCGCGGGCGTCGACGGGTACTCGAGCCAGCGGCCCGGGTTCCGGCGCGCGAGGTTGATCATCTTCACCCGGTACTCGGGGATCGACCGGCCGATCTTGTTCTTGCTCGCGGGCGGCGCGTCGACGAACGAGTACGCCGGGGCGACGTTCGCCGCCGCGGCCTCGCGGGCCTCGTCTCGAGCTTCCTCGCGGGCGAGGGCGCGCATCTCGCGGGCATCGAAGTCTTCGAGGGTGGTCACGCGGCCCACCCCCGCAGGATCTCGCGCAGCACCGCGGACTCGCGGCCCGCGGCGGTCAGGTCGCCGGCGGCCAGCGCCTCACCGATGAGGTCCATCTGCACCTGCAGGATCGCGGTCAGCACGACGCGGCCTCCTGCTCGGCGCGGATGCGGGCGATGATCTCGACGACCGGGACCGTGCGCGGCCGGTCCGCGCTGGCGCCCAGGTCAAGGGCGGGTTTACGGCGTAAGAAAGTCGACATGCGAAAGGTCTCCTTGGGTGGGTGTGGTCAGCTGCCGAGCCAGTAGCCGACGAGGGCCGCGGCGATGCCGGCGAGGACGACGGCCGCGGCCAGCAGCAGCGCGCCGATGCCCGGGGCTTCGTCGCCGAAGTCGGCGGTGAGGTCGTCGATCTGGTTGGCGGTCATCCAGTCGTCGAGGTCGTCGGACTCGATGTGCACGCCGTCGGGGGTGTGCAGGTGCGGGAGGTGTCCGAGGCCGCAGGCGACGGCCAGCGCGAACGGCGGGACCTTCGCGTGGTTGGCCGCGGACTCGATGCACAGGAGGTGGCTCACTGGTCGGTGCCCTTTCCGGCGAGTGTGGCGAGCTCGCCGATCAGCCGCAGCACCTGCGGCCTGGTCAGCTCGGCGTTGTTGGCGTGCAGGTAGATCCGCGTCGAGTCGTCCGCGACGGTGCCCATGCCGACGTGCACCTTCGGGGCTACCTCGCGGGGCTCGCGGTGCAGGCGGAAGTCGGTGGCGGTCATGCGTTCACCTCGATCTCGCCCGTGCCGCCGAGCAGCCCGCGCAGCTTCTCGATGCCCTTGACGGTCACGCGGATCGTCGGCGCGGGAAGCTCGTAGTCGCCGGTCTTCGAGTTCAGGAACGGGGTGGCGGGGCGCTCGTACAGGCGGCCGTTGTCGACCGCGGTCTGGTACGCCTCCCAGCCGCCTCTTTTGCCCTGGTGGCGGAAGATCCACTTGTGATGGGCCATGAAGTCGAACAGGCGGTCGCGGCCCGTCGAGATCGCGGGGTCCTGCGACAGGATCTTCGCGGCCTCGGCGACCGAGTAGTGGCCGTTCGCGGAGGCAAGGTTGTTCCATGCCTTCGCTGGCGCCTCGAGCTCGGCGATCTGCCGGTCCTTCGCCTTGAGCGTGGACGCCGCCTCGAGGAGCGCGGTTGCCATGAGCTCGGGCCCGGTGAGCGCGGGGGCGGGTGCCACCTCCGCCTCGCGGGTGCGGATCGCGAAGTACGCCTGCGCCGCGGCGACCTCCCGCTTGTTCGGGTCGCCGTTCATCGCGACGAGGTACGCAGCGAAGCGGGACAGCTCGTAGTCCTCGGCCGGGCGACCGCCGGACTTCTCAGTCGATCGCCTGAAAAGGTCTGCAGTGTTGGCGTTCTGGTTCTCAGCCGACTTGATCGCGCGGTCGATCGGGTTCTTGAATTCGTTCCATCGGGCGTAGCCCATCACGGGCATCAGGTCTCGCGCGGACCAGTACTCGGTGCCGTCGGCGCGGACCTTGCGGATTGCGTCGAACGGAGACTGGTCGTAGACCAGGGTTAGCTCGGTCAACTCTTCCTCCTGGTGCTCATCTGCTCTTCCTCGCGCAGCCAGCGCTCGAAGGTGTCGGGCTGGACGCGGATCCCGCCGGTGCGGATGTGCGGGAGCGGGTGGTTCTTGCGCCGGAACAGCCGGTAGACGGCGGTCGGGGCGAGGGACAGCCGCTCGGCGACGTCGGCCGCGGTCAGCGCGGGGCGGATCGCGGGCGGGATGGGATAGTCTGTGGTGGTCAACTCGACCTCCTCTGTGGGTCACAGGCCGCCGATGTTCTGCGAAAGCATCGGCGGCGCTTCTGTTTTCGGGCACGACGAAATAGGCCCTCGCAAGTCACACGAGGGCCGTCGTGCTGGTCACCCACCCCGACGCTGGTTGCCTACCGTCCGGCGCACCCCCAGGCCGCGGACCGCGGGAGGGGGCTCCATGAGCGTGTGGTCACCGTGTTCTCCCCGACGTCGTCGGGCGGGCCGTATGTGGCGCCGAGGTGGGTCTGCTGTGGAGTTCTCAAAGAGCGTGCCGACGATGCGGCGGATGCGGGGCCGCGGTCAGGCGGCGTGTCTGTCCGGAATCTCCTGGACGAGGGAGTCCAGGGGCCGACCGGTGGCCTTCTTGATCGCCATGAGGGTGGCGATCGTCGGCGCGGTCTTCCCGGCGCGGAGGTTGGCGACGGTGCTACCGGAGATCCCGAGCTTGTGGGCGAGCTTCTCGTCGCTGCTCAGGTGGTAGATCTCTCGCGTCGCGTCGAGGACCTCGGGGTCTAGTCGGATCATGTCTTCACCTCCTCGCTGTGCCGATCTGGTCTGGCGTGATCCAGTTAAGCACATGGTGTGCCTGGCTAGCAAGGAATTGGCTAACGCGTGTCGTTTGCGCGGGTTACGGCTGTGCCAAATTTGCACACTTGCCATGCGGTTGGCATAGTGGCGCACATGGATCACACCGAATGGATGCAGACGATGTGGGGCGACGAGAGCGTGCGCAGCGCCGCACGCCGGTCCGGGATCGCCCCGCGTTCGCTCGCGAACTACGTCGACCGCGGCGAGCTCCCAGCGGAGGCGGTCATCGCTATCGCGCTCGCCTACGGCAAGCATCCCGTCGGCGCCCTGGTCTCCACCGGCTACCTTGCCGAGGAGTTCGCCCGCGAGATCGACCCCATCACCGCGCTGCGCGAGGTTAGCGATGAGCAGATCGCCGACGAGGTCCTCCGTCGCATGAAGCTCGGCGGCGAGCACGCGGCCTTCGAAACTCCGATCGACGAGATGACAGACAGTCGCGATGCCGAGGTGCACAATCTGCCCATGCGACCAGACGGAGTGCTCGACACCAGCCGAATGAGGGGCGCCGCGTCGCGCCGGGTCAAGGAGGTCTACCCGGAGACGCCAGATGAAGGGCTCTAGACGGCATCACCCCTGGCGACACGCACGCGACCATCACCCTGCGATCGAGATCATCACCAACTGCCGGCTTCCCGACGAGGAAGCCGGCTTTTGGGATGGTGGGGGACGGATCTTTCTCGACCGGGATCTGACCCAGCGCAGTCGACGATCAGCCCTCGCGCACGAGTGCGCGCACGTCGAGCGCGGTATCGTCCCGGTCGACGCGGTGCTCGAGGCGCGCGAGGAGCGGGCGGTCGACATCATCGCGGCCCGCCGCCTCATCACCGTCGAGCTGCTGATCGACGCGCTGCGCTGGTGCCGGGGAGTCACCGGCGTCGAGCTCGCCGACGAGGTGTGGACCGACCAGCACGCGCTGAACGTCCGCCTCGCCTCGCTCACCCCGGCCGAGCGAGCGCAGATCACCGCAGCCCTGGCAGACTGCGACTGGGTGCACTGAACGAAGTAGGCCCCCACCTCGAGGCGCGAGGTGGGGGCCGAATGTCCTTGGAGGGGACAGGATGAGCGTACAGAAGCGGGTCCGCGGCGGCCAGGTCCGCTGGGTCGGCCGGTACCGCGGGCCCGACAGCCGGGAGCGGTCGAAGACCTTCGACACCCAGCGTGAGGCGAAGGCGTGGGTCGCCGAGCGGCTGCGCGAGATGCGCCACGACGACTGGATCGACCCGAACGCGCAGACCATCACCCTGGGGCAGCTCTGGGCAGACTGGGAGAAGTCCGCCACAAACAGCGGCACGAAGCGCGTGCGCGAGCAGATCGGCACGAACCTCGGCGCGCTGCGCGACGTCGAGCTCGGTCGGCTGCGGCCGACCCTCATCCGCGAGTGGCGTGCTGGGCTTCTCGCTGGCCGCGCCTGGGCGGACGGTAAGCCGCTCGCCGAGTCCACCGTGAAGAACTACTGCGGTCAGGTCGGCGGGTGCCTGCAGCGCGCTGTCGACGACGGCCTCCTGCGGAAGTCGCCGATGCCGAAGGTCGAGGGAGGCCGGCGGATGCAGCCGGTGCGCACGGCCGAGCTGCTGTCCGTCGAGCAGCTGTGGGCGCTCGTCGATGCGGCGTCCGACTTCCCCACGCTCGCGCGGATGATGGTCGTCTCCGCGGCGACCGGTCTGCGCGCGGGTGAGATCGGCGGCCTGCGGGTCCGGTCGATCGACTTCCTGCGCAAGGAGATCGACGTGTGCGAGCAGGCGGAGGCCGACACCACCGAGTTCGCGTGGCGCGGCTTGAAGACGGACGGGTCGCTACGGACGATCCCGCTGCCGAAGATCGCGATCGACACGCTCGCCGAGGAGTTGGCCGCGCGGCCGGTTGAGACCCGCGACATGCCAGTGTTCCGCACCCGCGGCGACGGCATGTGGTCATCGACGGCGATCGGGAAGGCGATCAACGCGCGGCGGCGGAAGGCGGGCCTGGACGACGCGGTGACGTGGCACTCGCTGCGCCACTTCTACGCGAGCACCCTGATCCAGGCCGGGGCGTCGGTGAAGACGGTCCAGGAGCGCCTGGGGCACTCGTCGCCGACGACGACGCTCGAGGTGTACACGCACCTGTGGCCGGGCGAGGATGAACGGACCCGGGCGGCCGTGGACTCGATACTGATGCGGGACGAGCGCGGGACCGACCCCCAGAGTGAGGCGGGCGGCACCTCGGTCTAGCTGGCGATACCGGCGGACACGCACGTGTTGACGAACATCTTGTCCCGCAGGATGCCCGCATTGTTGACGAGCACGTGCAGGGTGCCGAACTCCTCGATCGCGGTCCGCACCAGACTGCCAGCACCGTCGAAGTCGGAGATGTCGTCCTTGTTGGCGACGGCCTCACCGCCCATCGCCCTGATCTCCTCGACAACGGCCTCCGCCGGGCCGAGATCGTTGACGACGACCTTCGCGCCCTGCCTCGCGAATTCGAGTGCGTGCTCGCGGCCGATTCCGCCCGCCGCACCGGTCACGATCACCACGCGTCCGTCGTTGATGCCCATGTGTTCCACTCCCCACTCGGTGTCCGCTACGGGCCGAGGCCTCGGCCGGACGCCACGGTACAAGAGCATCGGCCGCCGACGGGGCGAGCCGACTCCGGCCGGTCGCGGTCAGGTCCGCGGCCAGTGCACGCCCTGACGCCGTTCGATCTCCTCGTTCAGCCGCCGCAACAGCGCGACGAGGTCGGTGCGGTCCGCATCGGTCCAGCCGCCGACGAGATCGTCGATGCCGGTGATGTTCCTGGTGCGGTCGCGGCGCAACGCGGCGAGGCCGGTTGGGGTCGGCCGCAGCCGACGCGCCGTGCCCCCGTCCGGGTCCGGAATCTTCTCGGCAAGGCCGGACCGGACCAGCGCAGCGGTCTGACGGTTGACGGTGTGTACGGTGCACATGCAACGCGGGGGGCGTTCGTTCCTGCCGCGACGAACGCACAGAGAGAGACCCGTGACCCTCGTCGATCCCCCTGCCGCCCGACCCGATTCCCGGGCAGGCCTCATCCTTCCGACGCTGGCGTTCGCGGGCATCGTCGTGTCGCTGATGCAGACCCTCGTCGTTCCGCTGATTCACGCGCTGCCCGACCTGCTGAACACCTCCTCGGCGACCGCCTCCTGGGTGGTCACCTCGACGCTGCTCGCCGCCGCCGTCGTCACCCCGATCGCGGGGCGACTCGGCGACATGGTCGGCAAGCGGCGAATGATCCTGATTTCCATGGCCTTTCTGGTCGTTGGGTCGGTGGTGTGCGCGCTGAGCAGCACCGTGACCCCGGTGATCATCGGACGGGCACTGCAGGGAGCCGCGACCGGCGCCATCCCGCTCGGCATCAGCATCCTGCGCGACGAATTGTCGCGGGAGCGCGTCGCCTCGGCCATCTCGGTGATGAGCTCGACGATGGGGGTCGGTGGCGCGATCGGGTTGCCCGTCGCGGCCTGGACCGCGCAGAGCTACAGCTGGCACGCCCTGTTCTGGGCGGCGGCGATCCTCGGTGCGCTGGTGGCGATCTCGGTCGCGGTGCTGGTGCCCGAGTCCGCCGTCCGGACGCCGGGACGTTTCGACTACCCCGGCGCGATCGGCCTTGCCGGTGGCCTGGTCGCCCTGCTGCTCGCCCTGACGAAGGGGGCGCAGTGGGGGTGGACGAGCCCGCTCACGCTCGGGCTGCTCGGCGCGTCGATCGTGATCTTCCTGATGTGGGGCACGATCGAACTGCGGACCACCGACCCGCTCGTCGACCTTCGGGTGTCCGCGTCCGCGACCGTGCTGTTGACCAACGGTGCCTCGGTCCTCACCGGATTCGCCATGTACGCCACCTCGTTGACGGTGCCGCAGCTCCTGCAGGCACCGCCGGAGACCGGATACGGGTTGGGCCGGTCGATGGTGGCCGCCAGCCTGTGCATGGCACCGGCAGGCATCGTGATGATGATGCTCTCCCCGGTCTCCGCACGCCTGACCCGACGCCACGGCCCCCGGGTCACGTTGATGGTCGGCACCACGGTCATCGCCGCCGGGTATCTGATCGGTGCCGTCGCGATGAACTCGATCTGGCAGCTCGCGGTCGTCTCCACCATCATCGGCGCGGGCATCGGCATCGCGTACGCGGCGATGCCCGCGCTGATCATGGGTGCCGTCCCGATCCGCGAGACCGGCGCGGCCAACGGACTGAACTCGTTGATGCGTCTGGTCGGAACGTCGTTCGCTGCCGCGGCGATGACCGTCGTGCTCACCTCGATGACGCAGCAGCACGGGCCGGTCGAGGTGCCGACCCGGGAGGCGTTCGTGGTGACCTTCCTGATCGGCGGCGGCGCGGCCGTCATCGCGCTGCTCGTCGCGTTCTTTATCCCGCGCCGGGCCCCGGAGCGCGAGCCCACCGCTTCGGCCCGGGTCGAGGTGGGCGCGGGCTCCGCGCGGTAGCGCAGGTCGACCGGACCGCGCAGGCCCCGGCCAGCGGATCGACGACTCCGACCCGCGGACCCGGCGCGGTCAACGGGCACCCCGCCACCGGAGCGCCTACGCTGGCCGGGTGGCCCCCGACAATGGCGGGCGGGCCGCTCACCGGGCCCGCCACCGTACCGTCGCAACCACCGGCTCCCACCAGGGGTGGCCGGTCCGGTTCGCCGCGGTCGCGTGCGTCGCCGTCGCCGCGACCGGATGTTCCCAGCGCGGCACCGACCCGGAGCCGGTCGCCCTGCTCACCACCATCCAGGACGGCGAGCTTCCGTGGACCGATGTCCTGCTGCCACCGCAGACGCCGACGATCGTCCCACCCGGCCCGCCGGGCAGCGAACTACCCGCCGACACCACGCCGGTGGTGACCGGCGACCGCGGCGGGCTCTACGGCGGGAGCCTCGAGCGCCCGTTGTGCGACAGTGCACGACTCGTCGACGACCTCGAGCACGATCCGGTGAAGCTGGCGGCCTGGTCCGAGGTGCAGGGCGTCTCGGACGTGCGTGGCTACGTGGACGCCCTGACACCGGTGCTGCTTCGGGCGGACACGCGGGTCACCGGCCACGGGTTCGACGACGGACGCACCACCGCGCGGGACGCGGTGCTCGAGGCGGGGACGATCGTCCTGATCGACGACCACGGGATCCCGCGGGTCCGGTGCGCGAACGGGACACCGCTGAGCACCCCCACCTCGGATGTGAACCCCACCCCGAACGTCGTACCCTGGCCCGGGTTCGACCCCGATCGGATCCTGGTGGTGCGGCCGTCGCTCGATGCGATGGGCATGGTGTCGGTGGTGGACATCGCCACCGGCGCGCTGACCGCGGTCCCGGTCGGATCCGGTCCCCCTGGCCCGACTCCGGCACCGACGATCCCGCCCGCGGCCCCGGCACCGGCACCCGCCCCGGTTCAGGCCGCTCCGGTCGAGCAGGCGCCGCGGCGCGCGGCCGCGGAAGTGCCAGCGCCTGCGCCTCCCCCCGCGCCGGAGCCGCCGCCGCCCCCCGCTCCGGCCCCGCCCGAGCCTGCACCCGAGCCCGTCGTGGTGCCACAGCCGCCACCGCCACCGGCCCCGCCCGCCGAGATCCGGGTCGAGGTGCCGGGTCTGCCTCCGCTGGTGATCCCGGTGCCGCGGTGAGACTTTAGGTGAGCACCTCAACGAGGGTGGTCTCGGAGTCGCCGATCATGTAGGTCTCGATCGCGTCGAGGTGCTTGCGCCAGAAGGTCTGCGCCGCGACCGTGTCGCCGTCCCGCATCAGGCCGAGCACCCGAAGGTACGCACGGTGCGCGGCGCGGGCGGCGGGCCGCTCGTTCGCCCCACCGTGGGACGCGATGAACAACGCGTGATGGGCGTCGATGATGTGCACCACCATGCCCGCGAGCACCGCCAGCGTCTGGTTGCCCGCCAACTCGATCAGGGCCTGGTGCACATCGACGTCGTGCCGGGAGAAGGCTTCCGCGTCGTCGAGGAGGTCAGCCCCGATCTCCACCAGCGCCTCGAAGGTGTCGAGCTCGGCGTCGTGGGCGCCGTCCGCAAGGGTCCCGACCGCGGCCACCTCCAGCGCCGCCCGAGCCCGGTACACGTCGACGAGGGGGACACCGCGATACTGCAGCAGCAGCCCGGTGTAGCGGGCGGCCGCCGCCGAGTCCGGCGCGAGGACCCGGGCACCGCCATGCGCGCCCCGCAGCACCGTGATGATCGACTCGGATTCGAGGATGCGGAACGCCTCCCGCAGGGTCGGCCGGGACACGCCGAACTGCTCCATGAGCGCGGCCTCGTTGGGCAGCGGGTCGCCGACCTCCAGTTCACCCGTGATGATCCGGCGGCGCAGGCTGGCCGCGACCAGCTCACCGGCCTTCGGCACCCGGACGACGGACGACTTCGCAGCCACTCCCACGACACCCCTCTTCGATCCGCGGCCCGCCCTGGCAGGCCGATACGACGCACCAACCGTACAAGGGTTCACCTGATCGGCTGTTGCCAGCTCAGGTGGGTGTCTCGTCGTCGGCGACCCCGGACAGGTACGCCCGCCGAACGGTGTCGAGATCGGCGGCAATCTCCGCGGCGGTCCCCTCAACGATCACCCGCCCCCGTCGCATCACGTACACCCGGTCCGCGACCTGCAGCACCTGACGCACGTGCTGTTCGACCAGCAGGACACCGACCCCACGTTCGTCGGCGGCGGCCCGCACCACGGCGAGCAGGCGCGCGACGATCTGCGGCGCAAGGCCGAGCGACAGTTCGTCCGCGAGCAGCAGTCGAGGGTTTCGGGCGAGCGCCCTGGCCAGGGTGAGCATCTGTTGCTCGCCACCGGAGAGCAGGCCGGCCTGCCTGCCGAGCAGCGGCCGCAGCTCCGGGAAGATCGCGCAGGCCGCGTCGGCGGGCACGGCTGCGAGCTTCAGGTTCTCGGCCGCGGTGAGGCCCATGATCACCGACCGTTCCTCGGTGACGTAGCTCAGACCGCGCCGGGCCCGGGCCGCCAGGGAGGTCCCGGCATCGGACCCGAGGACGCTGACCGTGCCGGCGAGCGGGGCCAGTTCGCCCGCGACGGTCAGCATCGTCGTCGACTTCCCGGCACCGTTGGCGCCGATCAGCGCGACGACCTCACCGGCCCGCACCCGAAGGTCCAGGCCGCGGCAGACCACCGCGCCGCCGTACCCGGCGTCCAGCCCGGCGCAGTCGAGAACGGTTTCCCCGGTGGTCCGTTCGGTTGCGGTGGTGGTCATGACAGCGCCCCCGTGGTCTCGTCGTCGGTGCCCAGATACGCGGCGCGGACCCGTTCGTCGGCCATGATCGTGTCGGGGTCGCCCGCGGCGATCACCCGGCCCGCCTCAAGCACCACGATCCGGTCGCACGTCGACATCACCAGCCCCATGTCGTGCTCGACGAGCAGCACCCCGGCACCGCGCTCATCGGCCAGTCGCCGAATGCACTGCGCAAGTTCACGACTCTCGGCATCGTCCAGCCCGGCGGCCGGTTCATCGAGCAAGACCACCGACGGTCCCGACGCGACGGCCCGGGCGATCCCGACGAGTCGACGCCGCCCATACGGCAACTCCCCCGGCATCGCGGACAGGTCGTCGGCGAGCCCGAAGTCGAGGACCGCGGTCGACGCGGTCGCCGATAGTGGTCGTTGTCGCGGCCAGATCAGATCGGTCAGCCAGCCCGCGCGGGTCGCCTCATCGGCGCCTGCGTGGATGTTGTCGCCAACGGTGATGTCCTCGAACAGTTCGAGGGATTGGAAGGAGCGACGCAGACCGCACCTGGCGCGGCGGGCCGTCGACCATCCGGTGATGTCGTCGGCACCGAGCGCGACGCTGCCCGCGGCCGGTGCCACGAAGCCGGTGATCGCGTCGATGACCGTGGTCTTGCCAGCCCCGTTGGGCCCGATCAAGCCGACGACCTCGCCCGGTCGGACCGTCAGGTTGACATCGTCGACGGCGGTGACCCCACCGAATCGGACGCCAAGCCCACGGACCGTGAGCGGGGCCGCCGGGACGGTCGACGTGTCCACCTCGGTGGTGAGTTGCTGCGCCTGCGGGCCTTTCGACCGTGCGGGCAGCGCCGATATCGGGGGGCGTCGACGGATCGCGCGGGCCACCCTGGTCAGCATGTCGGCGATGCCGTTCTGGTTGACGAGCAGGATCACGATCAGGACGACGCCCCCGATCAGCGTCGCGAGCGCGCCACTGCCGGATCCGTCGGACAGTGCCCTACTGACGATCGCGCCGGGCCCGAGCAGGGCCCCGACTATGCCGCCGATCACGTATCCGAGGCCGCCGGTCACCGTCTGGACCACCGCGTTGATCGACGCGAACGCGTTGAACTCGACGTATGTCACCGCCGAATTACGCAGCCCCAGCAAGATTCCCGCGACCGCCGCGATTCCGGCGGCCAGCGCGAAGGCATAGATCTTCACCGTGAACACGCTGATTCCGAGCGACGCGGCCGCGCGCTCGTTGGTGCGGACCGCGATCAGCCTGCGCCCGGTCCGGGAGCGGCGCAGGTTCGCAACGATCACGCCAACGACCACGAGGACCGCCAGGCAGAGCAGCGCCCACCGTTCGGGGTGGGTCGTTGCGGTGACATCGACGCCGAACAGCGTCAACTTCGGGATCCGGACGGAGTTGTCGAGCTTGTCCCCGGTGAGGGCGGGATTGCCGAACACCATTTCCTGAACGGTGAATCCGAGCCCGAGGGTGACGACGGCGAGGTTGACGCCGCGGGTGCGTAGTGCTGGCAGGGCGAACAACACGCCGACCACAACGACGGCGGCCACCGCGACGATCGCGGCCGGGATCAGGGACCACCCGGCCTGGCCAACGAGTCGGGCGGCGATCAGGGCGCCGAGCCCGCCGACCGTGTACTGCGCCAACGACAGCTGGCCCGCGTACCCGGTGACCACGACGATCGACAGCAGGAACACCGCCGCGGCCAGGGTCAGGGTCAGCGACCGCAACCAGTCGCCGCTGAACGCGACCGCGATCACCGCGATCACGACGGCGACGACCAGCCCGGGCCAACGGACGGCGCCCGAGCCGAGGCGCGGGAGGCGTTCCGAGACGTGGCTCCGCAACGGTAGGCCCTTGCCCCGCACCACCAGCACGATCAGGATGACAAGGAACGGCACCGCCCGGTTGATCCCGGTCAGGGTTGGCATGTGCAGGAATTCGCGGATCGGGTCCTGGTAGAGCACGACCAGGCTCTCGCCGACACCGAGGACAAGTCCCCCGAGGAGGGTGAGCGGGAACGATCGGAAGCCGCCGAGCAGGGCGGCGGCGAGCGCGAACACGGTGACGATCACGACGAACGCGGTCGGCGTCAGGCCGGTCAGTGGGGCGACGAGGATTCCGGCGACGCCGGCGAGTGCGCCGCCGACGGTCCAGGTCAGCGCCGCCAGACGCTGTGGCGACCAGCCCAGCGCCGCGGCCGCTCGCTCGTTCTCCGCGGCCGCGGTGATCGCCAGCCCGACCCGGGTGAACCGGGTCGCCGCCCACAGCAGGGCGGTCAGGACAACCGCGATGCCCAGCAGGATCAGCCGGTCCTGCTGCACGACGATTCCGCCCCAGTGGTAGGCGTCGTTCGGCAGAAAGGCCCGCACCCGAATGGATTTCGACCCGTAGAACTGCTGGACCGCCGATTGCAGGATCACCAGCAGGCCGAGGGTGGCCGCGAGCCGCACGATGGGGGCGGCGTTCGCGAGCCACCGCAGCACCGTCAGCTGGAAGACCAGTCCGATCGCGCCCGCCACCGCGACCGCGGTGGCGATCGCGAGCCACATCGGCCAATCCTGGTCACGCTGCAGGGTTTCCACACACAGGTAGGCAGCGACCATGGCGATCGCACCCTGCGCGAAGTTCACCACCCCGGACCCGCGGTAGACCAGCACCACTCCCTGCGCGAGCAGGGCGTAGGCCGCTCCGGCGCCGAGCCCGAGGATGGCGAACTGCACGAACTCCGTCATCACCGCTCCCCGATCGGGTGGTCCGCGCTACTGGGAACGCAGGTCGTACTGGTTCGGGTCGGTGACGACGACGTCACCGTCGAAGCTCATCCGATACATCTTCGAGTTGGACACCCGCTGGAAGATGCCGAACGGCTCGGTCGCGTTCGGGGTCCAGGCCGGGACGAGCCCGGCCATGTCGAGGTCCTTCGCGTTCATGAAGCCCTGGGCCACCGCATTCGCGCTGATCGTGTCGAGCCCCTCGGCGACCTCGCCGAATGCCCGCACCGACAGCCAGGAGAAGATCTCGGTTCCGTTGAGCTCCGACCGTTCGAGGTCGGCGTCCCCGGATGCCTCCATGTCGTCCAGGAAGTCGACCAACCCCGGGAAGTCGTCCGTGCTCGACGACGGCGCAGGCACCGGGCTGGTGTACACGGAGGTGGTCGCGAAGTCGCCGAGGTTCTGCAGATCGGTCTGGGTGAATCCGGTGGCGGCGAGCGCGAAGCTGAGCTTCGATCCGAGCTGGTTGAACGCCTCCGCGATCTGGTTCGACTCGGTCGCGGTCAGCGCCATGATGACGCCCTGCGCGTCGTTGCGTTCGGCAGCGGCCACGAACTGGGTGTAGTCGGTGGCGCCTGCACCGACGGCGACCTCGTTGACGATCTCGGCGCCCTTCGACTGCACGAACGGGCCGATGAACTGGTTGAGCATCGCGGTGACCGGGAGGTCCGGCCGCATCAGGGTCAACTTCGTCTTCCCGTTGGCGACGAGGGTGTCCACGGTGCCGAACAGGGTCAGCAGTGAGCCGGAGAACGGGGTGTACACGTTCGGCGCGGTGAAGTCGGCGATGTTCATGGGGTTCATGCCGATCCGGGGGATGCCCGCGCTCGCGAGCTTCTCCGACACCGCCTGCGGGGAGGCGGCGGTGAAGTCCGCGAGGGTCGCGACGACGCCGTCGGCGATCATCTTGTCGACGCAGTCGAGTTCCTTGTTGGGGTCGCCGACGGAATCGCACTGGATCAGTTCGAGCGGGCGCCCGTTGACGCCGCCGCGCGCGTTGAACGCGTCAACCGCCGCCGTGAGTCCCGCGGCCTGGCTGGCCACCGAGATGCCCGGCGCCTCGATCGGGATGATCTGTCCGACCCGGATCGGCTCGCCGGTGGCGGCGGAACCACCCGTCTCGGCGTCACTGCTGCTGCACCCACTGATCACGAGGCCCGCGGCGGCCAGTGAGGCAATGGCGGGAACGAGTCGCTGCGAAAAAGTTCGGGTCAACGGACCATCCTTACGACGACGGACCTGGGCGTCGGCTGTACCCGATCACCCGGAGCGCCAGCTCGTCGCCCGGAAAACCGGAAATACGGCATTCCGCCCAGCATTTCGCAGCATCGTATGAAGCCAACGCGGGTCGCGGGAGCGGATTCGCAAAATCCGATTGCCGATGTCGCGTCGATTGCGTTCGAATCCGCTACGCGAAGCTCACCAGTCCGGCTAAATTCCGAATATTGTTGTGCATCAATTACATCGACCACCCGGAGCCTTTGCCAGCGGAACGCGACCTGGCGACCCCGCGGAAGCTCAGACGCCTGGCGGCCATACGGTTCGCGCCGCGAACAACACAGCCCGGCGGAACAGACGGCCGCCCCACCGAATCGAATCCACTCTCCAATCCGGAAGCCCCTGCTCATGTCAGCGCGGGCCGGAAGCAGTTGACCTCGCCAAGCCACGCCGCTGATGCCTGGGGTTGGCCCCGCCCAGCGGACACAGCGTCAGACGGCTCCTGCCGCCTTAGTGAACTACTTCTCATACTCGGCCGGACCGATCATCTCGATCGCCGAGTGTCAACGACGCCGGTTGTAGACCCGCTCGATCCAGTCCCCGACAGCGATACGGTCGGGGAGAGTCCCCTGGGGTGGTGGGAATCGGGTGAGACCCTGACCTGCAGGATCGGCCGCGTGTCGGTCCCGTAGCAAGGACGGGCCATCGCGTAG